>CAZCBN010000009.1:0-43537 GCA_964496975.1 uncultured Phycisphaeraceae bacterium
ACCCGCAACCACCGGATCGACAGTCCGGTACTCTAACCAATTGAGCTACCGCCCCAGATTGTCAGCCGCCCCGCGGGGGGCGTGGTCGGAACGGTAGACGGAACTTTTGGCCGGTCAAGCCTTCGGGCGTCCTGACCGCTGTTCCGCTGCCGTCCCGCGTCGTTCAGGGTCTCCTCTGCGAACCCGCCCGGTCCGTTTGTCGGATCCGCCGGACCAGCCAGATGAACCGTGCCGCAACGGGCATCGTTCGTCGGCTGGAGGCCTCGCTGGCGGCCGCAGAGCCCCGTGGGCTGGCACGCTCCGCCGTGCTCATGGCCCCAGCGAGGCCGGCGCTTACCGCCCGCTGCTGAGCTTCACGTTCTTCGCGTCCTGCAGGCCGAAGGCGTTGCCGTCCGGCCCCACCTTGGACCCGGCCAGGAACAGCATCACGCTCGCCGCCGTCAGCGCCGCAAACGCGACGAACAGCAGCCCCGTGTACACGTCGGGCGTCATCGCGGCCTTGCGGCGACCCCCGGGCATCGTCATCCCAAACTGACTCATGGCCGACTTCCTTTCACCCCGCCGCGACCTCGGCCGCAGACGGCCCGCCCTCTCGCATACCCGAGCCGTGCCGCCGCGTTACTCAAGGAACCGCGTGATCACCTCGTCGCCAGCCTGAACGCTCAGCCCGTTCACCGGCAGCGACACGCGACCCGTCGACGCCTGGAGGTCCACCGCCGTCAGCGTCACCTCGCCCACGAACGTCGAGCCGCGGAAGACGCTCAGCACCGCGTTCGCCTGCATGCGGTCGGAGCTCCCGATGTTCACCCGCACCAGCGTGCCCCCGCTCGTCGGGTCGGCCTGCACCGACTCAACCCGGCCGCGGACGGGCCGCCCCGCGATGCGCACCGTGCCCGCCGACTCGGCCGACGCCACCGTCCGCCCGCCGCGCAGCTCCTCCACACGACGCTCCGCGTCGGCGAGCTGTTCGCGCAGAGCCCGGACCGTCGCGTCCAGCACCTGCAGCTGGCTCGCCTGGTCCGCGATCCGGTCCTCGAGGTCCAGCCGCTGCTCGCGGAAGTTCAGCTCCGCGTCGCGCAGGCTCTTGTTCTCGTCGCGGTAGCCGTCGACGATCTTCGACAGCGTCTCCTGCGCCACGCCGAGCTGCGTCACCTGGCCCTGCACCCGCTCGGAATCCACCTCGGCCGTGCGCTTCTCCCGCAGCAGCCGGTCGTTCTCGATCTGCAGGCTCCCGATCTGCGACTGCAGGTCGGCGACCGCCCGCTGCGTCGCCTGCAGCTCAGTGTTGAGCGCCGCGGTCTCCTGCGAGTGCAGCTGCTGCTGCGTCTGGAACGCCTGCACCGCCGCCTGCTCATTCAGCCGGGCGTTGTCGTACGACGAACGCACCGTCTCGGCGTTCACCGAGTACATGATCGTGAGCGACGCGAGCACCAGGCTCATCACCGCCGCGAGCACCGCGAAGACCTTCGTCAAGATATGCACTGGTCGCTCCTTCGAACCCCTGGGCCTCGGCCACGCGTCCGGTGTGCCGAGAGCCTTCGGGGCGTCTCACTCGGGGTCGTCGGCCGCGGGTCGCGGCCCTTGGCAGCCGGGCGGACCGGGAACCGCCCAGGGGTCGGTCTCAGAGGGTGTCCCTGAAACGTCCGACCACCGGGCCGGGTCCGCATCAGCCCCGGGGTGAGGCCATGCGAACCCTGTCCCATCCACTCAACTTCCCCGAAACGCGGGAGGCTCCTGCGCCGCCGGTCCCGGGGCCGCGGAGTATACCGATTTCGCGCCGCAAGGGGTTCCGCCGCCCGGCCAGAATCAACCAACGCCGTGATCCCCGCCCGCCGTCGCCGCCCCCACCCAACCGGGCCCGACCTACCCCCGACCGCCGGGCCCCCGCCCGGCCCGGCCCGACAGCGACTCCAAAACCGCCGCCGCCGCCGCGACACGCACCAGGCCCACCGGGTCCGCCATCAGGGCCTCGAGCTTGGGCAAGTTCTGCGCATGCCCCGTCCGCCCATAGACATGCGCCGCCTGAGCCCGCACAACCGCGAGCTCATTCTTGACATACTCATCCGCGATGAACCACCCCTCCCGCCGCCCGAGCCGGGCCAGCGAGTCAGCCGCCCCGAGCCGGACCTCGGCGGGCATCTGCCGACCGCCCTCTTCGTACGCCGTCAGGGCGATCAACTGCGACACCGACGCCCGGTCCCCCACCTGCCCGATGATCTGCACCGCCAAGGCCGCGAGCTCCAGTTCCTCCGGCCGGGCCGGGTACAACGCCGCACGAACGCCCTCCAACCGCTTTTCGTCCCCCAGCTTCACCATCGCCTCGGCCAGCTGCAACTGAAACAGGCGTTGCTCGTTGGGCTCCGCCCGCGGCGCCGCCGCCATCGCCGACTGCCGCAGCAGCGGCAGCGCGCTGCGATCCCCCAGTTCACCCAGCACAAACGCCGCCAGCGCGCGCACCCGCGGCGACTCCGCCTCCAGCAGCGCGCCCGCAAGCGGCGTTCGATCCACCCCGTCCCCCATCGCCGCCAGCGCGTACAGCGCCGTCACCCGCACCGACGGCGACGCATCGTTCAGCAGCGGCGACACACTCGGGCGCAGATCCCGCAGCCCCCGGCGCCCCGCGACAAGGCACGCCACCGCGCGCACGCCCTCGTTCGCATCCAAGAACCCCGCCGCCACCAGCGGCGGAAGCCGCGCCGGGGCCCACTCCAACGCCTCGAGCGCATTGGCCCGGAGCTGGGGCTCGTCCGACCGCGCCGCGTCGGTCAGCAGCGCAATCGCCCGCTCGCGCAGCTCCGACCGCTGCACGGCCGTCAGCGCCTGCCCCGGCTGCCCCGCCTGCCCAGCCGCCGCATCCTGGGCCGTCGCAGCAGAAACGCCGACGCCGCCCAGCAGCGCGACGGGCACCGCGGCCGCCGCCGCCCACGCCCATCGCCGCCTCGGCGAACCAGCCGGGCGGGTCGCTCGGTCTGGGGTCGCCGTGTCAACGCCGGTCTGGATCTGCTTCATCTGCATGGTCCGCCCCTTCCGAGTCACCCGATGCCGCCGGCCTCAACCCGGCCCCGTGGTATCGGCCAGAGCCCCGCCGCGCCGACAACCGCCGCACCCGCGGGCCACGCCCACGTGAGCCAGTGCCCCCACGCGGCGTACGCCGTCACCCCCCGGCCCAGTTCGACCTCCCCCACCGCGACCCCCGCCACGCGGTCCGGGCCCGCGCCGGCGGGCAGGTCGCGGCCGTCCGGCCCGACCGTCGGCCCCCGGTGCGTCACCACGCCCCGGCGGTCGATGACCGACGAGATCCCCGTGTTCGCGCTGCGGACCATGGGCGTCGCCAGTTCCACGCACCGCCAGCGCGCCGCGAGCATGTGCGCCGCCCGGCCCGCGGTCCAGTCGCCGAACCAGCCGTCGTTCGTCGCGTTGATGAGCACCGTCGCCCGTCGCTCGCCCTTCGCATCAAACACCAGCGATCGGCACACCCACGGCACCGTCGCCTCGTAGCACACGGGCGTCGCCACGCCCACACGCCTCCCAAGCCGGGGCACCGCGGGAAGAAGCACCCGAGCCTCGCGCCCCGCCGAAAGATCAAACCGCATGCCCGCCGCCCCGAGGCCCAGCATCGCCCGCTCCAATCCATCGGACCACGAGATGTACGGCATCACCTCGCCGAACGGCGTGAGCCGCAGCTTGTCGTACCGCTCGCCGACGCGCCCGCCCTCCACCAGGTACACACTGTTAAACGAGGCGTCGCTCTCGTAGCTCACCAGCCCGTCGTCGCTTCGCACCAGCTCCAGGTCGTCGTACCCCTTCGCGCCCACGAGCACGGGCACGCCGGCCACACGCTGCCACGAGGCCAGTTCGTCCGCCATCCGCGCCAGCGGGAAGTGCGTTTCGCCGCCCGTGCGTTCGTCGATGACGGGCCAGTAGACCCGCATCATCGCTTCCTGCTCCGCGACGTCTGCCTGCGGGCTGTTGCCGGGGTACATCCCCTCGGGCAGCGCGATCAGGTCGGGCTTCGAAAGCGCCGCGATCGACATCAGCCCCAAAAGCTCGCGCCACGCGCGCACGCGGTCGTCAAACCCCCACTCCCCCCGCACGCTCTGCGGCACGTTGGTCTGCACCGCGGCGATGGTCATGCGTTCCGCGGGTCCGTCGGTGGCGCCGCCGCTCGTGCCCACGCCCAGCATCCCCGCGCCCACCCACGCCGCGGTGACGGCGGCGCCCGCCGCCGCGGCCCGCCAGCGCCGGGCCACTGCATCCGCGATCGCCGCCGCGGGCAGGCACGCCAGCGCCGACACGGCGTACGCCCCGGCCCACGACGCGGGCCATGTGAACACGCCCGCGGGCCCATCGATCAGCGGGTGCGCAAGCAGGTACCACGGAAAGCCCTCAAAGGCCCACGCGCCCCGCGCCACCTCCAGGCCTGCCCACAGCACCGGCGCCAGCACCACCCACGCCGCGCCACGCCACCGCCGCAGCACCGCCGCGGCGAACCACGCGAACACCGCCACAAACGCCGCGAGGGCGAGCACGAACGGCACATACCCAAGCTGCGTCTGCCGCGCCGCCCACACCACGCACAGCGCCCAGAACGGGAGGCCCCCCAGCCCCGCCATCGCGCCGATGCGCCACGGCGCCGCGCCCGGTTCGCCGCCCGCACGCCGTCGGGCCGCCCGTTCCACGCCCACAAGTAGCGGCGCGAGCGCCACGAGCACGCCCCACCACACCCCCACCTGCCGCCCGCCCTGCGGGAACGACGCCGCCGCAATGAGCGAAAACCCGAGGCCGCCCGCCAGCGCCGGCCCGGCCTTGGCCCAGCGCCCGCGCCGTCTCGCGTGCGGCGTCACCTCGGGGGAGGCCGGACCCGCGGCCGACGCCGAGGTTCCGACCGAGGCCGGCTCCGCCGCATCGCGCGTTGCGCCGGTGACCGGCCCGTCGGCCGACGTGACCGCCGGGATTGCCACGGGGCCGGACATCATCCGCCGGCGTAATCAATGACGCGGACGATCTCCATCCGCAGGTCGGCCCGCCGCACGACGCGGTCCACGATGCCGGCCTCCTGAAGGAACTCGCTGCGCTGAAACCCCTCGGGCAGGTCCTGGCGGATCGTCTCGCGGATGACCCGCGGCCCCGCGAAGCCGATGAGCGCCTTGGGCTCGGCGAAGATCACGTCGCCCAGCATCGCGAAGCTCGCCGTCACGCCGCCCGTCGTCGGATCGGTCAGCACGCTGATGAACAGGCCCCCCGCGTCGTCAAACCGGGCGAGCGCGGCCGAGGTCTTGGCCATCTGCATCAGGCTCAGCGTGCTCTCCTGCATGCGGGCGCCGCCGGAGCAGCTGACGATGATGAGCGGAAGCTTCCGCGCCATCGCGTGCTCGATGGAGCGCGTCAGCACCTCGCCCACCACGCACCCCATGCTGCCCATCATGAACGACAGGTCGAGGCACGCCAGCATCGCCTGCCGGCCGTGGATGAACAGCTCGCCCGCCCGCACCGCCTCGGGCACGCCCGAGGCCGCCGCCTCGCTCTCGATGCGCTCGGCGTAGCTCTTGCGGTCGACAAAGCCCAGGGGGTCGCCGCCGCGCAGGTTCTCAAACATCGGCGTGAACGTGTTGGGGTCGGCGAGCTGCGCCACCCGCTCGCTCGCGGAGATGCGGAAGTGGTGGTCGCACTCGGGGCACACGCTGGCGTTGGCCTCCACCTGGCGGCGGTAGACCATCTGCGAGCACCCGGGGCAACGGGACCACAGGCCCTCGGGGATGGTGATGCGCCGCGCAGGCCGCACGTCCGTCCATGTCCGGCTGGCTGTCCGTGTCAACGATCAAGCTCCTTGCCGTCTCGCCCTCGGTCCTTCCCCGCACGTCATTCTCGCCGATCGGCCCGCGGCACGTCAGACCGCGGGGGCCGCCCCGGCCCGGCCTTCCAGCAGCCCCTCTCGGGACATGCTGTGCGCCTCAGCGACCGGGGCCGCCGCCGACACCCGCCACACCGCCGACAACGGCTCGCCCATCGCCCGGCACCGCACGACCGCGTGCGCGATCGGTCGGAGCACCAGACCCACGTTGGGTTGATCGGTTCGCAGTTTGTCCACCGCCCGAAACAGGGCATCCATCAAGCGGTCCGCCGCCTCGGCGATGTGCTCGCCCTCGGGTGTGGTGATGGAGGAGGGGTCTTCCCGCCAGCGGGCGTACACCGACGGATACCGCTCCGCGAGCTCGTCGCTGCGGAGGCCTTCCCAGAGGCCCAGGCCCACCTCGGCGAGGGCGTCGACCGGCTTGCTCCGGCAGCTCCATCGTTCGGCAAGGAATGCGCAGGTTTCGCCGCTGGCCTCGTCCGGGCCGGACAACAGGACGTCGGGCCGATCGGCCCCCAGGACCCCCTCGGCCGACTCGGCGAGCCGGGCCAACTCGGCGCGCGCCGTCAGGCACAGCGGCAGGTCGGCCCGCCCCGCGGCTCGATGCTGAAGATCCCAGTCGGTGCAGCCCGTCCGCACGAGCAACACCCGCCAGATCTGTTTCTTGCCCATCAGCGTCAAACGCCACGCTCGCCCGCGAACGCCCGGCCACGCCCCAGTGACCTGAACGCCCGACATCGGCGAGCCCAGAGTCTACCCAACGTCGGTGAGGTCGGCTTGGCCTCGCGGGAAAACAGCGGACTTGCTTGTCTTGTTTAGGGGGTGTCGCCGCGGATGGTGGCGATCACGCCGGCTCGATCTGGATCGTCCTGTCCATAAATGGCGGAGGCCGCGACCAGATAATCGGCCCCACCGGTTCGGCAGCCGGTGGCTGTCCGGGGGCCGACGCCGCCGTCGACCGAGACGAACGGGGACGGCCCGACGATCGAGCGGACTTCTTTCACCCGTCCCGGGGTTGCGGGCAAAAACGCCTGCCCCGCGAACCCGGGGTAGACGCTCATCACCAGCACCAGGTCCACCGCGTCGCGGAAGGGCCGGAGCCGCTCCGGCGGGGTGTCGGGGCTGAGGGCGAGGCCGGCGGTGCAACCGAGCGCCCGGATCTGGTCGAGGAGGGCCGCCGGGCCGGCGGGGCCGGGCGCTTCGACGTGGAAAGTGAGGTGATCGGCCCCGGCCTCGGCGAAGGGTCGGATGAACTGGTCGGGGCGTTCCACCATCAGGTGGACGTCGAGCGTGGCGTCCGGCAGGGCCCGGCGGAGGGAGGCGCACAGCGCCGGCCCCATGGAAAGGTTGGGGACGAAGTGCCCGTCCATGATGTCCAGGTGCAGCAGATCGGCGCCCGCGTGCAGCACCTGCGCGGCCTCGGCGCCCAACCGCGCGAAGTCGGCCGACAGGATGGACGCACCGACCAGCACGCGCCGCCGTGCGCCGGCGTGGCTCGACGCGAGCATTCGGCTCGGGGTGCGGCGCGGGGCCTGGCTGGGGGGAACGTTGGGCGGGGGTGTCATCGCGGCGATCCTGGAAGAAGGGGCGAGCGTAGCCGCGGCCGCAGTACGATGGCGTGAACGGGACGGCCGCGGCATGCCCCTCGGGCGCCGCGGGTGAGGCACGCGCGGCGGGCCGGGGTTTGCCCGGCGGAAGGGGGACTTGCGGTGGCGATTCAGACGGCTCCGTCGCTCGGCGAACTTCGTGAGACGCTCGCGGCCGTGGGGCAGGCCCACCTGCTGACGTTTTTAGACGAGTTGCCCGCGGCGGGGCGGTCGGCGTTGCTGGAGCAGATCGGCTCGCTCCCGCTGCGTCGGCTGCCGGCGCTGGTAGACGCGTACGTGAAGAGCGAGGGGGCGTACGAGGTGCCGGGCGACTTGGAGCCGGCCCCGTACTTCCCGCGCGACCCGCGTTCGGCCGTGAGGCGCTGGGACGCGGAGGCGGCGCGCGAGGCCGGGGAGGCTTTGCTGCGTGCCGGGCGGGTGGCGTGCTTTACGGTGGCGGGCGGGCAAGGGACGCGGCTGGGCTTTGACGGGCCCAAGGGGTGCTACCCGGCGGGCGCGGCGTCGGGCAAGCCGCTCTTCCAGATCTTCGCCGAGCAGGTGCTCGCGACAGGCCTGACCTTCGGGGCGCGGGTGCCCTGGTACATCATGACCAGCCCGCTGAACCACGCGGCGACGGTCGCCTTCTTCCAGCGGCACGCCTTCTTCGGCCTGCGTGCGGCGGACGTGATGTTCTTTCAGCAGGGCGTGATGCCGAGCTTTGACAAGGCGACGGGCCGGGTGCTGCTCGCGGCGAAGGGCGAGGTGGCGACGAACCCCGACGGGCACGGCGGGGCGATCGGGGCGCTGCACGCGTCGGGCGCGCTCGCCGACATGCGGGCCCGTGGGGTGGAGCACATCTCGTACTTCCAGGTGGACAACCCGTGCGTGCAGGTGGCGGACCCGGTGTTTTTGGGGTTGCACGCGGCGTCGGCGGAGAGCTCGGGCGAGATGTCGAGCAAGATGCTGCCGAAGGTGGACGCGAAGGAGAAGGTGGGCGTCTTCTGCCGGTCGCGGGGCCGGGTGTGCGTGATCGAGTACTCGGACATGCCGGAGGCGCTCGCCTCGCAGCGGAACTCGGATGGGACGCTGCGGTTCATCGGCGGGTCGATCGCGATCCACGCGCTGTCGGTGGCGTTTGTGGAGAAGGTGGCGACGGACCCGGGCTTTGAGCTGCCGTATCACCGCGCCGTGAAGAAGGTGCCGCACGTGGACCTGGCGACGGGTCGCGCGGTGGAGCCGGCGGAGCCCAACGGGGTGAAGCTGGAGCGGTTTGTGTTTGACGCGGTGCCGATGGCGGAGCGGTCGATCGTGCTCGAGACGGACCGGGTGGAGGAGTTTGCGCCCATCAAGAACCGCGAGGGCGTGGACAGCGTGGCGACGAGCAAGCAGTTGCAGACCGAGCGGGCGGCGCGGTGGCTCGCGGCGGCGGGCGTGGACGTGCCGCGCCGGCCGGACGGCTCGCCCGACTGCACGCTTGAGATTAGCCCGCTGACGGCGCTGAACGAGCGGCAGCTTTCGCGCCGGGTGCGGGAGGGGATGACGCTGCCGCGGATTGACCGCGGGGCGGCGGTGGTGCTGTAGGCCGGGCGTTCGTTCGGGAGAAGGCCCGCGCGGCGAGCGCGGCGAGCAGCATCGCGGAGAACACGATCGCGGCGGCGGTGGGGAGCCACGCGAGGCCGGCGACGGACGACGCCGTGTGCTCGTGCCCCGGCGCGTGGGCCGCGTGCGCGGCGATGCCGGGGAACAGCGCGTCCAACGCGAGGCCGGCGGCGACGGCGATGACGGCGATCGTGCCGAGGTAGATGCCGAGGGCCCGGGCGCCGAGGTCGCGGAGCACCCAGGCCATAGTGGCGGCGTTGGTGGCCGGGCCGGCGAGCAGGAAGACCATCGCGGCGCCGGGGCTGACACCGGCGGCCACGAGCGCGGCGGCGAGGGGCGTGCTGCTGGTGGCGCAGACGTAGAGCGGCAGGCCGACGACGAGCATCGCGAGCATGGGGAGCAGCCCGCCGCCGAGGTGGGCGGTGAGCCACCCCGCTGGGACAAAGGCGGCGACGGCGGCGCTGAGCGCAAAACCGATCGCGAGCCACGGCGCGAGGTCGCGCAGCATCGTGCCGAAGCCGTGGTGGAGCGCGACGCGGACGCGGGCGGCGGCGGTCGCGGGCGGGGGCGGGGGCGGGGGCGGCGCGGAGGGTGGTGGCGGGGTGAGGACGCTGAGCGAGAGCGTGCGCGGGGCGCCGCCCGTTGGGAGGTTTGCGGCGGGGGGCGTGGTCTTGGGTGCTTCGGGCGCCGGCTTTGGCGAGGCGGCGAACTGGTCAATCAGCGTGCCCGCGATGGCTGCGGTGATGACGGCGACGATCGGGCGAGCGACCGCAAACGCCGGGCCGAAGAGGGCCCATGTGAGCGGGATGGACTCTTCGCCGGTTTGCGGCGTGCTGATGGCGAACGCGGCCGTCGGCCCGGGGCCTGCGCCCGCGCGGCGGAGCGAGGCGGCGAACGGGATGACGCTGCACGAGCAGAGCGGCAGCGGGACACCCAGCAGGCTCGCCTTCAGCACGGCGAGCGGCCCACGCCCGGCGAGGTGCCGCTGGAACCACGCCCGCGGCACCCAGGCGTGCACGATGCCGGCCGAAAGAAACCCCAGCAGCAGCCAGAGGGATGAGGCGACGAGGATCGCCCAGAGCTCGGAGGCGAAATCGCGCAGCGCGTCGGGCATTCTGAGAGGTTAGGCCCTGCGGTGGGCTCGGCGGGCGATGCGCGGTGCGCGGCGGCCTATGGGCAGCCGGCGTCGGCCTGCGACAGGAAGGCGAGCACGTCGAAGAAATCGAGGCAGCCGTCGAGGGTGAAGTCGAGCGTGGGGTCGCGCTGGGCGTTTGGCGCAAGCAGGGCGACGGTGTCCTGGTCGTTGATCGCGCCGTCTCGGGTGATGTCGGCGGGGCACGCGGGGGGCGTGAGGGTGGCGAGGAAGTGCTGGTACACGGGCTCGTCTTCGGACCGCGGCAGGCTGTGGCCCGCGCCCGGGACGATCCGCAGCGTCGAGGGGACGGCGACGGCCTGAAGGGCGGCGTGCATCAGATCGCTGTGCAGCGGGTCGACCGTGGTGTCGGCGGTGCCGTGGGCGATGATGAAGGGCGGGTCGTCGGCGGAGGCGTGCGTCACGGGGCCGGCGAGTCGGGCCAGCGCGACGCGGTCGGCCCACACGGGGTTGTTGACGTTGGCCTGCACATCGCCCAGCGAGAAGCCGAGCAACGCGGCCTCGGCCGTCGCGGGGCCCAGGTGCCAGTTGGGCACGTTGAAGAAGTCTGTGGGGCCGAAATGGTCGGCGACGGACTGGACGCGGGAGAGCGCGTCATCGTGCGGGCCCACGGCGCCCTCGGCGGCGGCCACGTCGCCCGAGGTGCCGAGGAGTGCGACGAGGTGGCCGCCCGCGGACGAGCCCCAGACGCCGATGAACCGCGGGTCGATGCCGTACGCGGCGGCGTTGGCGCGGAGGAAGCGGACGGCGGCCTTGCAGTCGTGGATCTGGGCGGGGAAGATCGCGTCGCCGCTGAGGCGGTAGTTGATCGCGGCGACAATGAACCCGCGGTCGATGAGGGCCTGGGGCCTGGGGGTGTTGCGGAACGTTTCCTTGCTGCCGCTTTGCCAGCCGCCGCCGTGGATCCAGATGACGAGGGGGCGGGGGGCCTGGGGCTCGTCGGAGCCGTCGGCGGTGGGGAGATACAGGTCGAGGACGTGGCGCACGTGGCCGTCGCCGTAGGGGATGTTGGTCAGGCGCGTGAACGGCACCTGAGCCGCGGCGAGGGGTGCAAGGGCGAGCGCGAGGGCGAGGGCGGCGGCGTGTCGGCCGGTGCGGGGCGAGAGCATGACGGGCTCCTTGCGCTGGCGGCGGGGGTGAGGGGCGTGGCACCGGCCGACTGGCGGCCGCTGGGCGAGCGCCGGGGGGGCGGTGCCGCGGGGTCGCTGCATCCGCTCCGGCGGAAACGCCGATGCCTTTGCGGGATTGCGGCCCGCGGCATGGGATTTTCGAGGGCGGGCCCCGCCGCGGCGTGCAGACGCGTCCGGTGGCGAACACCGATGGCTAACATGGGACCGCCGGAGGTCCAAACAGGAACCGCTCATGCCGTACACGCTCACGCCGGATCAGGGCTTTGACGTCGGGGTCGAGACGACGGGCTATCTCAAGGACCACGTCGACACCGGCGACCGCTGGGTGCTGAACTTCGGCCCCCAGCACCCCGCGACGCACACCACCCTGCGCCTCGTGCTGGAGCTGGACGGCGAGCGGATCGCCCGCTGCACGCCGCACATCGGCTACCTGCACTCGGGCTTTGAGAAGCTGGGCGAGCACCTCGACTACAACCAGTACGTGACCATCGTGTCGCGTATGAACTACCTCTCGCCGATCGCCAACGACATCTGCTGGCACCACGCGGTCGAGACGCTCTTCGGCATCGAGCTCACGCCCCGCTGCAAGGCCGTCCGCACCATCATGGCCGAGATGGCCCGCATCCAGGACCACCTGCTCTGCCTCGGCGCGGCGGCGCTGGACCTCGGGGCCTTCACCGGCTTCCTCTATGGCTTCAACGAGCGAGAGAAGATCTACGACATCTGCGACTACATCTCGGGCCAGCGCTACCACCCGGACTGGACCCGCGTCGGCGGCGCCATGCAGGACCTGCCCGACGAGGAAACGTTCAAGGCCATGGTCAAGAACTTCATCCGCGGCACCCTCGCCACGGCCCTGAAGGACATCGACAACCTGCTGAGCCGCAACCGCATCTTCATCGACCGCACCCAGAACATCGGCGTGCTGACCAAGGAAGACGCCATCGCCTGGTCGGCGACGGGCCCCATCGCCCGCGCCAGCGGCGTGCGGCGCGACCTGCGGAAGGACGCCCCCTACCTCTGCTACAAGGACAACTGGGACGGCCAGGGCGCCCCGGCCGTTGAGTTCAGCGTCCCCGTCGGCAGCGCGGGCGACGTGTACGAGCGATTCCAGGTCCGCCTTGCCGAGGCGTGGCAGTCCATCCGCATCATCGAGCAGCTCATCGACAAGATCCCCGGCGGCCCGATGGACGTCTTCGCCGACAGCAAGATGGTCAAGCCCCGCAAAGCCGACGTCTACGGCTCCATCGAGGGCCTCATCCAGCACTTCGAGATCATCATGAGCAACCGCGGCTGGGAGCCGCCCATCGCCGAGGCCTACGGCGCCCAGGAGACCGCGAACGGCGAGCTGGGCTACTTCATCGTCAGCGACGGCGGCCCGCGGCCGTGGCGCGTCCGCACGCGTCCGCCGAGCTTCATCAACTACGCCCTCATGCCCAAGCTCATCGAGGGCCACATGCTCGCCGACGTGGTCGCCGTGCTCGGCTCGCTCAACGTCGTCGCGGCGGAACTCGATCGGTGAACGACGGCCCCGCGGCGAACCCGTCGCCCGCGTTCGGCGGCCTGCCGCGTTCGCTCGCCGAGCGGTCGCGCACCGCGCGGCTCGCGGGCGTGCCGGCGTTGCTCTGCCACCCGGACGGCGCGTCGCCCGCGCCCGTCTGCCTCTGGCTGCACGGCCGCACCGCCACCAAGGAAATGGACCCGGGCCGCTACGCCCGCTGGATCAAGGCGGGCGTCGCCGCGTGCGCGCTTGATCTGCCGGGCCACGGCGAGCGGCTCAGCGGCACTGGGCATGACCCCCAGCATTCCCTCGCCACCATCCGGCAGATGCTCGACGAGCTGCCCGCCGTCATCGACGCGCTGGGCCGCGCCGGGCCCTTTGACACGTCGCGGCTCGCCATCGGCGGCATGTCCCTCGGCGGCATGATCACGCTCCGCCGCCTGTGCGACGGGCACGCCTTCCGCTGCGCCGCGGTGGAGGGCACCACCGGCAGCTTGCACGACCTGTACTTTCCCCCGCCCGGCGAGCGGGGCCCGAGCAATCTGGGCACGCACGCGGCCGAGGCCGTCCGGTTGCTGGACCCCGCGGCGAATCTCGCGGGTTTTCGGCCCATTCCCCTGCTCGCCGTGCACAGCGAGGCGGACGCGATGGTGCCGTGGCCCGGGCAACGGCGGTTCCTCGCGGCGCTGCGGGCGCACTACGAGGCCCGCGGGGCCGCCGGCGACTTGGTGCGCGAGCTGACCTGGCCCGAGACCGGCGCCCCGCAGGAGCACATCGGCTTCGGCCGCTACAGCAATGACGCGAAGAACGCGCAGGCCGATTTTCTCGCCCAGCATCTTCTCCGTGCCTGACCGGTCCGCCCGGCCTGCTAGTCTGCCCGCCGTGACCACCCCTCCCACAACCTCCCGCGCGACCGCCGGTCGCGGCGTCGGGCTGCTCGAAAGGCTGAACCCCTTTCGCGGCCTGCCCAACCCCAAGCGTGTGCTCGCGTGGAGCCTCTACGACCTGGCGAACCAGAGCTTCACGCTCCTCATCATCACGCTGCTGTTCGGGCTCTACGTCCAAAAAGTGGTCACGCCGCACCCCCCGGTGCCGAGCGAGATGCGCGAGGCCGTGCAGGCGGCGATGCGCGAGGGCGACACCGAAAAGGCGGCCCCCTCCGAAGAGGCCGTTGAAGCCGCCGGCCACGCACCCGCGAGCAGCACAAAGACCGACACCGAAGGCGTCGCGTCCGATCCCCCCGTCGACGACCCAGCCGCGGCGGCCGCGCAAGCCACACCCCAGCGCGTCGCCGACCTCGCCCGCGAACAACGCCGCGCCGACGATCTCGGCAAGTGGAACTGGGCGCTGCTCGGCGGCGCCAGCCTGCTGATCGTCGTCGTGCTGAGCCCTCTGCTCGGGGCGCTCGCCGACTGCCGCGGCTGGCGGAAGCGGTTCCTCGTCGCCTCGGGCGTGGTCTGTTCGCTGCTCACGTGCGCTCTCGCATTCATCGGCACGGGTGACCTGCTGCTCGCCGCGGCGATCTACATCCCGGCGAACGTCTGCTTCCAGCTTGGCGAGAACTTCCTCGCCTCCTTCCTCACCGACGTCAGCACGCCCAAGAACATCGGCCGCGTCTCGGCCACCGGGTGGACCATGGGCTACGTCGGGGCGCTCGTGCTCCTCATCATCACCGCCGGCGTTATGAGCACGTTCAAGCTTCTGGACCCCGCGTCCTGGCGACCTTTCTTTGTCTTCGCGGGCGTCTGGTTCCTCGTCGGCATCATCCCCGCGACGATCGTGCTGCCGCGCGACTGCGGCGACGGCCTCGCCGCCCGGGACGGCCTCATCGCGCAGAGCTTCGGCCGCACTGTCGAGACCTTCCGCCGCGCGATGCGATACCGCCAACTGATGGCGTTCCTGCTCGCGTTCTTTGTCTACGGGTTCGGCGTGCAGGTGGTCGTCGGGTTCGCCGCCATCATCGCCGGCAGCTTCGGCTTCAACGATGTGCTGCTCATCGTGTTCACGCTCCAGATCACCATCACCGCGGGCCTCTCGAGCTTCGCGACGGGCTTCTTCCAGCACCGGCTCGGCATCAAGGCGACCATCTCCGTCTTCCTCGCCGTCTGGATCGTCTCCTGCGCGGGCCTGCTCGCCGCCCGGCTCATCTGGCCCACCGACGGACCGCAGTGGCCCATCTGGGTGGTCGGCAACGGCCTGGGCTTCGGCCTCGGCGGCATCGGCACGGCGAGCCGCGCCATGGTCGGCCGCTTCACGCCCGCCCACCGAACGGGCGAGTTCTTCGGGCTGTGGGGCCTCAGCTACAAGCTCGCCGGGGCGGTGGGCGTGCTCTCCTTCGGCGGCATCGCGCGGCTCTTCGGCGACGCCGCTTCGCTCGCCCTGCTGCTGGGCTTCTTTGTCGCGGGCGCGATGCTCATGGTGCCGGTGAACGAGGTCCGCGGCTACCGGGCCGCCGCGCGGGCCCAGCGCGACCACCTCCGCGCCGCCCACGCCGTCCCGCCGGGGCCGGGAACGGGCTTCCCGCACTAACCCGCGTTTCCCGGCATCCCGCCGCCCCCGCCCCGCGAATACCCTGCGCCATGCCCGAACGCGTAGACCCCGCCGCAACACAGCCCGCCCGTCCGCCCCGCCTGAGCGAGGTGCCCGACCCGCGCGGCCGCTTCGGCGACTTCGGGGGCCGCTACGTCCCAGAAACCCTCGTCGCCGCCCTGGACGAGCTCACCGAGGTCTACGAGCGCGTGCAGCGCGACGACCGGTTCTGGGACGAACTCGCCGAGCTGAACCGCACCTTCGTCGGCCGCCCCACGCCGCTGTTCTGCGCCGATGGTCTCACGACCGAGTCCCGCCGCCGCGCCGCCGAGCAAGGCCGCCGCGGCGCCGGCGCCACCATCTGGCTGAAGCGTGAAGACCTCGCCCACACCGGCGCGCACAAGATCAACAACACGCTGGGCCAGGCCCTGCTCACCGTGAAAATGGGCAAGCGCCGCATCATCGCCGAGACCGGCGCCGGCCAGCACGGCGTCGCCAGCGCCACCGCCGCCGCCCGCTTCGGCCTGCAGTGCGACGTCTACATGGGCAGCGAGGACGTCCGCCGCCAGCGCCTGAACGTCACCCGCATGCAGATGCTCGGCGCCCGCGTCGTGCCCGTTGAGTCCGGCAGCCGAACGCTGAAGGACGCCACGAACGAGGCCATGCGTGACTGGATGGGCTCCGTCGAGCACACCCACTACATCATCGGCAGCGTCGTCGGCCCCCACCCCTTCCCGCGCATCGTCCGCGACTTCCAGAGCGTCATCGGCCGCGAGTGCAAGGCCCAGTGCCTCCGCACCATCGGCCGCCTGCCCGACGCGGTCGTCGCCTGCGTCGGCGGCGGGTCAAACGCCGCGGGCATCTTCTACCCCTTCGTCGACGACGCCTCCGTCCGCCTCGTCGGCGTGGAGGCCGGCGGCCGCAGCCCCGAGCCCGGCCAGCACGCCGCGCCGCTCAGCCTCGGCGCCCCGGGCGTCCTCCACGGCTCGCTCAGCTACGTCCTGCAGACCGAGGACGGCCAGACCGCCGACGTCCACTCCTGCTCCGCCGGCCTGGACTACCCCGGCGTCGGCCCCGAGCACAGCTTCTGGAAGGACACCGGCCGCGTTGAGTACACCGCCGTCACCGACGCCGACGCGCTCGAGGGCTTCCTGCTCGCCGCCCGCTGCGAGGGCATCATCCCCGCGCTCGAGACCTCGCACGCCGTGATCCACGCCGTCGAGATGGCCTCCCGCATGCCGGAGGACCAGCACCTCGTCGTCAACATGTCGGGCCGCGGCGACAAGGACGTGGAGGAGGCCCTCCGCCTCATGGGCGGCAGCGTTTCCCCCGTCGTCGGCACCGCACGCGAGCGGCCGGTCCACAAAAAGCGCAAGCCCCGCCGCTCCGACCCGGACGCGCCGGCCACCCCGCCCGCCGTTGAAGACTGATCCGCCTCTCGAACAACCCGCCGGCGCACCGCAATCATCCGCGGACCGGCGAAGCATCCGCGGACCCGCGAAGCATCCGCGGAAACGTGCCCGCGTCACCGCCCCGGGTCGCTGAAGAACCGGCTCTCTGACCCGAGCAGCTTCTTCAGCCGCTCGTGCGCCCGCGCCCGCAGCATGTAAATCGCGCCCGACGACCGGCCCAACTGCTCCCCCACTTCCTGCGCCGAGAGCCCCTCGAGGTCGTACATCCGCACCACCCGCTCATAGTCCGGCGGCAGCGTGCCCAGCGCGTGCTCCAGCAGCCGCACCGACTCGTCCGCCGCCGCCACCCGGCTCGGCGTGGTCGACGCGCTGCCCAGCATCTCCACGAGCGCGACGAACGACTCCTGGTTCACCCCCGACACCTGCACGCGGTTCCGCGGGTTGGGCCGCTTCGCCGCCTGCAGGCCCCGCAGCGCGTCCCGCAGGTTGTTCTCCGCAACCTGGCCGAGCCACGCCATGAACGACCCCGCCCCGCGGTAGCGGAAGTTGCCCACCAGCAAAAACGCCTCGAGGTACGTGACCTGCATCACGTCGTCCTCGTCGAGCGACGACCGCCAAGGCTGGCCGATCTTCCCCTTCAGCCGGTCACGCACCAAGGGGCCGAACGCGCGGAGCAGCTCGCAGAGCGACTCCTCGTCGCCCCCTACCGCACGCGCCGCCAGCGCGTCCTCGTCCGGGCACGCCTCCGACGCGAGCTTCGCCAACTGGCCCGGCGGCAACTCGTCCCGAGACTGCGCCTCGTGGATCTCTGACGACACGCGCACCCTCCGCGCGCCGTCGCTCCCGCGGGCAGAAAGCCCGCCGACGGCATGCGCAGTGTAGCGCCCCGGCCCTCGGCCCGTTCCGAAGGCCTCCCCCGCACGCAGACCAACCAACCTGTTCAGCCTCCGTGCGGGGCCGACCGCCCGGCCGCCGCGTCATCACGCCCGGGCTGCCCACGGTCGCCCCGCGCCGCGAGGTGATGATCACCCGTCACGGCGTGCCGCCGCCGCCCCCGGCGTTCCCGGGCACCAGGCGGATCGACGCCGAGTTGATGCAGTAGCGCAGCCCCGTCGGCGGCGGGCCGTCGTCAAACACGTGCCCCAGGTGCGCGTTGCACCGCTTGCACCGCACCTCCGTCCGCTCCATGAAGTGGCTCGAGTCGCTGTACTCCGCGATCACCCCGGGGTTCTTCGCCGCGCTGAAGGCGGGCCACCCGCACGCCGAGTGAAACTTCTCGCCCGATTCGAACAGCACCTCGTCGCACACGATGCACCGGTACTCGCCCGGCGTCTCCGTGCGCCAGTACTCGTTCGTGAACGGCCGCTCCGTCCCCGCCTCCTGCGTGACGTGCCACTGCAGGGGCGTCAAACGCCGCTTCAGCTCGTCGCGATCGGGTACGCCCGCCGCCGACGCGGCCCCCGTGGGCGTGCCCCCGCCGCCGCGTGAACGCTCGCTCGATCCAGACTGCGCCGACATGGTCAATGTGCTCCCTTCAACGCCCAGAACGGCGGTCGCGCCGCCGGCGGACTCCACAACGCCCTCGGCTCCAACAACAGCGGAAAGCCCCGCCACGCCCGGCGGCGGCCCCCCGCCCCCCCGAACGCTCATCGCGGCCGCGATCACCACGGCCGCGGACGCCGAGGCGAGCGCGACGTTCCGCGCCACCCGGGCGACCGGACCCCGCTTTGCAGAAGCCAGACCCGCAGAGCCCGAACCCGCAGAGCCCAGTTCCGCAGCAGCATGCTCGGCGAGGGCCTGCCCCGCCGGATCCTGTCCGAATCGTGACGCCAACGGCATGTCTCCCGCGCCCGGACCGGGCACCCACGCCGACGCACCCCGCGCCGGCACGCAGACAAACACGCCCACCCCGCCCGCTGTTCCACACCAAGCGGCCCGGGCCGCGACGGCCCGCCGCCGCGCCCGCGTCCGTCGCGTTCGTCGCACCACCGCCCCAGCCAGCACCCCCCGCACGCGCCGCGAAGCCGCCGAGACCAACAACTCCCGCAAAGACCCCATCAGACCAAACACCAAACCCGCGTCACTCGGATTTGAACGCCGCGACCAACCCCTCGATCGTTTTCTTCGCGTCGCCGAAGATCATCGATGTGTTCGGCTTGAAGAACAACGGGTTTTCCACGCCCGCGTACCCCGACCGCATCGACCGCTTCAGCACAAAGCACGCCCGGGCCCGGTCCACCTCGATGATCGGCATGCCGAACAGCGGGCTCGCCCGGTCATCCCGCGCCGCGGGGTTCACCACATCGTTCGCCCCGATCACCACCGCGACGTCCACGGTTTCCATCGCCGGGTTCACGTCCGGCGGCTCGACGAGCTGCTCGTACGCCACGTCAGCCTCGGCCAGCAGCACGCTCATGTGCCCGGGCATCCGCCCCGCCACCGGGTGGATCACGAACCGAACCTCCGCCCCGTTCGCCGCCAGCAGGTTCGCCAGCTCCTTCACCGCGTGCTGGGCCTGCGCGACCGCCATGCCGTACCCCGGCACAAAGATCACGCTCCGCGCCGCCTCGAGCGCGACATACGCCTCCTGCGGCGTCAGGCTCTTCGCCTCCCCTTGCACCGCCGAGGCGACCTCCGTCCCGCCCGCCGCGCCAAAGCCGCTGAACAGCACGTTCGACAGGCTGCGGTTCATCGCAAGGCACATGATCCGCGTCAGGATGAGCCCGCTCGCGCCGACCAGCGCGCCGGTGATGACCAGCAGGTTGCTCCCCACCGCAAACCCCGCCGCCGACGCCGCAAGGCCCGAGTAGCTGTTCAGCAGGCTGATGACCACCGGCATGTCCGCCCCGCCGATCGGGATCACCGCGGCCACGCCCAAAAAGAGCCCGATCCCCGCCAGCAGCCACAGCGCCCACACCGCCCCCGGGAACACCGCCAGCACGATCAGCAGCAGCACCGCAATCAGCGCCGCCCCCGCGTTCACGAGCTGCTGCCCTGTGTAGAGCACGGGCTTGCCCGTGATCTTCTCCGACAGCTTGCCGTACGCCACCACGCTGCCCGTGAAGGTCACGCCGCCGATCAGCACCGCGAGCCCGATGGTCAGCGCCACAAAGTGCGCGTCCCCCCCGCCCGTCGCCGCGAGCGCATCCACAAACGAGAGCGGCGCCTCGCCCCCGCCTTGCGACGAGCGTGCCGCGACGATCGCCCCCGCCACCGCCATCTGGCCGAGCCCGATCAGCAGGCTCGACATGCCGCCGAAGCCGTTGAAGAGCGCGACCATCTCCGGCATCGCCGTCATCTTCACCAGCCGCGCCGCCGGCACCCCGACCGCCGTGCCGAGCAACAGCCCTACCACGATGACCACGATCGACTCGGCGTGAAAGCCCGCGTCGTCCGTCTGCTGCACGATGATCTGGATCAGCGTCGCCAGCACGGCCAGGCCCATGCCCACCGCGCTCAGCGCGTTCCCGCGCCGCGCCGTCGCCGCGCTCGACATCATCTTCAGCCCGAAGATGAACGCCAGCGCCGACGCCACCAGCAGCACCGCCGCGATGAGCGTCATGCCCCACCCCCAGCCCCACCGGGCGTCGGGCCGGGTTTCGCCGCGGGCTTTGCCCCGGCCTTGGCCCCGCCGAACATCTTCAGCATCCGGTCCGTCACGAGATACCCGCCCACCACGTTCACCGTCGCCAGCGCCACCGCCGCCCCCGCCAGCACGCTCGCGAACAGACTCCCCCGCGCGAGCCCCGCCAGCGCCATCGCCCCGATCAGGCAGATCCCGCTGATCGCGTTGCTCCCGCTCATCAGCGGTGTGTGCAACTGGCTCGGCACCTTCTTGATCAGCTCCACCCCGAGCAGCATCGCGAGCAGGAAGATGAACGCGTACACCTCAAAGTTGCTCATGCCCCGCCCCCCGCCGCCCGCGGCACGCCCAACGCCGGCAAGCCCATCCGCTCCCGCACCATCGGGTGAACCACCTCGCCCCCGCGCGTCACCGTTGACCCGCTCGCGATCTCGTCCCCTTCGCGCAGCACAAGCGACTTCGAGTCCTTGTCCCAAAAGTGCTCAACGAACGCCGAAAGGTTGTTCGCGTACATCCGGCTCGCGTCCGCCGCCACGCGCCCGGGAAAGTTCGCGAGGCCCAGCACCCGCGCCGGGCCCACCGTCACCTCCCGGTCGGGCTCGCTCCCCTCCACGTTCCCGCCGCTCATCACCGCGTAGTCCACGACGAACGACCCCGGCCGCATCTGCTCCAGCATCGCCCGGTCCACCAGCCGCGGCGCCCGCCGACCAAACACCTGCGCCGTGCTGATCACCACGTCGCACTGCACCAGCCGCTTGGCCATGCCGTCCCGCTGCATCGCCCGCTGCGCCTCGGTCAGTTCCTTCGCGTACCCCCCCGCCGCCTCCCCCGTCTGGCCCAGATCAATCTCGACAAACTTCGCCCCGAGGCTCGCGACCTGTTCCTTCACCGCCGGCCGAGTGTCGAACGCCTCCACCCGCGCCCCAAGCCGCCGCGCCGTCGCGATCGCCTGCAGCCCCGCCACGCCCGCCCCGATCACAAACACCCGCGCCGGCTGGATGGTCCCCGAAGGCGTCACCATCATCGGGAACGCCTTCCCGAGCCGCTCCGCCGCGAGCACCACCATGAAGTACCCGGCAAGGCTGTGCTGGCTCGACAACGCGTCCATCTTCTGCACCAGCGCCGTCCGCGGCATCAGCTCCCTGCTCACCGCCGTCACGCCGCGCTCCGCGAGCGACCGCACCAGCCCCGCGTCGTTCAACGGGTCCAAAAACCCCACCAGCACGCACCCCGCCGGCAGCCGCGGCACCTCCTCCAACGCGGGCCGCCCCACGCGCAGCACCACACCCGCCCCGTCGAGCGCCTCCTCCGCCGTCGCAACCACGCGCGCCCCGGCCGACGCGTACGCGTCATCCCCGATCCACGAGGCCTCCCCGGCCCCGGACTGCACCACCACCTCGGCCCCAAGGCCCACAAGCTTCCGCACAGACTCGCCCGTCGCGCTCGTCCGCGTCTCGGGGCCGGGTTCTCGCAGCACGGCGATGCGCACGCGTGTCACCTCGCTTGCCGGCATCACGCCGGCAGCGCAGGTTATCACCCCTCGCCGCGCCCCGCACCGCCGCCCAGGCCGTCCGCAACCAGCGGCGGCAAGGCCGCCCGCGACATCGCCGTCCGCCCCAGCAGCGTCCGCCCGCGAGCCAGGATCACCTTCTGCCGGAACGACTCGGGCAGCTCGTCGTGCGGCGTCACCGTGAACCCGAACCGTGCAAAGAACTCCGGCACCTTCGTCAGCAGCACAAGCTGCTCCAGCGCATGCTCGCGCGACATCGCGAGCAAAAAGTTCACCGCCAGAGTCCCCGCCCCCGTCCCCTTCGCCGAGGCGCGCACCGCCACCGACCGGATCTCCGCGAGCCCCGGCAGCACCACCTCCAGCGCCCCGCACGCCAGCAGCCGCCCGCCCACGCGAGCGTCCGCCGGGTCGCGCACCACCACGAAGTCCTCGATGTTCGAGCGGATCTCCGCCGGCCGACGCGCCAGCGTCAGCCCCTGCTTCGCCCACTCCGCCAGCAACTCCGCGATCCCCGGCGAGTCATCGCCCTGCGCCGCCTCGGCCACGCAGCGCGCAGGCACCGCCGATGATCCGGCCTCCACCGAAACCGCCCCCACGCCAACGCCCCGCCCCGCCGCCGCTGCGCTCATCGATGCTCCGTCTCCCCCGGCGAGGCGCCTCCCGGCCCCCGCCGCGCCGGCGTCACTCGGCCTGATGCTGTGCGTACACGCCCCGGGGGCCGTCCCCGGTTCTCGCGCCACCTCTGTCGGTATCTGCCCCGCCGGTTTCAACCCGCGCCGCCGGGTCGCGCACCAACGCCGCGACCTCGCGCGCCGTCGGGCTCTCCAGCCGCTCCCGCGCCTCCGCCAGCGCCGCGCTCACGCGCTCGCGCGATGTTCCGCCCGCGGCGTCCCGCCGCGCCAGAATCGCCTCGGTCGTGAGCCAACGCACCGCGTCCGCACCGATGCGCGGGTCCATCGCGCACAGCTCCTCGCCCGACAACTGCTCGAGCGACCTCCCCGCCGAAAGCGCCCGCCGCACCACGCCGCCCACGATCTCGTGCGCCTCCCGGAACGGCACGCCCCGCGACACGAGATAGTCCGCAAGGTCCGTCGCGCTCGCCCCGCCCCCAGACGCCGCCGCCTCGCACCGCGCCGAGACAAACCGCGTCCCCTCCACCAGCCGCGTCGCCAGGCGCAGCACGCCCACCAGCTCGTCCACCGCCCCGAACAGCGTCGACTTGTCTTCCTGAAGATCCTTGTTGTACGACAGCGGCAGCCCCTTCAGCACCACCGCAAACCCCGCGAGCGCCCCGACAAACCGCCCGCTCTTCGCACGCAGCAGCTCCGCCGCGTCCGGGTTCTTCTTCTGCGGCATGAGCGACGACCCGCTCGTCACCGCGTCGTCCATCTTCACAAGGCCGAACTCTTCCGTCGCGTAAATGACCAGGTCCTCGGCCAGCCGCGAGATATGCAGCCCGCACAGCGTCATCGCCGCGAGCGACTCAAACACAAAGTCCCGGTCGCTCACCGCGTCCAGGCTGTTCCGCGTCGGCCGCTCAAAGCCCAGCCGCGCCGCGATCCACTCCCGGTCCACCGGGTACGCCGTCCCCGCCAGCGCCCCGCTGCCGAGCGGGCACTCCGCCGCACGGTCCGCCGCGTCGCGAAGCCGCTCGGCGTCGCGCTCCAGCATCTCCACGTACGCCAGGCACCAGTGCGCCGCGAGCACCGGCTGCGCCCGTTGCAGGTGCGTGTACGCCGGCATCGCCACGCCCTCAGAACGCTCCGCGAGCCCCACGAGCGCCGCCCGAAGCCCGCGCACGAGCCCGATCAGCCCCCCCAGCGCCCCGATCGTCCAAAGCCGAAAGTCCGTCGCCACCTGGTCGTTGCGGCTCCGCCCCGTGTGCAGCTTCTTCCCGAGCGACCCGAGCCGCTCCACAAGCCGCTGCTCCACCCACGTGTGCACGTCCTCCGCGCCAGACTCCGTCGGAGGCCGCGTCAGGCTCGCCGCGTGCGTCCACAGCTCCGCCAGCGCCGCCCGCAGCGCCGTCACCTCCGCCGACGAGAGCACCCCGCACCCACCCAACGCCCCCGCCCACACGATCGACCCCGCGATGTCCTCCCGCACAAGCCGCCAGTCGACCGGCAGCGAGTCGTTCAGCTCCCGGAACACCGCGTCGGGCGGCTCAGAGAACCGCCCGCCCCACATCGCCGCCGTCGCCCCCGGTGCGCGCGACGCCCCGCCCGGCCCCACCGCGCCGGCCGCGACATCGCCCGAGGGCGCCGCAGATTCGTGCCGCAACCCGTCCATCTCAGACCGCCTTGCCTTCCTTGATGATCGGGTCCGACACCGGCTTCTGCCCGGGCGACGACACCGGCCCCGTCCTCGGACCGATCGCCGCCGTGCCGATCCGCTCCCCGGGCAAGTCGCGAGGCGGCTTCGCCGCCATCGCAAGCCCGTTGAACGCCGCGATCCGCTCCGGCAGCGTCAGCAGACGGATAAAGCCCTCCGCGTGCTTCTGGTTGTACACCTCGTCCTCGCCGAACGTCGCGAAGTCCTCGCTGTACAGGCTGAACGGGCTCTTGCGACGCACCGTCGTCGCCGTCCCCTTGAACAGCCGCACCGCGATCTCCCCCGTCAGCCGCTCCGCGATCTTCTCCGCGCACGTCGAGATCGACTCACGCAGGAACGTGAACCACCGCCCGTCGTACACAAGCCGCGCCATCCGAAGCCCAAGCTCCCGCCGGAAGCTCAGCGTCTCCCGGTCCATCACCATCTCTTCAAGCCCGCGCAGCGCCTCGACGATCACCGTCCCGCCGGGCGTCTCGTAAAGCCCCCGGCTCTTCATCCCCACGCACCGGTTCTCCACCAGGTCCACGCGCCCCACGCCGTGCGGCGCCGCGATCCCGTTCAGCACCGCCACGAGCTCGTGCCCCGGCAGCGAACGCCCGTTCACCGCCACCGGCCGCCCGTTGCGGAAGCTCAGCGTCACCTCCTCAGGCGTGTTCGGCGCGTCCACCGGGTCCACCGTCAGCATCCACGCGTCCGACGGCGGGGCGTTCCACGGGTTCTCGATCTCCCCGCCCTCGTGGCTGATGTGCCACAGGTTCCGGTCCCGGCTGTACAGCTTCGTCAGGCTGCTCGTCGTCGGGATCTTCCGCACCGCCAGATAGTCCAGCAGCTGCTGCCGGCTCCGCAGCGTCCACTCACGCCACGGCGCGATGATCTTCAGATCCGGCGCCAGCGCCGCGAACGCCGCCTCGAACCGAACCTGGTCGTTCCCCTTCCCCGTGCACCCGTGCGCCACCGCCGTCGCGCCGACCTTCCGCGCCACTTCCACCTGCGCCTTCGCGATGCAAGGCCGCGCGATCGACGTCCCCAGCAGGTACCGACCCTCGTACACCGCCCCCGTGATCACCGTCGGGAAGACGAAGTCCTCGATGAACTCCTGCCGCATGTCCCGCACGTAGCACTCCGCGGCCCCGGACGCGATCGCCTTCGCCTCCACGCCCGCGAGCTCTTCCTCCCCCTGCCCAACGTCGGCCACGAAGCAGATCACCTCGCAGTCCATGTTCTCGCGAAGCCACGGCACGATCGCCGAAGTGTCAAGCCCGCCCGAATACGCCAGCACCACGCGCTCGCTCATCGCAGTTCCCCTGAGTAGATCGGCTCTCCGAGCCGACCCTCCCCGATCTTCCCAATCTCAACCACCCCACCCACCCAACCCCAACACAACACTCCCGCGTTCCCCAAACCCATCCCGCCCCGATGCCCAAGTGCCCAGATGCCTAACCACCTGGATGCCTAGATGCCTCGGTGCCTAGATGCCTCGGTGCCTAGATGCCTCGGTGCCTCCCTCCCCCCTCTCACGCCACCCCAAACATCTTCAACACCAACGCATTCTGCGCGTGCATCCGGTTCTCCGCCTGGTCATAGACCACCGACACCGACGAGTCCATCACCTCGTCCGTCACCTCTTCCCCCCGGTGCGCCGGCAGGCAGTGCATGAACATCGCCGGCTTCGCAAGCCCCCGGCTCGCCACCTCCATCACGTCCCCGTCCACGCGCCACCCGGCAAACGCCTCCTGCCGCAGCTGCGCCTGGTGCCCCTGCCCCATGCTCACCCAGCAGTCCGTGTACACCGCGTGGTGCCCGGCCACCGCCGCCGGGTCCCCCGTGATCACGATCTTCGCCCCCGTCGCCTCCGCCGCCTCAAGCGCCCGCCGCACCACCTCAAACTTCGGCTCAAACCCCTTCGGCGTGATCACCGTCATGCTCACGCCCAGCAGCGCACACGTCAAAAGCAGCGAGTGGCACACGTTGTTCCCGTCCCCCATCCACGCGAGCCGTGCCCCCTCCAGCGTCCCGAGCCGCTCCTGCAGCGTCATCAGGTCCGCCAGCGCCTGGCACGGGTGCTCCCGGTCCGACAACGCGTTCACCACCGGGATCGCCCCGTGCTCGCGCAGCCCCTCCAGCACCTCGTGCCGGAACACCCGCGCCACGATCCCATCAAGCCACCGCTCCATGTTCTTCGCGTAGTCCTTCACGCTCTCCCGCTCGCCGATCTTCTGATTCGCGCAGTCAAAGTACATCGCGTGCGCGCCCAGCTTCGTCAGCCCCACCTCAAAGCTCACCCGCGTCCGCAGGCTCGGCTTCTCAAACAGCAGCGCAAAGTGCTTCCCCGCCAGCGCATCCTGATACCGCCCCGGCTTCGCCTTCACCAGCGTCGCCAGGCTCAGCACGTCCCGCAGCTGCCCCGTCGAAAGATCCCCGCTCGACAGAAACGACCGCGGGAACCCGCGCCCCGCCGAGGCGTCGCCGCCCGCACCCGCCCCCACACCCACCCCGACACTCACAGGAGATTTCAGCCCCGAAACCCCCGCACCATCCGACGGCATCGCCCGCATCATCATGCCACCTCCTCACGACCCGCGGGCACGCCCGCCGGACACCCTCCACCCAAACCCCCGCCCGCGCTCCCCACCGGCCGCACCACCGTCCCCGCCGCCCCCGCAAGCACCCGCGCCGCGTCGCGCCACCCCGCGATCACCACGGGCCGGCCGATCAACTCCGCGAACCGCGCCGCCGCCCGCACCTTCGGGATCATCCCCCCCGTGATCACGCCGGAGGAGATCAACTGTTCGGCAACCCCGCCGTCCAGTTCCGCGATCGTCCGCCCCCCCGCGTCGCGCACGCCCTCCACGTCGCTGAGCTGCACCAGCATTGTCGCCCCAACCGCCTCCGCCACCCACCCCGCCGCGTCATCCGCGTTCACGTTCAGCAGCGCCCCGTCCGCGTCCGCCGCGATCGACGACACCACCGGCACAAACCCTGCCGAGAGCAACGCCCGCACCGGCCCGCCCGCGCGCCCCGCGGCGTCCTCGCCCCGGCCCCGCTCCGCCAACACCCCCACCGCCCCGAGCCCGCTCCCCGCATCCACCCGCCGCGTGCGCACCACCGGCCCGTCCGCGAGCGACAGCCCCACCGCCGCCACACCCCGCGCCGTCAGCGTCGCCACCAGCCGCTTGTTCACCGTCCCCGCCAGCACGCCCGCGATCACCGGCATCTGCTCGTCCGGCGTCACACGCAGCCCGCCGACCCGCGACGTCTCGCACCCAAGCCGCTCCAGCATCTCATCCACAAACGGCCCGCCCCCGTGCACCACCACCAGACGACCGCGCAGCCCCGCCGCAAGCGCCTCCAAGTGCGCAGCAAGCCCCCCCGCGAGCGCCTCGTCCGCGAGCGCCGCCCCCCCAACCTTCACCACAACCACGCCCGACCCGCTCAACACAACCCGCCTCCTCGCCGCAACCCCAGGGGCCGCACGCCCCGCCTGTCACGCCTTATCGCTACTGACTGGCCCCGGCCCGGGCCCACATCCCATCAACCTCTCCCCAAAGCCCGGCCCACCGGCAACCCCTCCGCCTCCGCAAACCCCATCCGGATGTTGAAGCACTGCACCGCCTGCCCCGCCGCGCCCTTCAGCAGATTGTCAATCGCGCTGAACACAATCACGCGGTTCTCCCCGGGCCGCCCCGCCGCCGCCACATCGCAAAAATTCGTCCCCGCGACCGCCCCAACGCCGGGCCATGCCTCCCCGCCCCCGGCGGCCCCGCCCCCGGCCGAACCAGCCAGCACGCGCACAAACGCCTCCCGCGCGTACACCCGCTCCAGCTCCGCCTGCACCCGCCCCGCGTCCCATCCCTCGCGCAGCGTCGCGTGCATCGTCGCGAGGATCCCCCGATCCCAAGGCCCAAGGTGCGGCGTGAACCGCACCCCGCCGGCGGCCTCGCCAGTCGCCCCTCCGCCGGCCCCTCCACCCACAAGCGCCGCCGCCCCCGCGTGCAGCGCGATCTCCGGCTCGTGCCGATGCGCCAACACCCCATACGGCTGCGCGCTCACCTCGCAAAAACTCGTCCGCATCGACGCCTTCCGCCCCGCCCCGCTCACCCCGCTGATCGCGTCGACGATCACCTCACCCACCACCGCGCCCGCGTCATACAACGGCCCGAGCCCCAGAATCGCCGCCGTCGGGTAGCACCCCGGCACCGCGATCAGGTCCGCGCCCGCAACCCGCCCACGCGCCCGCTCCGCGAGCCCGTACACCGCTCGCCCGCACAGCTCCGGCCGCGGATGCACAAACCCGTAGTGCCGCGGATACATCCCCGCCGGCAGCCGAAACGCCGCCGACAGGTCCAGCACCACCACCCCCGCCTCCAGCAAGGGCCCGGCCATCTCCGCGCTCACCTCGTGCGGCGTCGCCAAAAACACCGCGGCCGGCTCGCTCGCCAGAATCGTGCGCACATCCGCCGCCAGCAGCGGCAGGTCCACAACGCCCCGCAGCGACGGCACGACGTCCCCCACCCGCGCCCCGCCCGCCGCGCTCTTCTCCGACGCAAACGCCCCGCACACCGCCGCCCCCGGGTGCCGCGACAGCATCAGCAGCAGCTCGCGCCCCGCATACCCGCTGGCACCCACCACCGCCGCGCGCACGCTGCCCAGCCCACCGCGCATGTTGGCCCCGCTCGCCCCGCTCACGCCGCGCTCCCGTTCGAATCCGCCGCCGCCCCGGCGTCCGCCCCGCTCCCGCCGCCGCCCACGCCCGCGACCCCCGCGATCTGCGCGAGCCGCTGCGCGAGCATCGCCGCCCGCTCCGCCGACACCGTCGCCACAAACACCGTGTCATCCCCCGCAACCGTGCCCACCGCGTCGGGCACCGGGTGCCGGTCCATCTCAATCGCCACCAGCGCCGCCTGCCCCGGCCCCGTCCGCAGCACCACGATCGACGCCGCCGCCTGCACCGACCGCACGTACCGCCGCAGCGCGCCCGCCGCCGCACCCACCACCGCCCCGGCCCCCGTCGACGCCTCGGCCGCCGCACCCGGCATCCGATACCCGCTGGGCCCCTTCAGCACGCCCATCTCACGCAGGTCGCGTGACAGCGTCGCCTGCGTCACGTCCACGCCGTGCTCGGCTAAGACATGCCGCAGCTGCTCCTGGCTGTGCAGCGCCCGCGAGCCCAGCAGATCCGCGATCAAAGATTGGCGACGCTCACGACCGGTCATCGCGGCATCGTAGCCAAGAATGTATAGTTAGTCAAGCCAGTGAATGATTATCGAGCAAAACAAACCACACTGACACCCGCACAAGACTAGAACAAACTCGACTCCCGGATCACCAGCGACGTCCCCAGCCGCACGTGCCGCGTCTCGCTCTCCGGCTCCTCGATCCGACGCACCATCAGCGTCACCGCCTCGGCCCCGAGCTGCCGGCTCGGCACCCGCACGCTCGACATCGGCGGCGTCAGCAGCGGGCAGTACCGCATGTCGTCAAACCCCACCAGCCGCAACTGCTCCGGCACACGCAGCCCCACGTCCCGCGCGTAGTGGTTGATCGCCACCGCGATCTCGTCGTTCCCCGCGAACACCGCCGCCCCGGCGAGCTTCCCCGCCGCGTGCATCTTCCCCGCCCACACCCAGCCCCAGCGGAAGCTGAACGTGCCGCGGTTGATCTGCTCCGCCGTCGGCTCGCGCCCCGCCTCGGTCATCGCCCTCATAAACGCCGCGCAGCGACGGTCCGAGTCAATGTTCCCCTGCGGCCCGCCGACGAAGTACACCCGGTCCGCCGGCGTCCCCGCCAGCAGGTGCTTCACGGCCTCGTACGCGCCAAGCCCGTTGTCCAGCTCCACCGTGTCGATCACCACGTTGTCCGCCGCCGTGGTCAGCAGCACCACCGGCACGTCGAGCGTCGCCAGCAGCTCCACCTCGTCGCTGTCCGACCGCGTCACCATCGCGACCAGGCCGTCGATCAGGTCCAGCGCAAACCCCCCCGCCACCGCCCCGCCCCGGTGCGCGTTGGAGCTCACCAGCAGGTGGTACCCCAGCTCGCGGGCCCGGTCGTCGGCCCCGCGCATCAGCTCCGTGTAGTTGTCCCCGCTCCAATCGGGCATCGAGACGCCGATCACCCGGCTCCGCCGCGTCATCAGCCCCTTCGCGAACAGGTTGGGCCGATACCCAAGCTCGCGGATCGCCTCGTGCACCCGGCTCGCCGTGCTCTCGGCAACCAGACCCGGGTTGTTCAGCACCCGGCTCACCGTGGCGATCGAGACGTTCGCCATGCTGGCGACGTCCTTAATGGAGACGCCGCTGCCGCGCTTGGCCGCCCCCCGCCCCATCCCCCGCATCGAGGCATCACCCGCGCCGCCCGCGGGGTCCGAACCGCCGCCGGGGCCCCGCCCGCCGGTCGAAGCCTGCCCCGGCATCATGCCGCCATAGCCCCCCAGCCGTCCGGTGTCTGCGTCCATGCACGCACTATACAGGCCCGTGACCCGTTCGACACCCCACCGGCACGATCCGACACCCTCGCACGCGCGGCCGCCGTCTTCCCGCCGTCAAGCGCGAAGGTTGCACGCGTGCTCTCGAAACCAACCGGGCGAACGCGTACGCTCCTCGGGTGGGACGTCCGGCGCAGCCGCGCAACCCGTGCGGCAGCAACGACGAAACCACTTTCACCCCTCGCGCCGGTGGCCCAACCGCCCCACTCGCGAATACCCCGGCCGCCGGGGCGATTCACAACCGAAGGCCGGGTAACTCGGCAGTTTCCCGACGTCCGCGGCCCAACCCGGCCACGGCCGCCAGCAGATTTCTGATAGAAAATCGCCGAACGCGTCGCCCGGGCCGACCCGGGCCCCCCGCTCAGACCGGGACGCCGCGAACCACTTCGCGGCCCACCCCGGGGCAGGGAGCGATCCCGCAACGGACGCACGCCGACGACCGACGCACACGACCGACACGCCGCGTCCGCACGGCCACGCCCGACACCCTCGGGCCCCCCAGCCAAGCGACGCGGCCCACACGGGCTCTTCTCTTCCCGTTCCCGGGGGCCGGCTGCGTGAGCGCCGGCCCTCGGGCCTTTTTGGGCCGCGTCGCGCGTCCATCTCCCGGCCGGGTGACGCGCCGCGTGCGCGTGCCGCGTCTCGCGGCGGCCGCCCGATCGGTCCGCGGCGTCAACGTTCCCGGCGTCGACACCGCCCCCGCCGTCCCGAACGCCGCCGCCACGGCCTGCTCACGCCCCGATCAACAAAATTTGTGATTCGAGCCGCTTCGGCGAGACCGGCACGCTCGTGCGCAGTTCCTGCGCGAACAGCGACACCCGGTACTCCTCAATCAACCACCGCAACTCGTCCAGCGCCGGGCTCGTCGTCCCCTTCGCCGCCAGCACCGCCGCCCGCTCGCCGTAGCGCCGTGCCCAGGCCACAACCTCGCGCTGCTTGGCCAGGTCCTTCCCCTCGCCCCCGCCGCGGAGCCGCTCCAGCCGCAGCGTCGCCGCCCGCAGGTACCTGGGGTAGCACCGGAGCCACCGCCACGGCGTGCGGATCAAAAACCCCGGCGTCAGCAGGGCCGCGAGCTGTGCGCGCACGTCCTTCGCCGCCACCGCCCACGCGGGCGGCACCTCCCCCTCCACGCGCGAGCGCAGCGCGATCGCGTCCGCCAGCGTGGGCCCCAGCACGCCCGACACCTCGTGCACCGTCGCCGTCAGCCGCTGCCATCCGTCGTCGATCGCGGCCTCAAAGGCCCGCGCCGTGCGGATCGCCGCCGGGTCGCCGTCGCCCACAAACGCGCGATCGGCGATGAGCATGCGGAACTGGTCGCGGAAGTCATCACCCGTGCGCAGCGCGGCGTACCTCGTCGCCATCTCGTTGAACTGCACGACCGCCTGCTCGCGATACCGCAGGTCCTTCACCAGCCGCGGCACCAGCAGCCGGGCGAGGCCCTCGCGCATCGCATCTCGGGCCGAATGCTCATCGGCAAAGACGCGGACACCCGCCACCTTGCCCTGGTTCACGAGCGCGGGGTAGCCGGTGATGCGCGTCGCGCCGACATCGAGCGTCACCGTCGCGGGCAGTTCGTCAAAGTCCCAGTCCTTCAGCCCGTCGCGTTCCAGCCCGGTCGCGGCGGCCTTGCGCACGCCGGCCTCGATGCGGTCGCGGAGATCCCGCCGCAGGCCCTCGACATCGCGGCTCACGGCCAGTTCGTCGCCGCCGTCGCCCGTCACGCGCACGCGGGGAAAGAGATGCGGCGGCAGGTCGTCGGGGCGGAACATGTCCGCCGTCACCGCCACGCCCACCTTCGCGCCCACGAGCCGCCCCACCACGTCCAGCAGCGAGCCCTCCAGCCGCAGCGCGTCGGGCGCGATTTCCTGCGCCATCTTGCGATGGTCGATCTGCCGGCGGATCGCCTTGGGCAGCGTCCGCAGCAACGCCTCGATGCGCTCCACCATCAGCCCCGGCACGGCCCGGTCGGCCGCGTTCTGCGACAGACTCGCGAGCACCGCGACCGGCACCTCCAGCGTCACGCCGTCGTGCGCGGCCCCGGGGTCAAAGCGATACTTCGCGAGCACCTCGCTGGGCCCGATCTTCACCGCATCGGGGAACGCCGCTGCCGCGTCGAGCGCCGTCTCCTCGGCGAGCAGGTCGTCCTCCTCCATCCGCAGCAGGCCCGGGTCGGCCCGTTCGGCCCGGCGGAGCCAGTGCTCAAAGCCCTGACCCGTGTACACGTCCGGGGGCAGGCGCTTGTCGTAGAAGTCGAACCGGGCCTTCTCTTCCGACATCAGGTCCAGCCGGCGGAGTTTGTTCTCCATCCGGCGGACCGAGGCCTCGATCTCGCGGTTGTGCAGCAGCGCGGGGATGGACGTGTCCCACTCGCCGTGGACGAGCGCATGAAAGATGAACAGTTCGCGCGCCTTGGCGGGATCAATCGGGCCGTAGTGGACGCGCCGCTTGGGCACGATCTCCAGCCCCGCGAGCGAGACCTTTTCAAAGGCGTTCACGCGGGCCAGCACGGGGTCCCACGCGGGCTCGCTGTAGGTGCGGGTCAGCAGATGCTCGCCGAGGCGCTCCACCCACATCGGGTCGATGCGGGCGACGCACCGCGCGTAAAGCTTGGTTGTGCGCACGAGTTCGGCGGCCACGAGCCACTTGGGCTTGCTGTCAAAGAGCGCGCTGGCCGGATGGATGCTGAACTTGGCGCCGCGGCAGCCGCTGTACTCAAACGGGCTGTCCTTGCGGTGGCCGATCGTGGTGAGCAACCCGGTGAGCAGGGCGCGGTGGATGGCGTCCTCGTCCGCGGGTTTGTCGGCCGCTCGGGTGAGGATCGGCTCGCCGCGGGTGCGGCGCGAGGCCTCGTTCTCGAGTTCGCCCAGCATGTCACGCAGTTGCCGAACAACCTCTTCCCACTCGCGCAGGCGGCGCTCGGAGAGGAAGTTCTGCTCGCACGCCTTCGCGCGTTTGCTGCGCGACAGGGGGCGGATGCTGTCGTGGTAGAAGTGCCACAGCTTGAGGTAGCCCAGGAAGTCGCTGTGCTCGTGGGCGAAGCGTTCGTGCGCACGGTCCGCGGCCTCCTGGCGATCGGCGGGGCGGTCGCGCGGGTCTTGCACGCTGAGGGCCGCGGCGATCGGCAGCACCTCGTTCAGGCAGTTTTCCTGCCGGGCCGCGAGGATCATGCGCGCGATCCGCGGATCAATCGGCAGGCGGGCCATCTCGCGGCCGATGGGCGTCAGGCGGTTCTGCTCGTCCACCGCGCCGAGCTCTTGGAGCGTGTCGTACCCGTCGCGGATGAGCCGCGGGTCGGGCGGCTCGACGAAGGGGAACTCGTCGGGCTTGCCGAGGTTCAGCGCGGCCATTTGCAGGACGACGCTGGCGAGGTTCGTGCGCAGGATCTCGGGCTGTGTGAACTCCTCCCGCGTTTCGAAGTCCTCTTCGCTGTAAAGCCGGATGCACACGCCCGGGCCCACGCGGCCGCAGCGGCCCTGGCGCTGGTTCGCCGAGGCGCGGCTGATGGGCTCGACGGGCAGGCCCTGGATCTTGCTGCGGGCGGAGTAGCGGCTGATGCGCGCCAGGCCCGGGTCGATGACGTAGCGGATGCCCGGCACCGTGAGCGAGGTCTCGGCGACGTTGGTCGCGATGACGATCCGCCGGCCCGGGTGGGGGGCGAAGGCGCGGCGTTGCTCCTCGATGCTGAGGCGGGCGTAGAGCGGGAGGATCTGCACGCGGCTCAGGGGGTCGCGCTCGCTGCGGCGGCGGAGGGCGTGCGCCGTTTCGCGGATCTCGCGCTCGCCGGGCATGAAGACGAGGATGTCCCCGCCCTGTGCGCTCGGGTACTCGCGCTCGATCTCGGCGACAGCGTCGATGACGCCGCCGATGATGTCGCCGGGCTCGCGCTGCTCGGTGTTCGTCTTGGCGAGCACGTCGTCGTCGATGTGCTGGAGGAGGGGTTTGTAGCGGGTTTCGACCGGGTACATGCGCCCCGAGACGAGGATGATGGGCGCGGGCTCGCCGGTGACGGGGTCGGCGAAGTGGTTGGCGAAGCGCTCCGGGTCGATGGTGGCGCTCGTGATGATGAGCTTCAGGTCGGGGCGCTTGGGCAGGATGGTCTTGAGGTAGCCCAGGAGGAAGTCGATGTTGAGGCTGCGCTCGTGCGCCTCGTCGACGATGATGGTGTCGTAGCGGTCGAGGAGCCGGTCGCCCTGCGTCTCGGCGAGCAGGATGCCGTCGGTCATGAGCTTGACGAGCGTCAGGCCGCCGGTCTGGTCGGCGAAGCGGACCTTGCACCCGACGGCGTCGCCCAGGGGGGTGTCGAGTTCTTCGGCGATGCGTGCGGCGACGGTGCGTGCGGCGATGCGCCGGGGCTGGGTGTGGCCGATGAGGCCGGCGACGCCGCGGCCCAGTTCGAGGCAGATCTTGGGGAGCTGGGTGGTTTTGCCGCTGCCGGTCTCGCCGCAGAGGACGACGACCTGCGCGCGCTCGATCGCGGCCTTGATGTCTTCTCGGGCCTGGGTGACGGGGAGATCGGCGGGATAGGTGATGCGCGGGACGGCCCGCTCGCGGGCGGCGCGGAGGTCGGCGGAGCGGCGGGCCGCCTCTTCGATGGTGTGGAGGGCGCGTTCGTAGTCGCGGCGCGGGGGGGTGTCGCGCTCGAGCTTGCGGAGGCGGGCGCGCAGGCGGCGTCGGTCGGCGGCCATCGCGTGATCGAGGGCGACGCGCAGGCTGCGGGGGCGGCGGGGTGGGCCGTCGCGCGGGGCGCGAGCGGGGTCGGGGTCGAGGGGTTGGTCTGGGGTCTGGGGCCGCGGGCGTTGGGTGGGCTGCGGGGGGAGGGGCTCGTCGTGGGGCGGCAACACGGCGGGGCAAGGGTAGTGGCGGGCGGTGGCGGGGGGCGTGCGCTCATTTCGCGTCAAGGGATGAGTTTCACGTGAAACCCCGTTGACAGTCTGGCCGAAGGTTGTACTGTCATGCGGCGGCCCGGTCGGCCGCGCGGGAGTCGTTGTGGTGTTCAAAGCCCTTCAAGCCATTTGCCTTTGCCAGGTTACCTGCTGGATGCAGGCAGGCGGTGGCCTTGGGGCTCCACGGCGGTAACTGAAACCGACCGAACTTGGAGTTTTTCCTCAGGGCCACCGCGATTGCGGTGGCCCTTGTCGTTTCTGGGGGATTCGGGATTCGGGCTGGGGCGCGCCACGCGGGGGGAGAGGGTTGGTGGGCCGAGAACGGGTTGGTGGATTGCGGGGGCGTGCAATGGAGTGTGGATCGACGGCGGGATGGAGAGCTTTGGGGACCTGTCGGGGGAGATGAGCGTTGGCTGAGGGTTGTGTGAGGGTTGTGTTTTGAGGATGGATTTTCGAGGTTCGCGCGAACTTTTTGCCTGATGAATGCGTTTTCATCATCCATACCGCAGGTCTTCGCGAAGCGGGGACGGGCGGGCTGAGCGTGAAGGAGCCGGTGATGAGCCTGGAACGAGCCACGGTGTTGGGGGTGCCCGAGCGGGCGGTGCGTGAACCCGGTCGCCTGGAGGCGCTGGCCGCGGCGATCGCGGGGCTTGTCGAGTCCGGCAAGTCGCTGCTGGTGGTGGTCGGGCCGACGGGCCTGCTGCCGACGGACCCGGCGGACGGCGCCTCGGCGGCGGCGTGGCAGGAGGGCGACGGCCTCGCGGCGGTTCGCGGGGCGGAGCGTGAGCGGTGGGCGGCGCGTCTGGGCCACGCTCTGGCCGCGCACGGGATCGCGTCGCGGCGGCTTGGGCCGACGGCGTGGCCCAGCACGCGCGGGTCGACGCTGGAGGCGGAGCCGCGGAGTCTGCCTTCGCGGGAGTATGCGGACGCGTTCGAGCGGGCGCGGGTGGTGATTGTGTCGGGCGCGGTGGGCCGGTCTGAGGACGGGTCTGCGACGAGCCTGGGCAGCGGCGGGTACGAGCTGTCGGCGGTGTTTACGGCGGAGCGGCTCGGGCTGCCGGTGTGGTTGATCCGCGAGTCGCGGCGTGATGCGACGCTGCCGCGGCGGGCGCAGTTGTTCGCGCGGCGGCACCACGTGCCGGTGACGTGGCTCCCGCTGGCGGAGCCGGCGACGGCGGCGGAGGTTGGGGTGCGGGCTCGCGGGAGCGTGCTGCCGCTGTCGGCGTGAGATGCGACTCGACGCTTCTCGCGGTGCGAGCCTTTGGCCGTCCAAGGCACCGCGGGCTGCGAGCCCGCGGCCACCCAGGACGGTGCACGCCTGCGAAGGGCTGGGGCATCGTCGATCGAGCCGGACGGCTGGACTAAATCACGAAGGCAACGGGGGGGCGATCGGGGTTTGAGCGGAGCCGCATCTCGGGCTTTGGGCCCAGGACGATGTGGCCGGGCGGGACGCTCTCGGTGAGGAAGACCCCGCCGGCGACGATGCTTCCGGCGCCGACGATGGTGTCTCCGCCGAGGATGGTGGCGCCGGCGTAGACGGTGACGTGGTCTTCGAGGGTGGGGTGTCGCTTGGGCTCGCGTTGGATGCGGCCGTGCTCGTCTTTGCGGAAGCTCTTCGCGCCGAGCGTGACGCCCTGGTAGAGCTTGCAGTGATCGCCGATGTTCGAGGTTTCGCCGACGACGGTGCCGCCGCCGTGGTCGATGAAGAAGCTGCGCCCGATGCGCGCGCCGGGGTGGATGTCGATGCCGGTGCGGGCGTGGGCGAGCTCGGCGAGCATGCGCGGGAGGAGGGGGACGCCGAGGCGGAGGAGCTGGTGGGCGAGTCGGTGGACGGCGACGGCGTGCAGGCCCGGGTAGCAGAGGATGGCCTCTTCGGTGCCGTGGCAGGCGGGGTCGCCGTCGAGGACGGCTTGGGCGTCGAGGCTCACGAGTTCGCGGACGAGGGGGAGGCGCGAAAGGAAGGAACGGGCGGCGTCCGCGGCCCAGGCGGGGGTGCAGGTGCCGCAGGCGCTCGCGATGAGCGGGCGGAGGCGGGTGTCGATCGCGACGAGCTGGTCTGCGACGGTGTGCGGGAGCGTGTCGTTCAGCGTGGGCCTGAAGAGGAAGAAGCCGGGGAAGAGAAGGCCGAGCAGGCGGTCGGCGAGATCGGCGACGGCGGTGGGCTCGGGGAGGCTTCGCTCGGCGGGGCTTGCGGTGCGCGGGTCGGCGAGGATGCCGGCGGCGAGGCGGGCGGCGAGATCGCGGAGGGCCGGGTCGGGTGGGGCGTTGGGTGGGGCGTTGGGCGGCGTGATGGGTGACGCGTTGTGGGGGGCGCTGTGGTCGGCGGCGCGGGGGTGCATCGGGTTCACTGTAGGTTCGAGGGGGAAAAGTTCGAGGGGAAATGCGCGGTTGGTGGGCTGACGCGGCGCGTTCGCGGGGCAACGATTGGGGACGGGCCGCGGTGCGCGGCGTGGTGTGGGGGCAGACCGAGGAGTATCGACGCATGCCGCACGGCAAGGTGTATGACGCGGTGACGCAGACGGTGTTCAACACGCCGCTGATTCGGTTGGCGCGGGTGATCCCGGCGGGCCACGCAAGGGTGCTGCTGAAGGGCGAGGCGTTCAACCCGATGAACTCGGTGAAGGACCGGATCGCGGAGGCGATGATCCGGGACGGGGAGGCGCGGGGGCTTGTGAAGGCGGGGACGCACATCGTCGAGCCGACGAGCGGGAACACGGGGATTGCGCTGGCGTTTGTGTGCGCGAGCCGTGGGTACAAGATCACGCTGACGATGCCCGAGAGCATGAGCATGGAGCGGCGGGTGCTGCTGCGGTCGCTCGGCGCGAACCTTGTGCTGACTCCGGCGGCGGAGGGGATGCGCGGGGCGATCGCTCGGGCGAATGAGATTTTGAAGCAGGACCCATCGGCGTGGATGCCGGGGCAGTTTGACAACCCGGCGAACCCAAAGATTCATGAGGAGACGACGGGGCCGGAGATCTGGGCCGATACCGGGGGCCGGGTGGACATGCTGGTGGCGGGCGTGGGGACGGGCGGGACGATCACGGGGACGACGCGGTACATCCGCCGGCACAACCCGGCGTTTCGGGCGGTGGCGGTGGAGCCGAGCGCGAGCCCGGTGATCTCTGGCGGTGAGCCGGCGCCGCACAAGATCCAGGGGATCGGGGCGGGGTTTGTGCCGCGGAACCTGGACACGGCGCTGCTGAACGGGATCGAGAAGGTGAGCAACGAGGAGGCGTTTGAGTGGGGGCAGCGGCTGATCCGCGAGGAGGGGATCTTCGCGGGCATCAGCACGGGGGCGAACGTGTGCGCGGCGGCGCGGCTCGCGGCGTTGCCGGAGAACGCGGGGAAGACGATCGTGACCATCTGGTGCAGTTTCGGGGAGCGGTACCTGAGCACGGCGATGTTTGAACGCTTTGCTGGGTGAGGGAGGCGGCAGCCGCGTTGGGCGGAGTGCTTCCGGGGCTCGGGAGGTTCACGCAAACTTAGTAGACGGGACGGTCGAGTCTGCATCGGGACCGGGCAACAGTCCCTTGTTGCGGGGCGCGGTGCCCCGCGCGGGGAAGGTGTCCGGGAGAATCGATCATGCAGATGCGAGCGTTGGCGTGCGCGGCCGTTTGGGCTGCGTCGGGCGTGGCCTCGGCGGGGCAGCTTGTGGCGGTGGGCGGGTTTGACCCGTTCGGCACGCAGAGCCTGTACAGCATCGACAGCGCGACGGGCGCGGCGACGCTGATCGGCGACACGGGCGTGCGGAAGTTTGTGGGCATCGAGTTCAACGCGTCGACGAACACGCTGTACGGGCTGACGACGTCGGCCGATCTGTACCGGATCAACATCTTCACCGGTGCGGCGTCGCTTGTGGCGAACCTGCCGACGTCGTACATCGAGGGCGACCTAGCGTACGACGCCAACGGCACGCTGTGGGGCGCGGACGTGGGCGTGGTGGGCACGGTGAACACGGGCAACGCCCTGCTGCTGCCGACGGCGCTGACGGCGCTGGGCGATGTGTCGGGGCTCGCGTTCTCGGCGAGCGGGGCGCTGCTCGCGTTCGACCAGTCGGGCGTGCGCGACGCGGTGTACCGCATCGATACGGCGACGGGGGCGACGACGCTGGTCGGCCTCACCGGCACGCAGTCGGAGGGCGTCGGGGCGCTGGAGAGCAGCGCGGACTTCGGCACCGTGTGGCTCGTGGACGGCTCGAGCCTGTACACGCTGAACCAGGAAACCGGCACGGCGTCGCTGATCGGGGCGACGGGCGTGAGCGGCATCAGCGGGCTGGCCTTGGTGCCGGCGCCGGGCGCGGCGGCGGTGCTGGCGCTGGGCGGCGTGGTCGCCGGGCGGCGGCGCCGGGCCTGAGGGGCCGCCGGTTTCGTTGAATCTGCCGAACCCCCTGGGGTTCGTTCCACCATTGTGATCGAGAGCACACAGCACGGATGGGCCCGGCGGTTCACGCCCGTGGCCCGTGGAGTTGAAGACACCATGCGCAGCATTTGCACCCTTGCGGCCCTCGCGGCCGTGGCCGGGTCGGCCCTCGCGGCGGCCCCCGCGTTCCGTTTGACCGTCCTGCACCACTCCGATGGCGAGAGCCAGTTGCTGAGTTCGGCGGGGCAGCCGAACTTCGGCGGCGTGGCGCGGTTCAAGACGCTGGTTGACCAGTTGAAGGCCGAGGCGGTGGCGGACCCGATGAACGATGGCATCCCGCGCGGCGTGGTGCTGATCTCGGCGGGCGACAACTTTTTGGCCGGGCCCGAGTTTCAGTTGAGCCTGAACCGGGGCGTGCCGTTCTATGACGCGATCGCCCAGAACGAGTTCGGGTACGACGCGATGACGATCGGCAACCACGAGTTTGACTTCAACCCGGACGTGCTCGAGCAGTACATCCTGAGCTTCACGAGCCCGCCGCCGTTCATCTCGGCGAACCTGGGCTTTGCGAACGAGCCCGGGCTCGCGGGGCGGATCGTGCCGTCGACGGTCGTGGACTTCGGCGGGACGCGGGTGGGCATCGTCGGCGCGACGACGGACGGGCTCGCGAGCATCTCGAGCCCGCGGTTCACGGAGATTTCGCCGGTGCTGCCGTCGGTGCGGTCCGAGGTGATGAACCTCGTGGGCCAGGGCGTGGAGATCATCATCCTGTCGAGCCACCTGCAGGGGATCGCGCAGGAGCTGGCGCTTGTGCCGCAGATCAACAACGTCGACGTGGTGATCGCGGGCGGCGGGTCTGAGCTGCTGGCGAACCCCGGGAACCTGCTGGTGCCGGGCGACACGCTGAACCCCGCGCGACCCTACCCGCTGACGGCGAACGACGAGGACGGCACGCCGGTGCCCGTGGTCGGCACGGCGGATGACTACGGCTACATCGGCCGGCTCATCGTGGACTTTGACGCGGACGGCAACGTCTGCGGCATCGATCCGCAGTCGGGCCCGGTGCGTGTCTCCGGCGTGGCGCCCGACGCGGTGACGCCCGACGCGTTCATCGCGGCCGAGGTGACGGCCCCGGTGCAGGCGGGCCTTGCGACGCTGGCGGCGAACGTGATCGCGCAGACGGAGGTGCCGCTGAACGGCCGGCGCGCGTCGGTGCGATCGGTCGAGACGAACGTGGGCAACCTGGTCGCCGACGCGTTCCTGCAGCAGGCGCGGACGCTCGCGGACGAGTTCGGCGCGCCGCTCGCAAGCGTGGCGTTCGCCAACGGCGGCGGCATCCGCAACGACTCGATCATCCCGGTCGGGAACGTGACGGAGCTGAACACGTTCGACATCTTGCCCTTCGCGAACTTCCTGTCGGTGGTGCCGAGCATCCCGGCGGCGCAGTTCAAGGAGCTGATGGAGAACGCGGTGAGCCGGGTCGAGTTCGGCGACGGGCGCTTCGCGCAGATCGCGGGCTTCCGGATGAAGTACGACCGGCGGCAGCAGTCGCAGACGCTGGACGCGGTGACGGGCGCGGTGACGCGGCAGGGCAACCGCGTGCGGCAGATCGTGCTGAGCGACGGCACCGTGCTGGTGCGGCAGGGCCAGGTGGTGCCCGGGGCGCCGGCGGTGAACGTGGCGACGATCGACTTCCTGGCGCGGGGCGGCGACGCGTACCCCTTCCGCGGGGCGTTCTTCAATGTGCTGGGCGTGTCGTACCAGCAGGCGCTGTTCAACTACATCACGGGGCCGCTGGGCGGGGTGATCACGGCGCAGGGCTACGCCGATGGCGGCGAGGGCCGGATCATCGACATCTCGGTGGGCTTCGCGGCGGCGGACTTCGACGACAACGGCGTGCTGGACATCTTCGACCTGTTCGACCTGCTCGCGGCGGTTGACGCGAACGCGCCGGAGGCGGACATCAACGCGGACGGCCTCATCGACATCTTCGACCTGTTCACGTTCCTCGAACTGCTGGACGCCTGATCGACCGACGTCGGCGGGATGGGACGGATGAATCCAGCGCGGCGTGGGCGACGGCCCACGCCGCGTTTTTCGTTTTGGCGGGTCCCGCGGGGGAGCTCGGCGGACGCCCGCGGCGGGGTGTGAAGATGGGGGGGTGGCCCTTTCGGGGCGGGCGGGATTCGCTTGCAATGCGGGCGTGGAGTTGCCATGATCGGGCGTGACGGCCCCGTTGACGCGGGGCGACATGAGGAGCCAGAGATGATGAGCGCCAAGGGTGCGTTGGTGTGCGGCGGTGTGATGTGGGCTGTGTCCTCGGCGGCGGGGCAGGTGGTGTTCAGCCAGCCGAACGACCGGGCGGGGCAGCCGAGCTTTTTCTCGGACGCGGTGCCGGGGCAGTTTTTCAGTGCGCGGCTGGCGGACAACTTCAGCCTGGGCTCGGCGACGACGGTGACGGGCGTGACCTGGTGGGGCGGGAGCCAGAACTTTCAGTTCGCCGACATCGTGAACATGCAGTCGTGGACGGTGCGGATCTACGGCGACGACGGCACGGGCCGCGTGGACCTGTCGAACGAGGTGTTCAGCGGGACGTTCACGGCGGCGGAGTCGAACGCGACGCAGACGGGGCAGTTGATCTTCAACGGGGGCATTCAGTACCGGCACGAGATCTCGACGGGTGAGATCGCGCTCGCGGCGGGGAACTACTGGCTCAGCGTGGGCGCGACGCTCGAGGAGCCGAACGCGGACGCGTGGGTGTGGTCGGGCTCGACCGTGGGCGACCTGCGGAACGCGACGGACTTTTTCAGCGGCAGCGGGTTCACGACCTTTGACAACTCGTTCAACGACCTCGCGTTCGAGATCAATGGGCGTGTGATCCCCGCGCCCGCCGGGGCCGCGGTGCTCGCGGCGATGGGCGGGTTTGTTGCGCGGCGTCGCCGGGCGGCGTGATTCGGCGGGGCCCGCGACGCGGCGCGGCACGGACCGCGGACCGCGAGCCCTGTGACGACAAAGCGACAGCCGCGGGGCGAGGGCCCCGCGGCGTCGTGTTTTTGGATGTCGCGTGCTCGTGACGCGGAGGGCTTAGCGGCGGCGGCGACCGGCGGCGAGAGCGCCGAGGCCCAGCAGGGCGGCGGCGCCCGGCGTGGGGACGGTGTTGACGGTCACGAAGTCGCCTTCGGCGAGGTTGAAGTTGCCGATGCCGAAGGTGTTGTTGCCGATGTTGTCGGCGGGGCCGGAGGCGACGCCGTGGAACTCGTTGCTGCGGAAGGCGTTGCTGCCGTTGAGGTAGGTGATGACGTAGCGGAAGGAGTCGCCGGCGGTGAGGCCGATCTGCGAGAGGTTGAACGCGACGCCGAAGGAGGCATCGCCGGCGGTGCGGGGGCCGTCGGTGCTGGCGCTGGAGACGAAGGTGTGGTTGGCGCCGGCGTTGAGGCCGAAGACGCCGCTGAAGGCGGTCTCGAGGGTGATGGCGTAGTCGGCGCCAAAGCCGGTGGCGAAGCCGAGGTCGCTGAACTGGCCGCCGAAGCCGTTGCCGCTGATGGCGGCGCGGCCGGGGTCGCCGGTGTCATTGATCTGGCTGGTGTTGGTGATGCCGCCGGCGACGGAGTCGATGTAGATGACGGCGA
>CAZCBN010000010.1:0-43465 GCA_964496975.1 uncultured Phycisphaeraceae bacterium
GGAGGGTATCGCGGGGGGGTGGGGCGGTGCGGGGATGGTGTGGGGGCGGGGGGATGGGGTGTCCGCTAGCATCGCGGCGTGAACTTCCTGCTTGAGACCATCCGTCTGGGGCTCGCCAACCTGCGCAATCAGTTGCTCCGCAGCGTGCTGACGGCGCTTGGGATCATCTTCGGCGTGGCGGCGGTGATCACGATGGTGGGGATCGGGGAGGGGAGCACGCAGGAGGCGCTCGCGCAGATCGAGCGGCTCGGGGCGCGGAACATCATTGCGCGGAGCCAGAAGCCGCCGGAGACGCAGAACCAGGCGGCCGGGCAGTCGCGGGGGTTTGTGAGCCGGTATGGGCTGACGTACGCGGACCTTGAGGTGGTGACGCAGAACTTCCCGGATGCGATCGTGGTGCCGTTGAAGGAGGTGGGGAGCGAGATTCTGCGGGACGAGAAGCGGACGCTGAGCCAGGCGTTCGGCGTGACGCCGGAGCTGCAGCAGGTGGCGAAGCTCGCGGTGTCGCGCGGGCGGTACCTGACGGCGGGGGACGTGCGGGAGGCGTCGCTGGTGTGCGTGATCGGGAGCGAGATCGCGCGGCAGTTTTTTCAGCTTGAAGACCCGGTGAACCAGTCGATCCGCATTGATGAGAAGGCGTTGACGGTGGTGGGGGTGCTGGCGCCTGTGGGGCTTTCTGGCGGGGCGGGGACGGCGCTCGTGGGGCGGGACCTGAACCTTGACATCCACATCCCGATCACGACGGCGCGGGACGCGTTCGGGGACACGGTGATCCGGCGGACGCAGGGCTCGTTCCAGGGGAACGAGGTGCAGGTTGCGGAGATTTACGTGGAGTCTCCGGACCGGGACCGGGTGCTGGCGGACTCGGCGCGGCTTCGGCGGATCGTTGAGCAGCGGCACGAGGGGCAGAATGATTTCACGCTGATCGTGCCGTACGAGCTGCTGGAGTCGGCGCGGCGTCGGGCACTGACGGGGCAGATCATCTCGGCGGCGATCGCGGCGATCAGCCTGTTGGTGGGCGGCATCGGGATCATGAACATCATGCTGGCGACGGTGACGGAGCGGACGCGGGAGATCGGCATCCGGCGGGCGCTCGGGGCGACGCGGCGGCACATCGTCGCGCAGTTTTTGGTGGAGACGGGCGTGCTGTCGGCGGTGGGGGGCATGGCGGGGGTGGTGCTGGGCGTGGGGCTGAGCCTGGCGCTGGACAACCTGCTGCCGCTGCTGCAGCGCTGGAGCGTGACGTCGCGGTTTGTGCCGGCGGACGCGAGCCTGCCGGTGCATCTGAGCCTGTGGCCCATGCTGGTGGCGTTCCTTGTTGCGGCGGCGACGGGGCTGGTCTTTGGGTTGTACCCGGCGCGCAAGGCGGCGAAGCAGGACCCGATCGTGGCGCTGCGGCACGATTGACCGTGGGGAACAGCGGGCGGGCGGGCGTCTGGTATCGTGGGGCTTGCACCGGGCGGCGCGGGGCTGGGTCTCGGTGAGGGCCGCGGCGGCCCGCCGGAGCGGCACTGCGCATGACGGACGCGTTCACTCAACACGGGTCGGGCGATGGCGGCGCGGACGCGGGGCCGGTCGGCGGGCCGGTGTTCGCTGTGTCGGTGCAGCACGAGGGGCGGGTGAACTTTGCGATGCACCAGCGGGGCGTTCCGTTGGTGTCGATGGTGGAAGTGCTGAACACGTCGGAGCGCGCGGCGGACGATGTGACGGTGACGCTCTCGCTCGAGAACGCCGACGCGGACCCGGTGGTGCTGCGGGTGGATCGGCTCGGGCCGTGCGAGCCGCTGCGGGTCGCGGGCGAGGGGCCCCGGCTTCGGGGCGATCGGCTCGCGCAGCGGAGCGAGGCGGAGCGGACGGCGCTGCGGGTGCACGTGTCGTGGCGGGGGTCGGCCGGTGCGGGAGGTGCAGGCGGTGCGGGCGGTGCGGGCGAGACGCCGGGGGCGGCGGGGGCGGCGGGGGCTCGGTCCGAGCAGGCGGCGTCGTTCCCGCTCGTGGTGCTGCCGCACGATCACTGGCCTGGCGCGGGGCATCACCCGGAGCTAACGGCGGCGTTTGTCACGCCGAACCATGAGCGGATCGCGGGGCTGCTGCAGGACGCGCGGGCGCATCTCGGTCGGCTGAGCGGGCGGGATGCGCTGGACGGGTACCAGTCGGCGAGCCGGCAGCGGGCGGCGCAGATCGCCGAGGCGTGCTTTGACGCGTTGCGCGGGTGGGATGTCGGGTATGTGAACCCGCCGGCGAGCTTTGAGACCGAGGGGCAGCGGGTTCGGCTGGTGGATCGTGTGTGGCGCGAGCGGCTCGGCACGTGCCTTGATCTCTCGCTGCTGCTCGCGGGTGTGTGGGAGCAGGCGGGGCTGCACCCGCTGGTGCTGCTGCCCGAGGGGCACGCGCTGGCCGGCGTGTGGACCCGCGGGACCTCCGCGCGCGACGCGGTGTTGGACGACGCGGCGCAGGTGCGCAATCTGGTTGCGCTGGGCGACATTGTTCCGGTCGAGTCGACGGTGCTGACGCGGCGTGGCGGCACGTTTGCCGCGGCGGTGGAGGCGGGGCGGGCGTGCCTTGCGTCGGCGGGCGGGGCGTTTCTTGCGGTGGATGTGGTCGGGGCGCGGCGTCGCGGGGTGCGGCCGCTGCCGCTGGCGCTGGAGGGGGACGGGGCCGGCGGCGAGGGCGTCGCTGAGGGTGGTGGCGCGAGACCTGCGGGTGTGGACGGGGTGAAGGGCTCGTCGCGCGGGGTGACGGAGTTGCCGGAGGTGGCGCTCGCGGATCGCGCGGCGGGCGGCGCGTCGGTACAGGGCGGCTCGGCGACCGGGACTGACGAGTCGCCGCACGAGCGTGCGCTGCGGTGGCAGAACCGGCTGCTCGATCTATCGCTGCGCAACCGGCTCATCAACTTCCGGGCGACGGGGCGGACGATGCGCCTGTTGGTGCCGGACGTTGCGAGGCTTGAGGATCTGCTGGCGGGGGAGTCGCGGGTGGTCGTCGTGCCGCGGTCGGAGGGGGACGACGCGGTGCGGGTCGCGGAGCTTGAGTCGGGCCGCGTGGCGTCGGCGGAGGGACCCGCGGAGACGTCGCGCCGCTTGCTGGCGTTGTTCCGAACGTCCAAGGCGGCGACGGAGGAGACGGGCTCCAACCCCCTGCACGTCGCGCTCGGGATGCTGCGGTGGTACGAGGCGGACGCGTCGGAGACGCCGCGGTTTGCGCCGCTGGTGCTGCTGCCGGTGCGGCTCTACCGCATCGCGGCGGGCGGCGGGTATCGGTACGAGATCGGGCTTTCCGAGGAGCCTCTTCGGCCGAACGTCACGCTGCTGGAGAAGCTGCGGAGCGAGTACGGCGTTGACACGCGGGGGCTGGACGACTTGCCCGAGGACGACTCGGGGCTCGATCTGCCGCTGATTTTTCGGCGTTTTCGGGCGGCGGTGGTGGGGGCGAGGCGGTGGGAGATCGAGGAGTCGGCGCACCTGGGCCTCTTCTCGTTCACGAAGTTTTTGATGTGGCGCGACCTGAAGGAGAACGAGGCCCGGCTGTCGGGGGCGGGCCTTGTGGCGCGGCTGCTGCGTCGGGGCGGTGCCGATGACGGCGGGCCCTTGCCCGATGCGGCGGCGATGGACGACGCGGCGCCGCCGGGCGAGTTGCTGTGCACGCGGGACGCGGACTCGTCGCAGCTCGCCGCGGTGCAGGCGTCGGCGCAGGGTCGGACGTTCGTGCTGGAGGGGCCGCCCGGCACGGGGAAGAGCCAGACGATCACGAACATCATCGCGCACGCGGTGGCGAGCGGGCGTCGCGTGCTATTCGTGGCGGAGAAGCTGGCGGCGCTGACGGTGGTGCGGGCGCGGCTCGAGCGTGACGGGCTTGGGCCGTTCTGCCTGGAGCTGCACTCGGCCAAGGCGTCGAAGAAAGAGGTGATGGCGCAGATCGAGGCGCGGCTCGCGCTCGTCCCGCCGGGGCCGGAGTTGGATTGGTCCGCGACGGTGCGGTCGCTGCGGGATGCGCAGACGCGGCTGAACGGCTACGCGGCGGCGCTGCACGGGCCGCGGCGCTCGGGCGAGAGCCTGCACGCGGTGCTCGGGCGGCTCGCGCGGGCGAGGTCGTCGGCGGGCGCGGTGGCGCTGCCGGACCTGCCGGCGGCGGGGGCGACGGCGGAACAGCTCGCGACGTGGCGCGAGGTGGTCGCGTCGCTGGGGCGGGCGGCGGCGGCGGTGGGGGGGCCGTCGCGGCATGCGCTGCGCGGGCTTGGCGTGTCGCGCTGGAGCTTTGAACTGCCCGGCGCGGCGGCGCGTGCGATCGGGCAGGCCGAGGCGGCGGCGTTGGCGCTGGGCACGGCGCTCGGGCGCTTCGCGGAGGCATGCGGGGCCGCGGGCGTGCGGGTGCTTTGCGAGGAGGCGTCGATCGGGCACGCGGTGGCGTTCGCGGCGGCGCTGCTGGAACCTGTCGCGGCGGATGGGTCGCTGCTGCTGGGGCCGGGCGCGGGGGCGGCGCGGGGGTTTGCGCGGCGGGCGGTGGAACTCGGCGAGGCGGCGTGCCGGCTGCGGGAAGAGTTGCTCGGGCGGTACGAGGCCGAGTGGCTTGAGATGGATCACCTGGAGGTGGCGGCGCGGCTGCGTTCGGCGGCGGGGTTGCCGTGGCCGATTGGCGCGGTGGCGACGGCCTTGGCCCGGGGAGGGCTGAAGAAGTATGCGCGCGGGGCCGCGCTGCCGGCGACGGATGTGGTGCTGGCGGACCTTGAGCGGGCACGCGAGCGGCGCGGCGTCGTTGCCGAGTTGGCGGCGCACGTCGCGGGGCGGGCGGAGGCGGGGTGGCTCCCGCCGCGCGGGGCGGATGCGCCGCGCGAGGCGTGGGCGGCTGCGGCGGCGTCGGTCGCGTGGGCCGAGCGGGTGGCGGGGGCGGCGATGGGTGTGGGGCGCGACGCGGCGGGCGCGGGCGTGGCGGATCGCCTTGTGGCCGTGGCGTGCGACGGCACGGTGCGCGAGGCGGCGGCGGGCGCGGCGCGGGCGCTGGTGGATGCATCGGCGGCGTGGGGCTCGGCGTGGGCGGCGCTGAACGGGCTGCTTGGCCCGGCGGAGATCGGCGGGGATGTTGGCGAGCCGGGGGCGGCGGCGGAACGGGCGTGGACGGACCGAGCGGGGGCGTGTCTTCGGCGTTGGTCGGGCGGGCTTGACGGCTTGAACGCGTGGTGCGTGTGGCGCGGGGCGTGCGAGGCGGCGGGGGCGCAGGGGCTTGGGCCGCTGGTCGCGGCGCTGGAGCGCGGCGAGCTTGCGGCGGAGGGGGTGTCGGAGGCGTTCGAGCGGGCGTTCGGCGAGCCGTGGTTCAACGCGAACGCGGACGCCGACCCGGTCATCCGGGGCTTCAACGCGGAGCGGCACAACGCGGATGTTGCGGCCTTTCGTGAGCTGGACCGCGCGGCGATCGGCGGCGCGAGCGGCGTGATCGCGTCGCGAGTGGCGGGGGCGGGGGCGGGGGTGGCCGAGGCGGAGCTGGCGCTGATCCGCCGCGAGGTGCAGAAGAAGCGGCGCCACCTTCCGACGCGGCGGCTGATCGCGTCGACGACGCAGACGCTGCCGGTGCTGAAGCCGTGCTTTTTGATGAGCCCGTTGTCGGTGGCGCAGTACCTTGATCCGTCGCTGCCGCCGTTTGATCTTGTGATCTTTGATGAGGCGTCGCAGATCCCTGTGTGGGACGCGGTGGGCGCGATGGTGCGGGGCCGGTCGGTGATCGTTGTGGGCGATGCGCGGCAGTTGCCGCCGACGCGGTTCTTCAGCATCGGCGAGGGGGAGGGGGACGAGGAGATCGAGGACGATCCGGGCGAGATCGACGAGGACATGGAGTCGATCCTGGACGAGTGCAACGCGGCGGGGGTGCCTTCACTGCGGCTGCGGTGGCACTACCGGAGCCGGCACGAGACGCTCATCGCGTTCTCCAATCGGCACTACTACAACGACGATCTGCAGACCTTCCCGTCGCCTCAGGAGCGGTCGGAAGAGCTGGGCGTCACGCTGCGGCACGTGGCGGACGGGGTGTACGACCGGGGCGGCGATCGGACCAACGCGGTGGAGGCGCGGCGGGTGGTGGACGACGTGGTCGAGCGGCTGCGCGCGCACGGCGGGCGGGAGTCGGTGGGCATCGTGACCTTCAACATCGCGCAGCGGGCGCTGATCGAGGACCTGCTGGACGAGAAACGCCGCGAGCACCCCGAGATTGAGCCGTACTTCACGGCGGCGGTGGAGGAGCCGGTGTTCGTGAAGAACCTGGAGAATGTGCAGGGGGACGAGCGCGACGCGATTGTGTTCTCGGTGGGGTACGGGCCGGACGCGTCGGGGAAGTTCGGGATGAACTTCGGCCCGCTGAACCAGCAGGGGGGTGAGCGGCGGCTGAACGTCGCGGTGACGCGCGCGCGCCGAAGGCTGGTCGTGTTCAGCTCGCTGCGGGCGGAGCAGATCGACCTGCGGCGGACGGACGCGGTGGGCGTGCGGCATTTTCGGGCGTTTTTGGAGTACGCCGAGCGCGGCCCGGGCGCGCTCGCGCACACGGGGGAGACGCTCCGCCGCGGGGCGGCGGCGTTTGACCTGGAGCACGCGGTGCGGGACGCGCTGGTCGAGCGGGGGTGGGCGGTTGACACGCGCATCGGCTGCGCGGGGTATCGGATTGATCTCGGGGTGCGGCACCCGCGGCGGCCGGGGGAGTATGTGCTGGGGATCGAGTGCGACGGCGCGTCGTACCGCGCGGCGGCGACGGCGCGGGACCGGGACCGGCTTCGGGGGGAGGTGCTCGCGGGGCTTGGGTGGCGGATGGCGCGGGTGTGGTCGATCGAGTGGCGGCTGCATCAACGCGGCTGCGTGGAGCGGCTTGAGGCGGCGATCCGCGCGGGGCTTGGCGACGGTGAGGGCGAGGGCGAGGGTGAGGGAGGGGCCAGGACGGCCGGGGTGTGAGCGCGCGGACGCGGTTGCTTTGAGCGTGTGTCTCTGACCCGGGACGACCGTGCGTTCGGGACGGGCCGGGGTGCTCTCACTTGGGTGCGGCGGGGCGGGGCGGGGACTTATGCGGGGCGTTCGTCGGCGAGGTTCCAGAAGCGGGCCCAGTTGCGGTACGCGAAGGCGTGGATGTCGTCGTCGGGCCAGCCGGCGTGGGCGAGCGTTTCGGCGAGGCGCGGGAGGTGGGCGGGGCAGTCAACGCCATGGACGTTGCGGTCGGCGGTGAACCCGCCGTCCATGTCGGAGCCGAGGCCGATGCAGCGGCGGGAGTTGGCGACCTCGCAGATGTGCTCGATGTGGGCGAGGGCGTCGGCGAGGGTGGCGCGGCCGGCGTCTTTGCAGCGGGCGGCGAGGAAGGGGCTGTAGAGGTTGAGGCCGATGACGCCGCCGCGGCGGGCGATCTCGCGGATGTGGTCATCGGCGAGGTGGCGCTGGGGTGTGCCGGCGGGGTTATCGCCGAGCAGGGCGCGGGCGTTTGAGTGGCTGGCGATGACGGGGCGGTCGGTGGCGGCGAAGAGGTCGGCGAGGGCGCGGTCGGAGAGGTGGCTTGCGTCGTGGACGACGTGCAGGTCGTCCATGCGGCGGACGAACTCTTTGCCGAGGTCGGTGAGGCCGCGGTCTTGGTCGGGCGGGGTGGTGTTGCCGGCGGCGTAGCGGGAGGCGTGGGACCAGGCGAGGCGGAGGGCGAGGACGCCGCCGGCAACCCAGGGGGGGAGGTCGTCGGGGGTGGAGACGGGGTCGGCGTGTTCCATCAGCACGCCGGTGAGGATGGGCTGCGGGGAGGGGATGGGGGAACGGGGATCGGCGGTCGGGGGCGAGGTGCTTGGAGCGATGGGTGTGCTGGGAGCGCCGCGGCGGGGGAGGGGGGCGAGGAGGCGGGCGTCGCGCCAGGCCTGGTAGAGCTTGAGCTGGCGCATGCCGGCGACGTACGCCTTGTCGGCGTTGCCGGCGGGGTAGGCGAAGTTGGCGGTCTCGGCACCGGGGGCGGAGGGGTCTGGGATGGGCTGGGTGAAGATGGTGGCGAGCATGGCGGTGACGTGCCCGTCGCGCAGGGCGGGGAGGGTGACGGCGGCGGGGAGCTGGCGGCCCCGGCACTCGGCGAGCGGGGCGTGCATGTCGCGGCCGAGCTCGGCGAGGCAGCCGAGGTCGAGGTGGGCGTCGAACCACGGGGTGGGCGGGGGCATCGGGGCTCCGGGGGTCGGGGCGGGTCGGGGCGGGTTGGGGCGAGGCTGGGCGTTTTTGGGCGCCGCGTGCGGGGGAAGGTATGCTTCCGGCATGGCGTACCCAGCGGGCGTTCAAGTCGTGCAGCCGACCGGGGCGGACCCGGCGATCGTCAATCCCCTGAACGGCGAGACGATGGAGAAGCTCCAGATCGGGGCGGTGCGGATCGACCGTTGCCCGAAGACCGGGGCGATCTGGCTCGATCGGGGCGAGCTGGCGCAGCTCGCGCTGCTGAGCGCGACGCAGAAGGGGCTTTTGCAGGCGCTCGACAAGCCGACGGCGGAGAGCGACGCGGCGCGGCGGGCGAAGCGCGGGTCGCTGAAAAGCCCGCGGACCGGGGTTGTGATGATGGTGGTGAGCGACGACCGGCAGAGGCACATTGAGTTTGAGGTGGACCCGGAGAGCGGCGGGTGCTTCTTTGACGCGGGTGAGCTGGCGGATCTGACGGATTACTCGTTCAAGGAGCGGCTCCGCGGGCTGTTCGGCTGAGCGGGGTTGGCGGGGGATGCGGGGCCGGCGCGGTTTGGGCCGCGGTCGGGCGGCGACGAAACGGGCGCGGGTGCTCGCCCAAGAATGCCGCGGGCACACGGGCGCGCGATGACACGCGCGCCGGCGTGCACACACACAAGGGGATGGACCATGCACGGGAACCGGGCAGCGACGCGTGGGACGGACGAGGGGTGGCGGGGCGAGGGCCGCGGGGTGACGGGCTTCGCGGGGCTCGCGGGGCCGGCGCGGCGGGGCAATGCGCTCGTCGGGTGCCTGGTGGTGCTGGGCGTGCTGCTCGTTGTGGCCGTGGTGGGCGTGGTGGTGGTGATGCTGAACTGGCGGAGCTGGACCGCGAGCGGGCTGGTGAGCGTGAGCCAGGCGCTGATCACGGAGCTGGACAAGGAAGGTTCGCTGCCGGTGGGCGAGGGCACCGACATGCAGGCGCACGTGGTGCGTTTCGCGGATGCGTTCAAGAGCAAGCAGATCGGGCCCGAGGAGTTCGCGACGTTCATGCAGAGCCTTGTCACGAGCGATCTGTTCCCGGTGGGCACGCTGTACGCGCTTGAGCTGGGCTATCTGCCGAAGAGCGCGCTGACGGCCGAGGAGCAGGCGGCGGGGGCGGTCACGCTGCAGCGGCTCGCGGCGGCGCTGCACGAGGGTGTGCTGTCGTCCGACGACATCAACGGCGTGATGGGCACTTTGCAGACGGTGGACGCCGAATCGGGCCAGCAGAGTCTGAAGCCGGCGGCGGAGGTGACCGCGGAGGAGCTGCGCGGCATGATCAGCGCGGGCGACGCGAAGCTGGCCGAGGTCGGCTTCCGCGCGGACCCGGGGCCGCGGATTGACATCAGCGATGAGCTGGGGCGGCAGGTGGATGCGGCGATCAATGGGACGGCAAGCGGCGCGGGGCCGTTGGCCGCGCCGACGACGGAGGGCCCTGCGGACGGTTCGACAGAGCCGGCTACGGTGCCGGAGGGTGCGACGTCTGGCGGGTAAGCCGGGCGTCAATGGGACGAACGGGCGTTCAGCGGTGGGGGTCGTTGTCGTGCGACCCGGTTGAGCCGGTGCCGTCGGGTTGGCGGCGCTGCGCCCATCGGACGGCGCCGAGTGCGACGCAGGCGAGCGCCAGGAGCTGGTAGCCGCTGAAGCCGAGGTCGCCCAGGGTGAGCCAGCGGGCGGTGTCGCGGGCGAACTCGTGCAGCAGGCGGAAGACGCCGTAGGCGATGAGGTAGAGGTGGAAGCGGTTGTTCGTCAGCCAGCCGCGGCGTTCGGCGGTCCAGGCCCATGCGGCGAAGGCGGCGTTGAACGTGAGCTCCGCGAGGCTGGAGGGCCAGCGCCAGACGCCGGCGGCGTCTTGCACGGCCCACCAGGCGCGTTCGCACGCCACGCCCGGGCAGCACCCGCGGACGATGCACCCCATGCGGCCGAAGACGAGCGAGACGGGGACGGCGAGGGCGAAGGCGTCGCCGGTGGAGCGGCGCAGGCCGACGAGCTTCTTGGCGAGCTCGACCATGATGTAGCCGAACAGCAGGGAGCCGAGGACGCTGCGGCCGGTGAGGAGCGCGAGCCAGTCGTCCCTGTGGGCCCATCCCTCGGCGAAGAGAAAGGCCGCTTTGGCGCCGGCGCCCGCACCGAGGAAGGCGCCGGCGTAGACCGCGATCATGCGGCGGTCGAAGCGAGGTAGCCTGCTCGGGCTGTCCGCTGCGGCGGTCGGGGATTTGCCGGGCGATGGGCGTCGCGCGGCGCGGCGGTAGAGCCAGGCGCTGACGCACAGCCCGCACGCGAGCAGGGCGAGCGACGCCGCGATGCGCCATGGTTCGGTGCCGTGCGGCAAGGTCACTCTCCCGGGGTCGATCGTTCGGCGGGCGTCATCCGACGGTCAGGTAGTGGCGGCAGAAGGAATCGAGCGAACCGTCGGGCTTGATGACGTGGGTGCAGCAGCGGTCGATGCGGTCCTGGTCAAACGTCCATGCGTCCATGAAGGGCTTGATGAAGAGGCGGAACGGGGCGTCGGGCGAGATCTCGGCCTGCTTGATGATGGCGCCGAGGGGCTCGCTGTCGCACCCGCACTGCTCGAGGTCTTCGAGGCGGTAGTCGACGCGGTTGCGGAGGAAGCCCTGCACGTCGGCGAGGTTGATGAGGCTGCCGAGGCCGACGGTGCCGCTGGGGGTTCGGAGCAGGTAGCCGATGGTGTGGCAGTTCGGGTCGCCGCACGGGAGCGGGGTGAAGTCGGCCTCGCGGATGACGCCCTCGCTCTGGCGCACCACTTCGCGGACGACGTCGCCCACGCTGAGGCCGCCGTCGCGGCGGCAGGGATGTTGGCTTGGGCCGCCGGCGTTCGCGGCACGCAGCACGGGCAGCGTTGTGCTCTCGATGCGAGCCGGGGCGGTGCGGGCGTGGGGCTCGCCGCGGACGCGGCCGCTGCCGAACATCGGTTGGAAGGTGACGCCGCGGACGTGCCGGCGTTGCAGGCCGAAGCGGACGGTGTCGCCGATGCCGTTGATCGTCTGGGGCGTGACGGTCATCGCGAGCGTGCTGGGGATGCCGGCCTCACCCGCGAGGTCCACCGCCCGCACGCGTGCGTCGCGCAGGTCGGCGCCGCGGAGTTCGCGCTGGCCGGCTTCCTGCAGGCCGTCGAACTGCACGTACAGCTCGAAGCCCAGGCGGTCGCGCCGCAGGCGGCCCATCTGCTCGCGGAGCCGCGCGTCGGCGGCGATGCGGAGGCCGTTGGTGTTGACGAGCACGTAGCCGATGCGCGGCTCGAGCACGGCCCACTCCAGCAGGTCCAGGAAGCGCGGGTGCAGCGTGGGCTCGCCGCCGGAGAGTTGCAGGATGTCGATCATGCCCTTGCGGGCGAGCACGCCGGAGACGCGGGCGATGACTTCTTCGTAGGGCGTGTATTGCAGGCCGACGTCGTCGTTGTGGGGCGAGGCGGCGTAGCACGTGGGGCAGCGGAGGTTGCAGGAGTCCACGATCTCGATAAGGGCGATGCAGGTTGAGAGTCTCTCGACCGACGACGCGTGTGGTGTCGCCGCGACGGTTTCGGCTGCGGCCGGGCCCTCGACTTCGCCCGGGGCGCACCCGCACCCGCCGCCGCAACAGGCCTCGCCTTCGCGTCGGCCGAGGCTTTCGTAGTACCGCTCGCCGTCACGGCTGAGGACGGCGGCGAACGGGCCGTGGTGTGGGCAGGTCTTGTGCATCACCACCGCGCGGCCCTCGCGCCGCACCTCCGCGTGAATCTCGGCGAGGCAGACCGGACAGCGGCTGCGCGTGCGCTTGATGATGTCGGCCGGAGGGTCCGCGATGGTGAGGCTCGGCATGCTCCCGCCCTTTGTGTGAGATTCAACGGCTTCCTGCCGACCATTACGGCACCGGCAGGACCAGGCACGCTCCGCAGCCCAGCACCGTTGTGCCGGTGACGATCAGATTGATGGTCGCGAAAACTCGGGCCGCCGTGCCGATGCGTCGATAGTTGGCAATCCAACCCGGCGGTGAATCTGGCTGAGCCCGCCACTGCGCAACGGTCTTGAGGAGAACGAACAACGTCACGACCGGCGCAAGCAGAATGCCAAGCCAAAAGGCAATGAGCGTAAGTGCTTGCCCCAAAGGGTTCGATCCGGTGGGCGTCAAGAACATCGTGAGCGCCACTACGAGCAGGACGGTAGGAACCGCCAGCAAACACGCCGTCACCTCACGGTGAGGCAGGGGTGGTGGCCTTCGCATCGCTTCCGCGTCGTAGGTCTCGCCGCACTCGGGGCACGGGCCGTAATCGGCCAACCCGGTGAGGTTGTACCCGCACGCCGGACACAAGATGCTCGCGCGCTTGATGTTGCCCGATCGCGGCTTCTTAGTCCTTCGGCTCGGCATGCTCCCGCCCTTCGTGTGGGGATCCGGCTTCGAGCGGGGCGTCACGGCACGAGCATGACGAGGCACGCTCCGCAGCCCAGCACCGTCGAGGCGGTGATGGCCGTGTTGATCGCGGCGAACACCCGGGCCGCGATCCCAATGCGTCGGTAGTTGGCGTACCAGCCGGGCGGGGCGTCGGGCTGGGCCCGCCAGGCCGCCACGGTCTTCAGCACGACGATCAGCGTGATGACCGGCGCGAGGATCCATCCGATTCCAACAAGAGAGATGCCGACAATCAGGGTGTCTTGGGAACTCGTCAGCTCGCTCATGACGGACAGAAAGATCCCGCCGAGCATACCGACGGTGGGTATGGCCAGAAGCCACCCCGTCACCTCGGGGTCGGGTGGGGCGGGGGCGTTCCGCATCGCCTCGCCGTCATAGAGGCCGCCGCACTCGGGGCACGAGCCGGCGTCGGGCAACCCGCTGAGGGTGTAGCCGCACGTCGGGCAACGCAACGTGACCTGCTCCGCCATGCCGCTCTCCGGAAAGCCGATGGTCCTTCGAGACCGCTAGACGGCGATTTCACCCACGGGTCCGTCGGCGATGATCTCCGCCTCGGTCTTGGCGATCACCTCGTCGCGGGTGGCGCCGGGCGCGACCTCCAGCAGGCGGAAGCGGCCGCGCTGGTGGTCCATCTTCAGCACGGCGAGGTCGGTGATGACCATGTCGATGCAGCGGGCGCCGGTGAGCGGGAGCGAGCACTCGCGGACGAGCTTGGGCGTGCCGTCCTTGGCGTTGTGCTCCATCATGACGACGACGCGGCGGACGCCGGCGACGAGGTCCATCGCGCCGCCCATGCCCTTCACCATCTTGCCGGGGATCATCCAGTTGGCGATGTCGCCCTGCTGGCTGACCTGCATGGCGCCGAGGATGCACATGTCGATGTGGCCGCCGCGGATCATGCCGAAGCTCTCGGCGCTGCTGAAGAAACTAGCGCCGGGGCGTGCGGTGACGGTCTGCTTGCCGGCGTTGATGAGGTCGGCGTCGACCTGGGCCTCGGTAGGGAAGGGGCCGATGCCGAGGAGGCCGTTCTCGGACTGCAGCCAGACGTCGATGCCGGGGGGGATGAAGTTCGCCACGAGGGTGGGCATGCCGATGCCGAGGTTGACGATGTAGCCGTCGCGGAGTTCGGCGGCGGCGCGGCGGGCGATCTGGTCGCGGGTGAGTGGCATGTTGATAGCCTAACACCGGCCGGGGCGCCTGCAAGCGGTGCGGGCGGCCTCCCAACAAGGTCTAGCGGAAGGGGGTTCCAATGCGGCAGGGCGAGTTGAGCCTGGACAACCTGGTGTTCGTCGGCGGCAACGGGGTGGTGGCGGCGCTCGACCCGACGACGGGCGTGGAGCTCTGGCGCACGCCGCTGCCGAAGTCGATGTGGTCGCTGTCGTTTTATGTGACGCTCGCGCGGAGCGGCGACGCGCTCTACGTGGGCCACGGCAAGATGATCCACCGGCTCGATGCGTTGACGGGCGCGGTCGTGTGGTCGCGATCGGTGAAGGGGATCTCGACGCTGCCGATCGTGCTCACGGGCAGCTCGGCGGCGGTCAACGAGGCGTCGCTCGTCGCGGCGATGCTGCAGCAGCAGGCGACCGCGGCGGCGGCGGCGGGCTGAGCGGATGGCCGGGGCGGTGGATGGCGCGGGCGATCGCGGTGGGGGGGCGGCGGGGCGCGGCGTCAGCTCTTCATCAGCTCGTCCAGCGCGATGTCGGTGGCCGCCTCGGTGACAAGGTGCCCCCGGCGGCGGCGCCGGCGTGCGAGACCGGACAGCATGGCGCCGCCGATGATGGACATCGGCACGCCCACAGCGCCGGGAAGAAGGCGTTGCAGGATGCGGTCGCCTCGGTCGCGCTCCTCGACGGCGGGCGTGGCGAGCGGGTCGTCGAGCACGCCCTCGTACGCGGCTCCGAGTTCGGAAAGTCCGCCGACGATGGCCCAGGCGATGAGCCCGCCGCCGACGCAGGCAAGGATGAGGCCGATGAGCGTGCGCACGGAGAAGCGTACGCGCCATCGCGCCGGCTGGCCCGGTGGTCTCGGTGGGCGGTGCCTGGGCGGCGGCTTGCGTCGCGAGAAGAAAAACGCCGCGTCGACCCTCTCGGTCCGCCGCGGCGTCTCTGCATCGTTCCCTTGGCCGTTGCCTTGTTCTCTCGAAGGGTCGCGATCGGCGCGCCCCTCGGCCTCTGCGTGGGTCGCGTGGAGGGCCGGGCGTTCGAGCCGGCGTGCCGAGTGGACGCGGCGGCGACTCAGGCGCGACGGCGACGGGCCGCCAGGAGCGAGGCCGCCGTCAGCACCGCGGCCGCGCCGGGGGCGGGGACGATGCGGAAGTTGCTCTCGGTGTAGAAGGGCAGGCGGTTGATGGCGTCCTGGCCGGTGGGCGAGAGCTCGCGGGAGAGGACGGAGAGGTCGGCGTCGGCGCGGCTCAGGTCCACGGAATAGACGAGGCGGTTGACGAGCAGGCCGCTGTTCCAGTAGACGAAGAAGCCGGCGCCGGCCACGTCGATCTCGTTGGCGATGAGCGTCGCGGCGGTGCCGGCGTTGAACGCGCCGCCCGCGGGGTTCACCGTGTCACGCAGGACGATGACGTTGAGGCCGCCCGAGGCGGGCAGGTCGGCCGCGAAGCCGTTGAAGAAGCTGACGGGCCGGCTCACGTCGAAGAAGCGGTCGTCGAGGACGAAGGTGTCGGTGTCGAGGTTGAACTCGGGCAGGAAGCGCTCGTTGTTGGCGGCGACCTGGCGGCCGGGTGTGGTGAGGGCCGTCGAGCCGGCGAAGGGGTCGCTGTCGAAGACGACGTCGGCGGCGTTGGCGAGGCCGCTCAGGGCCGCGGCGGCGAGTGCGCATGCGATCACGTTCTTGGACATGTCTCAATCCTCCCAAGGGTGCCGGTGAACGGCGTGTCGTGGTGATGGTCGGCCGCGGCGATCGTCTCTCGATCAACCCGCGGTCCGCACACAGAAGAAGGTTCGCCGAGGGCCGCGGCGTTGCGGGCGGCGATATGTCAATCTTGCGTGAGCCGCAGCACGGGCAGCACGACGGCCCGCTCGCGGCGGGAGACTTCAAAGACCGCGGTCTCGCCCATGACGCCGCAGTGCATGTGCAGGCCCGCGGACTCGTCAAAGCTCGGCTGCGGCCTCGCGGCGCTCTGGAAGAGCACGATGACGGGCTGGCCGTCCTGTGCGTTGGCGAGCAGGACGAGCGGCTCGCCGGTCACGGGCTCGTCGTCGTAGGAGCCGCCGGGGCCGCGCCAGCCGACGAGCTGCACGCCGGCGTCGAAGCTCGCGGCGATGGGCGACCCGAAGCGCTCGCGGGTGTAGGCGATGAACTTTTCGGGCGTGTCGCACACCTTGTTCGGCGCGGGGTCGGCGAGGTACCGCGCGAACTCGCGCGAGAGGTTGATGCCAGGCCCGGCCTGTTGCTGCGCGGTGTGGGTCGCCGCGGTGCGCGGGAGCGCGCCGCCGAACCACAGCCCGCCGCCGACCACGCCGGCGACGCACGCGGCGAGCGCGAGCCACGCCGCGGGCGGAAGGCTCCGCCGGCCAGGTGACGGGGTTGACGGAGTTGACGGGGTCGACAGGGGTGACGCGGGCTGCACGCGGGCGGACACATCGCTCGAGCCGGCCGCGGGGTGCGTCGCCGGGAGCTGTCCGTCGTCGATGCGGAGCGTCGCTTCGGCCGCCGCCTCGCCCAGTTCGCCCTCGGCGTCGATGGTGCGGAGCCAGCGGGCAAGGTCCGGCGCGGCGGGTGCCACCTCGCCCGAGGCCGCCGCGAATCGTTTCATGCCGCGGTCAAAGCCGCGGAGCGTGTCCAGGGCCTCGCGCAGCTCAGCGTCGCCCTCGAGCTCTCGTTCAAACGCGGCGGCCTCTTCCGGGCTCATCTCGCCGTCCAGGTAACAGAAGAGCGCGGCGGCTCGATCGTCGGGAAGTTCAGGCATGGGGCGCCTCCCCTCGCGGCGGGAGCATCTCCAGGAGTCGTTGCCGGGCGCGGAAGACGTGGCTTCGCGCCGTGGCCTCCGACAGGCCGGTGATCTCTGCGATCTGGGCGTAGGAGTGTTCCATCACAACCTTCAGCAACAGGCAGCGGCGTTGATCATCCGTCAGCGCCGCGAGAGCACGCTCAAACTCGGCCGATCTCTCCCCTTCCATGCGTCGCACCGCCTCCAGCGCCGGGTTCGCTTCACCGGCCGCCGCGTGGTCGGGCATCGCGGTCGCGGCGCGGCGGTGCCGCCCGGCGAGGCGCTGCTCCGCGCGTCGGTGGTTGGCCGCGACCCCGCGGAGCAGGGAGGCCATCCACGCCCGAAAGTTTGTCCCGGGCGTGAAGTCGCCCAGGCGCCGCATCGCCAGCACGCAGGTCTTCTGAAGAACATCGTCGGCCTCGGTCCAACCGACCTCGGCCGCGGCGAGAAGTCGCAGGGGCCCGTACACCGGCCGCAGCAATGCGGCAAAGCCCGCCAGGTCCAGCGGCGCGGCGTACACCCGCGAGGGGCGCTGCGTGTCAGCCTGCGCGTCGGGCATCACTCAGATCGTCCGCCTTGGCCCGCGGCCCCCGTCCGGCGAGGCGGAAGGCCGTGAGGTTCGGGGCCGGGGCCGCACGGGCTTTGCACCGGCCGGAGGTCGTCGCCGGGCTGCCCCGGCATGATGCAACGTGCGTCCCGACGCGGCGTGTTGCACCGTCGTCGGTGTATTGCAGCGCCCACGCATGATTTCTTCGTGAGCGTGCGGTGTGGCTCTGGGCGGGGCCCGGTCCAAGGGGCCGAGAAGCGGCGCGGACCGCGCGGCGAATGGGATCAACCCATGTGTTTGACCACAGCCTTCGCGAACTCCGAGCACTTCACCTTCGTCGCCGCGGTGTCGCCCTCGGCGGCCATCAGGCGGTGGAAGTCGTACGTCACGGTCTTGGCCGAGATCGCGCCGTCCATGCCCTTGATGATCAGGTCCGCGGCCTCCGTCCAGCCCATGTACCGCAGCATCATCTCGCCCGACAGGATGACCGAGCCGGGGTTCACCTGGTCGAGGTTGGCGTACTTGGGCGCGGTGCCGTGCGTCGCCTCGAAGATGGCGTGGCCCGTCGCGTAGTTGATGTTGGCTCCGGGGGCGATGCCGATGCCGCCGACCTGGGCGGCGAGAGCGTCGCTCAGGTAGTCGCCGTTAAGGTTCAGCGTGGCGATGACGTCAAAGTCCTTGGGCCGCGTCAGCACCTGCTGGAGCGTGATGTCGGCGATGGAGTCCTTGACCATGAGCTTGGACTTCCACTTGCCGCCGCCGTGCGTCGCCCAGATCGCAGAGAGCACGCCTTCGACTTCCTTGACGATCTTGCCCTTCTGGTCAGGCGTCATCATGTCAAAGCCGGGGTCGATCATCTTGGCGTTGGCCTCGGCGGAGAGGTCGGCGTTGGCCTCTTTATTGCCGAGAATCCACGACTCGCGCTCGGTGACGCACTGCTCGCGGAACGCGGTGACGGCGACTTCGTAGCCCCAGTCCTTGAAGGCGCCCTCGGTAAACTTCATGATGTTGCCCTTGTGCACCAGCGTCAGGCTGCGACGCTTCTCGCGCAGGGCGTACTCGATCGCCGACCACACCAACCGCTGCGAGCCGTACCGGCTCACCGGCTTGATGCCGATGCCGACCGCGACCGGGAACTCCATGCCCCTGATCGCGGCCTCGCCGCCCATCGCCGCGGCGAAGTAGTCGCGGGCCCGCTCCTTCGTGCCGAAGCGGACCTTGGCGAACTCCTTGGGCATCTTCTCGCGCAGCGTGTCGAGGATCGCGGTCGCCTCGGGCGAGCCGGCGGCGAAGTCGATGCCGGCGTAGATGTCCTCGGTGTTCTCGCGGAAGATCACCATGTCGCAGTCGCCGGGCCGCTTCACCGGGCTGGGCACGCCCTTGAACCAGCGCACGGGCCGCAGGCAGACGTACAGGTCGAGGATCTGCCGCAGCGCGACGTTCAGCGAGCGGATGCCGCCGCCGACGGGCGTGGTCAGCGGCCCCTTGATGCCGACGAGGTACTGGCGGAAGTCGGCGAGGGTCTGCTCGGGCAGCCAGTTGCCGGTCTTGTTGAAGGCCTTCTCGCCCGCGAGCACCTCGTGCCAGTGGATCTTGCGCATGCCTTTGTACGCCTTCTCGACCGCGCCGTCGAAGACCAACTGGCTCGCCCGCCAGATGTCGGGCCCCGTGCCGTCGCCCTCGATGAACGGGATGATGGGCTGGTCGGGAACGTTCAGGCCGGCGGCGGTCTTTGTGATGGCGTGCGGCATGCGGTAAGGCTCCGGGATGGGAAGCCGCAGTTTAGGAGCCGATCGGCGGACCGTCCCCGGCACGCCCGCCGCCCGCGCACGAAAATGCCCGCGGGCGGCCGCGGGCATCTGGAAGGCACTCTGGCGGCCATGAGACGCGGTGGCCGAGCCGCCGCCTGGACCCGTCTGTCACCGCCGAACGTCAGCGGCGCCGACGGCCCGCGACCAGCCCGCCGAGGGCGAGCAGGCCCGCAGCGCCCGGTGTCGGGACGAACTGGCGGGTGACGCCCGACTCGAGGAAGCCGATCTCGACCGCGCCATCGCCGGCATCCCCGCCGGTGAAGGCGTAGAGGGCGAGCGGGGAGCCGCTACGAACCGTGGTGCCGATGTAGCCGCCGAAGTCCGGGTCGAAGTTGGCCTCGACCAGCGCGATGTCGCCGGCCATGCGGGGATCGTTCGCGACCGTTTCCAGCGCCGAGAAGAACTCGGGCGTGTCAAAGCCGCCCGTCAGTGCCGCGAGCAGCTCGGCCTCGGTGAACTGGCTGAAGAAGTCGGCGAAGGTTGAGTCAACCCCGAAGTCCGCGAAGCGACCGGCGACCACGATCGAAGTGTCGACCAGTTCCTCGACCGTTCCGCCGAAGCCGTCGTCGACAAACTCGTAGGTCTCGACCACGCCGAAGTAGCCGAAGGTCAGATACTCCTCGAGGTTGGCCTGCGGAAACACCTCCGCAAACGCGATCTGGAACGGGCTCGTCTCGGAATCGAACGAGGTCACGTTGTCCAGCTGGCCGCCGGTCGTGCCGCTGTTGGTTCGCTCGCTCAGGAACGCCGACTGGCCGACGAGACGGCGGTAGCCGTTGCTCGGGGGATCAATCGAAACGTCGATCACCACGATGTCGGTGAACGCCGCGAACGCCGAGGACGACAGGCCGAGGGCCATCACGGCCGCCAAGCGATTGAACGACAACATGGCAACTGCGCTCTCTTTCTCTTTCTCTTCTGGGATGACACACCAAGCGTCAGGCCCGCCGGATTTCCCCCCGGGGAAGGCCGCCCGCCGGGCCACAATACCGCCTGTATAGGGTGGCCCCCAGCCAATTCGCGCGTATTGCGCAGAAACCTGTGTGGACGCTGGACATGCCAGCGCGATCCCAGCAGGTGCCACCGATCATGCCACCCAAACCGCGGTTCGCCCAGCGATTCTGACCCGCCAATGCGTATTGCTTGGCGTCCCGAGGGCTCCGCGCGTGCTCTTCGGTCTCGGTGTTGGCCGCGAGCATCCGCGGTGCCGCGGCGGGGCCGGACCGTCCGAGGGATCAGGCGACCATCATGGTCCGAGAACGCGTGTCGATGCAGGGGCCTGGTACCCGCGGTGCGCGCTCGAGCGGTGCATGACCCGCCCGTCGGACCGTGCGAGGCCGCCACACTGTTGCCCATCAAGATATTCCCAGACCTTGGCTGGCGGGGCACCATTCGCGATGTACCGTCGCTCCGGCGTGAAGGGACGGCATGGCGCCGCCCATCCGACATCGAACCACCAGCGTGAAGCGCGGAGGCCGGCTGTGCGTCCATCTTTCTTTGTGTGCGTCCCGCTCATGCTGGCGTCAACCGCGTCGGCCACCGTCGTCTTCGGCCCGACCGCGTACCTCTCCGCGGCCGACAGCCCGTTTCAGAACTCCTTCGGCTGGCAGCTCGAGGACTTTGAAGACGGCCTGCTGAACCTCCCCGGCGTCACCACGTCGACCGGCAGCGCCATCGGCCCCGGCGGCAACATCGACTCCGTCGACGGCGACAGCGGCCCCATCGATGGCTCGGGGTCCTCCGGCCGCTCGTATTTCGCGTCCAACGGTTCCGCGGGCATCCGGTTCGTCTTTGGTCTGGCAGTGCTCCCGCAACAGGTCGGCGTTGTCTGGACCGACGGCGCGGGCGACATCGTCTTTGAAGCCTTCGACGCGAACGATCAGCTCATCGCCACGATCAACGGTGCGCACGCCGACGGCAGCTTCAACTCCACGACCGGCGAAGACCGCTTCTACGGCGTCGAGCATGCCGCGGGCGTCGCGTCGATCCGCATCCGCAACACCAGCGGCGGCATCGAGATCGACCACCTGCAGTACGCCTTCGTCCCCGCGCCGGGCGCCGCTGCGATCGTCGGCTTCGGCTTGCTCGGCGTCGCCCGCCGGCGCCGCGGCTGATCGCCCTGCGACGGCGGCTCACGGCGGCCGCCTCACCCCCCATCGCCCCGCGCACCATCGGCGGCCGCACCCGCGGCCGGGGGCTGGCTCCGCGCCCACTCCTGCAGCCCGGCGAACACGCACGGCGGCACATACCCGCCGACGATGACCTCCCAGCCCTCCGGCCCGATCATCCCCTTGACGAAGCTGCTGCTCAGCTCGCACAGCTCGCGCGGCGGCATCAAAAACGCCGTCGTCACGCCCGGGCTTAGGTCGGCGTTCACGTAGCGCATCGCCCGCTCGTACTGATAATCCTCCTCGTTGCGGATGCCGCGCACCATGAACCGTGCGCCCAGGTCCCGCGCGTAGTGCGCAAGAAACTGGTTCTTGAGCTGCGTCACCTCAACGTTCGCGAACGGGCGGCAGATCTCCCGCATCCACGCAAGCCGCCGCTCCAGCGGGAAGGTGTACCGCTTCTCCGCGTTCTTCGCGACGGCGACCACCACGCGGCCGAACAGCGCCGCCGAACGCTCGATCATCCACAGGTGCCCGTTGGTCGGCGGGTCAAACGAACCGGCGTACACGGCGCGGTCACTCATCGTCGGCAGCCCCCGCGGCCCGGGGCCGATCAGTCGCAACTGCTGATCGCCGCCTCGGCCTCGTCCAGAGCGTAGCGAACCGCCCGGCGCAGCCGCATGCCGCGTCCCTCGGCCCACGCCGCCGCGAAGTCCGTGCCCTCCAACGCCGCACGCAGCTTCTCAAGCCACGGCTCGTAGTCGGCCCGCGTCGAGGGCCGGGGCGGGCTCGCGAGCGTTTCCCGCGCCGCCTCGGCCGCGGCGAAGAGCCGCGCCGCGCGGTGCATCTTGTTCTCGGCGACCGCGATCGAGGCCGCCGTCTCCAGCACCGCCGGCAGCTCGGTCGTCGCGCCCAGCGCCAGCTTCACCTCGGCGCCACGCCGCAGGCTCGCCCACGCCTCGCGGAGCCGCCCCCGCGCCAGCTCCAGAAGCGCAAGGTTGCTGTGCGCCAGCGCCGCGAGAATCGCGTCCCCATCTTCCAGCAGCTTCAGCGCGTCGAGATACAGCGGCTTGGCCTTGTCCAGCAGCCCCATCGACCGGTAGCACTCGGCGATGTTGTGCACCGTCTGCGCGACGAGCAGCGCATCGCCCAGGTGCCGCCGCAGCGCGAGCGACTCCTGGAAGTAATCGAGGGCCCGCTCGGGCAAGCCCTCGCCGTGGCACGCCGCGCCCAGGCAGTTCAGAAGGTTGCTCGTCGTCCGCTCGTCCCCCGTGGCCCGCGCGATCTCGAGGCCCGCCCGGCCGAACGAGATCGCCGTCATGAGGTCGCCCACGAGCATCGCGATCCAGCTCATGCCCTCGCGCAGCTTCGCCCACGCCGCCGTGGGGCCAGATCCGCGGCTGAGCGCGTCGAGCGCCGCGAGCCGCCGCCGCCCCTCGGCGATGTGCCCGCGGTACGCCCAGAACCGCCACACCGACCCCGCGATCCGCCGCCCCAGGTCAAGATCGCCCTGGCCCGACTCCACGAGGTCGAGCGCCGCCCGGATGTTGTCGTGCTCCTGCTCGAGCCGTTCGAGCCAGCCGCGCTGCTGCGGGCCCAGCATCTCCGACTCGGCCCGCTCCGCGAGCCGCACCACCGTCATCAGGTGCCGCTGCCGCGCTTCGGCCTGCTCGCCAGCTTGCTCGAGCTTGCCGAGCCCGTAGTGCCGGATGCTCTCCAGCATCGTGTAGCGTGCCTCGCCCGCCGGGCCGAGGCGGTGCGCCGGCGCTTCCACCAGCAGCATCGACTTGTCCACGAGCTGCTCGACCAGGTCCAGCACGTCCCAGTCGTTGATCGCCTCGCCCGCCCCATCGACCGAGGGGTAAGGGCCGGAGATGATCGCCTCCGCCGCGTCGAGCGTGACGCCGCCCCGCGCCACGCACAGCCGCCGGAACACCGCCCGCTCGCGCGGCGCGAGCTGGTCGTAGCTCCAATCGATCGCCGCCTCGAGCGTCTGCTGCCGAGAATGCCCGCCCCGCCCGCCGCGCAGCAGCTTGAACCGGTCGTTCAGCCGCTCGGCGATCTGCTCGGGGCTCAGCAGCTTCACGCGGGCCGCGGCGAGCTCCAACGCCAGCGGCACGCCGTCAAGCTGCCGGCAGATCTGCGCCACCGCCGGCGCGGTCCGATCGTCCAGCGCGAAGGTCGGCCGCGTGGCGCGGGCCCGGTCGACAAACAGCTCCACGCTCTCGCACCGGGCGAGCGTCCCCGCGTCACGCCCCTCTTCCTCGCTCGGCACGCGCAGCGCCCCGATCCGCATCACCGACTCGCCCGGCAGCCCGAGCGGCTCACGCGACGTGCACACCACGACCGCTGCCGGCGACAGCGCCATCAGGCCCGCCGCGAAGCTGCGCACGCCCTCCGCCACGTGCTCGCAGTTGTCGAGCAGCAGCACCACCGCCCGGCCGCCCAGCGCCTCGGCCACGGCCGACGCCGGGTCGCGCCCCTCCACGCCCCCGCCCGCGGCGATGCCCAGCGACTGCACCACCTCCACCCCGACCAGACCGGCGTCGCTGATCGCCGACAGGTCCACCAGCACCGCGCCGTCGCGGGGCCACGCCGCCCGCAGCGACTCAACCGCCAGCCGCGACTTCCCGCACCCGCCCGGGCCCACCAGGGTCAGCAGGCGCGACTGCTTGATCCGCTCCGCGATCGACTCCGTCTCCGCCGCCCGGCCGACGAAGCGCGCGCCCACCACCGGCAGCCCCGCCCTCGAACCGAGGCTCCCGCTCGAAGGCCCCCCCGGCCCGACGGGCCCGCGCGATCCCGGCCCACCCCACGCCCACGACCCGGGCGCCGCGCCCCGCGCCGGAGCGGACGCAACATCACCGCCGGGAATCACCGGCGACACCACGGCCTGCGCCGGCACACCCGGGCCGAGCACCGGCCCAACGGCGCTCACGCCGCCCCCCGCCGCCGGCAAGGCGTGCCGCGACACGCCCCGCGGCGACGACCGCCGCCCCATGCTCTCGAGCGCCTCGTCCAGCTCGATCCGCGCATCGCCGATGTCGCGGAGCCGCCGCGACGCGTCCTTCTCCAGCATCCGGTGCAGCAGGGCGGTTACCCGGCCGGGCGTCTGCTCGGGCAGCTTGTTCCACGCCGGCTGCTTCTCAAGGATCGCGACCATCGCGTCGATCGGCGTTTCGCCCGGGAACGCGCGCACGCTCGTGAGGCATTCAAACAGCACCGCCCCGAACGCCCAGATGTCCGCCCGCTTGTCCACCGCCCGGCCCCGCGCCTGCTCGGGCGACATGTACCCCGCCGTCCCCAGCACGCGGCCCACCTCGGTCGCCATCGACATCGTGGCCTCGTCGCTCGCCGCGGCCCCGTGCAGGTCGCGCTCGGGCTTGGCCAGGCCGAAGTCCAGCACCTTCACCACACCGTCCGGCCGCACGCGCACGTTCGCGGGCTTCATGTCGCGGTGGATGATGCCGTTGTCGTGCGCCGCCTCCAGCGCCGCGGCGATCTGCACGCCGATCGAGAGCGCCTCCTCGACGGACAACGCCCGGCCGTTCTTCAGCCGTTCGCCCAGGTGCTCGCCGGGGACGTACTCCATCACGAGCAACTGCTGGCCCAGGTGCTCGTGCAGGCCGAACACGGCGGCGAGGTTTGGATGGTTCAGGCTCGCGAGCACCCGGGCCTCGCGCTCAAACCGCGTCAGTCGGTCGGGGTTCTCGGCCAGGTCCTCGGGGAGCACCTTGATCGCGACCTTGCGGTCGAGCCGCGGGTCGCGCGCCAAGTAGACCACGCCCATGCCGCCGCGGCCGATCTCTTGCTCGATGGTGTACGGCCCGAGTTTGTCGGGGACCTGGCTCATGCGGACCAACACCATCACGCCGCGCGACGACTACCGGAGGGCCGCCCCTGACGTCCCCCCAGGACGGCAGGGCGGCAGATTCTCACCACCGGGGACACCCATACGGCCCCCGGCCAACGCACGACGAGTTGCACGATCCTACACGGGCCCGGCATCACGGGGCACACTTTCCGGCCGAAACCACGAGATCCCGCCGATCGGACCCTCCCGCCCGCGCGGCGGCCCGAACGCCACGGGTCGCCCGCAGAAGTTGCGCTCAAATCTCCGCAAGCCTGGGCCTGCCGAGGGGGCGGGCTCAGCATTTTGCCCAACCCGGGAAACCTGGGGTCGGTCGTTGCTCCGGGGCGCCGGGGCGCGAGCGCGGGCTGTGCGCGTGGTTCACATTGGGAAAGGTCCGCGGGCCGATCGCGCGTGTGGCTCGTGACGGTCGGCCGATAACGCGCGTGCTTTCTGCAGAACTGTTGCCTTTTGCGAAACCCGGATTAGGTTGGATGCTCCGGCGCTTCTCTGCACGCAGCGGCGACCTGCGATGCTGCGCCGGCGGCGTGGGGCCGCGCGACGGAGGAGAGCAACGCCGACCTTGCGTCGGCACTCGCCTCACGGGCCGGGCGCGTCGGGCCCGAGGCGTCCGTTGCCCGGGAGGTCGTCCGAGGCCTTCGCTGTCGCGGCCCGCGGGACGGCCGGGTGACGAAGCCCCGAACGCCCCAGCAGTCGATGTCCGAAGGCGAAGCACGGCTCGGAAGCGAACCGGAACGAAGAGAAGGAGAGACTGTCATGTCGAAGCGCACGAACATCGTCTCGGCGGCCCTTGTCAGCCTCCTGACCGCCGGAGCGGCCCAGGCATCGTTCACCGACGTTGTGACCATCTCGGGTTCGCTCGGCTTCGCCGCCGACAACGGCTTCTACCGGCTCCGTGGCCAGTCGGTGTACCTCAGCGAGCGCACCAACAGCGGCACGACCGGCGGCCAGCTCGACGGGCTGACCTCGTTCGACTCGGAAACGAGCGTCTTTGAGATCCGCTTCGGCGAGGTTTTTCCCGAGGCCAACCTCCTGGACTACCTGACGTTCGGCTACCTCGGCGTGGTTGAGACCGTCGCCCTGGTGGACGACGGCTTCGGCGGGCTGGTCGAAGAGGTTGTGGACACCTCGATCATCGTTGCGGGCAACTTTGGGGACATGTCCAGCGAGACGCGCTTCTCGGACATCTTCGGCGGCTTCACCGAGGCGGAGCTGGTGGCGGCGCTCACCAACTCCTTCGACTCGCCGGAGTTCTTCGCGGCGCTGGACGTCCTTTCGAACGACCCCCGCCTCGCGGGCGATATCTCGCTCTCCGAGGCCCGGTTTGACCCGGACGCGGGCTTCTTCATCAGCGAGACGATCGAGACCGGCGAAAGCCTGTCGCTGTTCGCCTTCACCGGCGGCGATGACGGCGATGTGGCGTCTGACATCGGCTTCCTTGAAACGAACGTCACGCGCGTCTTTGACATCCCGACGCCCGGCACCGTCGGCGTGCTCGCGCTCTCGGGCCTCGTCGCGGGTCGCCGCCGCCGCTGAGGGTTGGCGACGCCCGGCGTCGGATCGCGACACCGGTTGCGTGCGCGGCCACCCGTCGCGGTGGGAGCGCGATTGTTGATGCGTCGCCCAAGAAATGCGGCCGCGTGCAGCGTCGCCGTGGGGCTTCGGCACGCGCGGCCACCGACGGCGGACATGGCCCAGGCGTGGCGTGCGATGCACCGGCCAGGACGGGCGTCGGCGTCGGCGTCGCCTCGATCGCCGTGGGGTTGCCGTGGGGTCGCCGCGATGCCGCGTTGATGCGCTACGACCGCGGCACGACGCCGACCCGGCGGGTCAGCGACGCCGACGGGCGGCGAGGATGCCGCCCGCGGCGAGCGGCACGCACGCGGTGGACGGCGCGGGGAGCACAACGCGGAAGCCCGCGAAGGTGCCGTCGCGCAGCACGCCGTTGCCGACGACTACCAGGCCGTCGTCGCTCAGGTCGCGGATGTCGATGAACGAGCGCCACGCGGAGACGTCGACGCCGGCCTCGATCAGCACGTCGCGGAAGGACCGGAGGCCGCCGGCGCGGGTCCAGTAGAACGGCTCATCGGGCAGCTCGTCGCCTGGGTTGACGGTGCCGACGACGACCGAGCCGTCCGCGTTGGTCGCTGTGGCGATGCTGTCGACGAGCCCGCCGGCGAAGTCGCCCAGGAGCTCGTACCCATCGGCCTGCGTCCAGCGGAAGGCCTCGTTCATCAGCCCGTTGCCCCACACGCCGACGACGACCCGCCCGTCGCCGCTCACGTGGCGAGCCTCGGTGAACCCGGAGAGGCCGGGGGGGAGGCCCATGTCAATCGGCGCGGTGTTGTTCCCGAGCCACCGAACGGCCCGAACGCCCGCCGATCCGGTGGCGAAGCCGACCGTCACCTGCCCGTCGGCGCTGATGGCCGAGGCCTGAGCGCTGAGCGTGCCGCCCGGGAGATCCTCGAGCGCGCGCATGCCGGTGGCGCTTGTCCAGCGGAAGCCGACGAGCGGCGGGCCGGGCTGGGAGTTGGTGTCGGTGATGCCGACAATGACCGAGCCATCGCCCGAAACGTCGTACGCCTCGCTGAACGCTCCGGTGCCCGACCCCGGGATTTGTCCCAGCGGCACGATGCCGGTTTCGCTGGTCCATCGCACGGCGCGGGTCACGTTGCCCGAGAACCGCGTGCCGACGAGCACCCGGCCATCGCGGCTGACGTCGAACGCCGCCCCGGTTCCGAGCGCGACGGCCCCACCGGACGCCGTCCAGCGGATCATCTGAACGTCGTCATCGACGAGGCCGAAGCCGGAGACGACCGAACCGTCGGCGCTGACCCCGGTCACCGTGTCGGCGATACGGGTGATGGACGCGTGCGCGGCCGGCCCAAACAACGCGACGGCCGCGACGGCCCCGATGGCGGCCACGCCGCCGGGTGAGGTGATGGACATCGAAACCCCCTCCGCTGGATCAAGCCGACCGGGCACCGAGGGACGACGCCGACCGGCGTTCGGTCCTACGCGGCTTCACCCCCGATGTACCCCGCGATTTCCCGTCTGTCCACGGAGTTTGCAGGGCAATCCAACCGTGCGGGGCGGAGCGGTGGGGCAGCGGGAGCAGGCCGTCGGACGCGGCGCGATCGCACCGAGCCCCGGTTCGATCGGCGGACCGCCGCGACTCGGGCGCTTGGCCGATCGGCCCACCGCGCGGCCAGGCGGACCACCGGCCTCAGTCCGCGGCCCGCGCGGCGTCCAGGATTTCCGCGACAATCACGTTGTACTCGAGGCTGGAGAGCGGATCCACCTCGCACGCGCCGCGGACCACCGCGCGCAGATACGTCCACTCGTCCCGGAGGAGCTCGGGGGTCATCGGCGGCACGAAGGTTCGCTCGTCGCCGTCGCGCTCCCTCGTGCGCAACTCGTTCCATTTGCCCGCGTGGAGCGAGCCCCGCTCCGCGTGCAGGTCCATCTCTTTGTTGTCGTGCGTCCATGCCCACGACGCCTGGATTACCGCGGTCGCGTCGGGGTAGGTCAGCACAATCGTCGCGTCGTCGTCCACGTGTGGGTACATCTGCGGCTTCAGGGTCGACCGGATCGCGACGATCCGTGTCGGCCGCTGGCCCTCCATGAGCCAGGTCGCCAGCACGGCGCCGTAGCACCCGAAGTCCACCACGGCCCCACCGCCGTTCAGCGCGGGGTCGGTGAGCCATGCGAGAAACTCCGGCGAGCAGCCGATCTCCCGCGGCCCCTTGTGCCCGTGGCGGAAGACCATGCGCCGCAACGGGCCGAACTCCCCAGACGCCGCCAGCCTCTGGGCTTCGCGGACGGACGCGTACCAACTCGTCTCAAAGTTCGTAAGCACGAGCACGCCGTGCCGCGCCGCGAGCTCCTTCATCTGCTCCGCGTCGGCAACTGAAAACGCCAGCGGCTTCTCGACGAGGACGTGCACGCCGCGCGGGGCGCACGCTTCAACCGCGGCGAGGTGATCCCGCACGGCGCCCATGACGCTGACCGCCTCGGGCCGAGCCGCGTCGAGCATCCCGTCCAGCGTCGAGTGGTGCAGCGACGGATCGAGCTTGTACTTCGCCGCCAGCCGATCAAACACCGCTCGGTCGGGCTCGTAAACGCCCACGATCTGCAGGTCCGACCGTTGCGACGCCTGCCACAGCAAGCCCTCGACATGGCCGTGGACCATGCCGACAACACCGATGCGCAGCGGCCCGGTCTCGCGCGAGAACGCAATCGGGCGCGTCGACGCCGCCGGTGGCACCCCGCGCGCCGGTGTTCCGAACATGCCGCCCGCCGCCGCCAAGACCGCAATCACGATGAGGATCGCTCGATGCATCTGCAAATGTATCCGGGCGGCCGACGCTCCGGCCCCAACGGGCACGCAGAGCGTGATCCAACGCAGCCGCGTTGGGATGCGGCCATCACCGCGATGCGACAAGCGCGCGACGGCCCTTCTCGCCGTGACCCGATCAACATCCGCCGCCTGCACGCAACGCCATCGGGCGGAGTCGCCACCATCGACGCATCACACGCCCAAAGCGACCGACGCCACAGCCCGTCTCGCACGAATGCGGACGCCTGCCCCAAAGATCCCAAACTCACCGCGAACCGCCGCGCCTCCCGCGAAGAATCCGCGGGCAAGCGGCCTTCGGCGCGGGGTGCGGCGGGTGGCGCCGACCACCCGCCGCGATAGCATGGGGTCATGAGCAGCGTCGTCATCATCTTGCTCAGGCAGCGAGATTTGGTCGATCGCTTTCGTGACGCTGGCGCCACATCGGCGGAAGCCGCGAAGCCTCTGAGCGACATCGGCGTCAGAATGGGGTTCATCTTTTCACGCCTGAGTGCTCGGGGCGTGTTCGTGCACGCCGGCGGCGACCGCTGGTGGCACGACGCCGCCGCCTGGAACCACTATCGCGACGGCCAGGGGAGGCGGCTCCTGATCGCTGCCGTCGTGATCAGCGCGATCAGCCTCCTCCTGTTGTGCACGGTGAAGATGTTCCTGTGAACCCAGCCACCGCGGCCCGATTGCACAACCGGCGTCGCAACGCGCGTCGCCCGACCGACCTCGTGCGCCGCCAAACCGCACGCTCTCCAGCGGCCGCGCCGAGCTCGCCAGCGCCCAGCGTGGCACGCAAGTCCGCGCCGCGAATGTCCGGCCGTGTGGTCGGGCACCGTGGAGATGTGACGCGTCGACTGGACCTTCTACGGATCGGCAACGCCCGGCTCGGGTGGACGTCTTGGAGGCTGACGGAAAGCCGTTGAAGGTCGCCGAGGACAGGCGTAAACGGGTCAAGACACCGATGGTGGTGGAGGATCACGACGCGCGCGTGATGCAAAGACACGCCCTACGGACCACCCTGGGGACGCAACCGGCCCGCGACCGAGTGACGCCCCAAGTCGCCGAAGGAATCGTACAGCGCGGGGACTACCGGACCACGTTGAAACACGACACCTTGGCGGGCCTGACCGATACGGCTGCGGCGATGGATCGTCTCCGGGACATCTCGCCCGAGCGGCAAGCGGACGCGTCGACCGAGCCACGGAGTCGACCCGACCGGCCCCCAGCGATTCCGCCATCAGTTCGAGCGAGAATCGGGGCGGGAACGCGCGGCATCGCGCGAGGAAGTGACGATCGGGCGCGATCGGCACAGAAACGACAGGCCCGACCATCGCCGGGGTGTTCGCGGAATCCGCGGAGTTTTCCGAAGAGCGGGCGATCGGGATCGAACCGACGACATTCAGTTTGGGAATGGTGGCCATTCTATCGAATTTCCCGTAGAAAAGGCAACATTGCAAAGCGACCCCAGCACCGGCCCCAGCACTCTGTGCGCCGGAACTGACGATTTCCGACAACTCCAGACGATGCTCGGAACATGGTCGCTCGTGAGTCCAACCGCTCGGTTGGCGTTCCTGGGACTGCTCGTCCGCATGCTCAGGAAACTGCCTGTTTCTCCGGCCCAAAGTGAAACCCAACCCGTCTCCGCTCAGCCCCTCCCCACCGCCCCTCCCCCCGCTTCAGAAACAGGTCGAGAGGATGTCCAAGCCATCGTCGTCCGGCGTGATCGCCCCTCCGAAATCACCAGCAGTGGTCCCAGCAGGGAGATCGTCCTGAGCGAAGACGACGGAGCCGACGAGGATGCTGAGGAGGATGACGAAGACGAGGCCGTCGAGGAACCCAAACCGACCGCCCGAAGCGTTCTGCGACGACTGAACATCAGCTTCCACCCCGAGAAGCGAAGGTACTACGTCCGTGTGTTTCGACACGGAAAGACCCATTGGGCAGGCTATTTCGACACTCCGGAGGTCGCTGCCGAAGCCGCCGTCAAGCTCCGAGAGCGGCTCCGTCTGCCCTTCCTGCCTGTATGGCTCCGACGTCCGCCGAAGGCCGAATGATTGCGCGCCCAAAGCGAGCGTCAGGTGTCTGTCAGCAGGATCGAACTCTCGACATTCAGACAGGGCAACTGAATGTGGCGGGCAACGGCGCTCCCAAGGAGACGATCATGGAGTCCACTCTCACTGAGGAAGAGGCGGTCCGCCAGTTTGCTGCTGCAACGCACGGACTGCTCAAGACGTTTCGAGCAGCGGACAACTCTCGGCTTGTCGCAGAGATTCGTCGCATCGGTAGGGAGGCCCACGAGTCCGAGGTTGCCAGCTTCCAGAACCAGCAGGCAGCCAAGCCAATGCTGCTCAACGTTCGGCAAGCTGCGAAGAGCCTGTCGATCTCTCCCGGGACTCTCTTCAATCTGACCGCTCCTCGGGGACCGATTCCAGCGGTCAAGATCGGCGCTCGTGTCTGCTATGCGGTGACCGATCTCGAAAAGGCGATTGAGACGCTCAAGGTGAGTCCGAGGTCAGCGACGTAGCCGCACGTTTCTCATCGCTCAGGCTGGCTCAGAGTGTGTCCCGGATCGGAGTTCCGAGGCAATAGGCCTTCAAACATGCTGACTCGGTTGGCTCTGTCATGCAGATCGAATGTGCGCATGTGAGTCCACTGGGCTGGTGCGGGCGGCGACCAGAGTCGAAATCTAGCCTATTCGGTTTGTACCTCAATCATGAGACCATTCAGATCGGCGTCGTAGCACCCCGAGTAGGTTTTATGCGCCGAACTCGGAAACGTCTCCTTGAACATCTCGTTGTACACCGGCTGAAAGTACCGAATGAGTCCAGCTTCTGCAAAATTGATCTGCTCCTGCTCCGATGGTGGATGCCTCACCGTCTGAAGTAGGTGACTCAGATCTTCGTCTGGCGATGTCCGGGTAGGCTTGGTCGGATCCATGCTGATGAAGAGCAGGGCCTTGACGCAGCACAAGACTATCCAGATGTCCATCTCCGGAGACCTGCTGATCGACTCTGCGTAGATTGCTTGCAAGGTCGAGTGGCGTTGGAGCCGCTCGGGTGCTGTGCGACTTCCTTGATCTCCATAGGACTGTCCGATGTATAACACTTCCAGGTCTCGTTGGTCTTGTCGTGCGTCCTTTGCAAATAGCAGCAAGTGGGCAACCTTGCCGCTATAAACAACGCCATGCTCAGGCCGCACAAACTCAAACTCGGTAAACGGATAAACGCTGTTAACGGTCAGATCTTCGCCGAAATCGTTTGGGGCAGAAAACAGGACAGCTTCGGTGCGTTGGCCGTAGTTGATGACCAACTTGAACGAGATCGTCTCCTTGCTCACGGACACCGTGGCGGTGTCGAGGGTTACCCGTGGTCTACGACAGATCATGTAGATGTGGCATGGATGCTCAGCATCAAACCACTCGCCGATCTCGGGACGGGCAAGATCGCCCTGCTGAGCCAGGAGTATGCGTTGAATCAGCGCATTCATGGCGAGTTCGGAGATGTACTCGCGGTTTGTCATGCCAACAGCATAACGGCATTGCCCAGCCCTCGCCCCAAGCGGTGGACCGCCAACCCCAGCGAACCGTGGCGTCAATTAGTACGCCATCCGCTCCGCCGATGCCCAAAGCTCATCCGGCGTCCGCTGCACATATCGCCTAGTGGTATCGAGACTCGCATGCCCCATCAGCGCTGCCAGGGCAACGAGATCGTTCTGGTTGGCTTCGAGGAACTGCCGCCCAAAGCAGTGACGCAGCAAGTGTGGGTGGATCTTGACACCCGTGATCGCTGAGTACTTCGAGAACAACGCTCGGACGCCCTTCGTCGTCAGCGGTCCCCGCTCTCCGAGAAACACAAAGGGAAGGCTCAGATCGCCCCGAGTCTGGAAGTAGCTTTCCACACTTCTGCGCGCAGGAAGAGGAATCGGCACCCGACGCTGCTTGTTGCCCTTGCCGTTGCGGACCGTCAGCCAGCCAGACCGGTCGCCGAGTTCGAGATCTCGTTCTTCGAGCGCCACAAGCTCAGAGACCCGAAGGCCGCAGTAGAGGAGCATTGAGAAGATGCAAGCGGCCCGAGGGTCCAGCGTCGGAGGAACGTGCACGTGGCGAGGCAGCGGCGGAGGAGCTGGGCGATGGAGTCGGTGGATCGGTGCTGCCTTGGGTCCTTTGCGCGGGGGAAGGCCCATTCGTCTGGGAGGAGGGGCTTCCAGTGGCGATCGAGGATGTTGAGCGCGGGCTGTGGGAGAAAGATTCGACGCGGGGAACCCGGTCGATGGCGGGCGGTCTTGTGACGATCGAGCCTGAGCCAGGCCCCGCTCGTGGAGGTGTGTTCGATGAAGGCGAAGCGGATGCGGAGCAGCTCGTCGGGCCTCGCCCCGGTGAGCACGAGCAAGAGCACGAAGTCTCGGGCGAGCGGGGAGAGGAAGGGGAGCGTCGCGCGGACGGTGGCGGCGAAGGCCTCGGCGTCTTCGGGGAAGCGGAAGGCGGAGCGGGCGCCGCGTCCTGGTGCGGGCCTGGTGAGCGCCGCGGGTGTGGCGGGTGCGCCGATGGCGGAGACGTCGACGCCGGCGGCGGAGGTTGCGAAGCCTCGGACGCTGCGGGAAGTGGCGGAGGGGAACGTCTCGGGCTCGTCGGCTTCTGGGGAGGTGAAGCGGGGTCGGAAGGTCTGACAGCGAACAAGGGTCGTCGCGCGGACGTGCTCGAACTCGACGGCCCAGCGGAGGAAGCGGAGCCAGTAGGCCCAGACCTTCCGTCGATATCCGGGGCTTCGGCGTGCGTCGGCTTCGAGCTCGCGGAGCCCTCTTCGGATGCTGGCGGCGTCGAGGTTGTCGACGAGCTGGACGAAGAGGGCGAGTGCGGAACGAATGTTCGACGGCTCGCGGGAGGTGTAGACCTGGTCCGCGTGGGCGATGTACCGCGCGACGACGTCGGCGACGGCTCGCCTTCCTGGCGATGGGGTCATGCAGCGAATCCGGGTGCCCTTCACCGTCGGTGCCCGGGTGGGCGTTGAGCCCGGGCGCCGGCTCGGGTAGTGAATCCGAGCGCGGCGAAGATAGCACAACGCCCCGGGTCACTACTCCGGGGCGTTGCGCTGGTGCTCGTTCTCCGACGGTGAGGCGGACCCGCGAGCGAGCGGGTGGGAGGCCGGATTCAAGGCCTCCGAAGAGCGGGCGATCGGGATCGAACCGACGACATTCAGCTTGGGAAGCTGACGTTCTACCGCTGAACTACGCCCGCGGCACTGCAGTATACGCCCCAAAGGCCCCCGAGTCAGCACGCCAGCAGCCCGGGCACCGGGGGCCGTCCACCGACCCAGCCGGAGCCGGCGAGCCGCGGAATGGCCTCGCCGCGACCGCCGCTGTGCTGCATGCCCCGGAACAGACTCCGCCTGCACCCGCCCGGCACTGCGTGCGCCGGCAACGGAGCCGCGCGAGGTCAGGCCTCGCCGACCGGCGCTGCCGCGCGGCACCGCAGCCGCGTCCGGGGTCAGCGGTTGGGGTCAGCTCTCGGGGAGAGCGTTGGCGATCAGCTTGCCCGGTCCAGCGGCTGATTCCGCCGCGCGGCTTCCAGCACCGCCTCGAGGCGCGATGCGCACCGCTTGACCGACGCCCAACCGTTTCGACCCAATCGCTCCCACACATACCACGACCCGACACGGTCGACATCAGCCTTGAACGCACCAGCAGCGGACGTGGGCGTGACGCGCGAACTCGTCCCTGAATCGGCTCCATGCATCGGTGCGGCCTTTCGCATGGGGATGGTGAGGTCCGACTGACCACAGTACCAAAATGTCGGGTACCAATCAAATGTAAACGCTTTATTTTCCTGGTGCGGCCCAGAATTGAGAAAATGGACTGGTTGGACAATCTGGAAATATGTACAAAGAACGATCAAATATCGTCCAAAAATCGAACAGATTCCAGCCTCACCCATCCCTCCAAGCCGCCCCGCACCTGCACATGCAGCCATGTCCCCTGCCGATCGACCACCTCCGCCTCCACGCCGGGGCTGAGGGGCTCGGCGTAGACCGGCTCAAAGACCTCCACGCTCGGTCCGCGCAAAAGCTGCTCGCCCGGCTGAACGACCACCACCGCCGGCCGTGTTCCCACCGCCGCACGCTCGGCGAGCAGCAGGCCCGCGCCGAGCAACGCGACCGCGCCGCCCGTCACCGCGAGCACTCGGGCCCGCGCCGACGAGCGGGCGACCGCGGCCGCGGCCGCGCCGCACGCGATCAGCCACGCCGCGGCCGAGACGGAGGCGAGCAAGGGCCGGGGCACGCGGCCGCGCCAGAAGAGAAACGCGTCGGCCGTGCGCGCGCCGAGCGTGGGCGGCGCCACGGTTCCCACGCGGCCCCGGGCAGCGGCGAGCATGTCGATCACCCGGCGATCACCCGGGTCGAGGCGTTCGGCCCGGCGAAGGTTTAGCACCGCGCGGCCGACATCGCCGCGCAGCAGGTGCGCTGCCCCCAGATTGGTGAGCACCGGGGCCGTGCGCGCGCCGTGGGCCTCGACAAGCTCGGTGTACGCCGCGATGCACTCGTCCATCGCGGCTTCCGCGGCGCGCCGGTCCTGGGAATACCGCTCGACCGCGCGGTCCCACGCGGCCTCGGCCCGGGAGAGCAGTTCCTGCGCGGTCGGGGCCGCCGCAACTGAGGGCGCTGCCGCAAAGGCTGCAAGGGACGTCAGCGCCACGAGCACCAGCGCAAGCCAGCCGGGCGCCGGATATGCCGGACGTGTGGAGTGTGTGTGGTCGCGCGGGGCGGCGGTCATGCGAGGGTCCCGGAGAGTGGGTGGGCGTGGGTCTGGGCATCCGCGTGGGCATCGGCGCGGCGCAGGGCCTGCGCGATGGTGCGCAGGTCGGCGGCGGAGACGGTTCGCGCCTCGGCGCGCGCGGCGGGTGCATCGCCCGGTGCGGCGCTGTACGCGGCGGCCTCGGCGGATTCGAGGGCCGCGAGCGCACGATCGAGCGCGGCTCGGTGGGCGGGCGTCGTCGCTTTTTCAAGGGTTTCCCGGCAGTCGGCGGCGGTGATCGCGGCGACAGGGACGCCCCGCCCGCCCGCGAAAAGCTCGCGGACCGCGGGCGCCGCGCCGTCGGCGCGGAGGGCCGCGAGGGATCGGCGAAGGGCGATCGTGTGCCGCCGAGCGCTGGACCGGCGCGCGAGGTGCCACGCGGCCAGGCCCGTGCCGGCGAGCAGTGGGGGGGCGAGGGCCACGGCGAGGGCGACAGGCCCCGGGAACGCCGCGGGTGCGGCCCGTTCGCCCGCGAGCACCGCGGGCCCGCGCGCGATGGTCCAGAGGCCCGCGCGCGTCGGCGTGAGCGGGATCGGCCCGTTCGCGCCGCCCGGGCGTGCGCCGAAGTACGCGGCGGGGGGCGGTCCGCCGCCGGCGGCGACGGCGTCTTCGAGCGTCACCGCGTTCACGGGGCGCACGGTGAGGGGGATGGGGTCGCTCTTGGCGACGCGGTAGCGGCCGGTCTTTGGGTCGAGGAAGGGGAGTTCGATCGCGGGGATCTGTGCGAGGGCGTCGGTGGTGGCGCGGACCGTGGTCACGAACACGCGCTCGCCGACGCGGCCCGAGGGGTCGAAGCGCCAGCCCTCGGGGCTCAGGCGGAAACTCTGCGCGATGTCCGGCTGCGCGGCGAGGTTGGGGCCGTCGGTGACGCCGCGGAGGGGCTCGGCCCCGGCGATGGTGACGCGCAGCTCGATCGGGTCGCCCACGCTGACCTCGGCGGCCGACGCCTCGGCCCGGATGGCGAAGGTGCCGACGAGCCCCGTGAAGTTCGCGGGCCGGCCCTCCGCCGGCGGGTCCACGACGCGGACGGGAACGGGCTTGCTCCGCACGGCGAAGCGCCGAACGCCCCCGCGCCCGGTGTCGCTGTCGAAGACGATCGTCATGGGGCCCAGGTCGACGTCGCCCGCGCGGGTCGGGGTGATGGACGCCTTGATGACGAGCGCCGTGTACGTCTTGCCGTCGCGTTCCACCTGCTGCACCTCGGCGTTTCCCTCGGTGCCGAAGAGCTCGACGCGCGGGTATCGGCCCGGGTAGCGGCGAGCCTGCGGATGCTGCGTGATGACGGCCTCGAAGCCCTCGGGCAGTGCGCTGGCGCGAGCGTCAAACTGCCGCACCGCGTTGGCGTCGGCGATGAGCCAGACGAGCTGGAGCTCGGTCGTCTGGTTCACGAAGAGCGTGTCGTCCTCGACCGTGAGGTCAAGAACGTCGGACGGGGCGGCCGCGGGCTCCTCGACACGCACGGTGATGGGCTCGGTGACGAGGGGCGTGCCGCGGGCCTCGACGCGCAGCGCGGGGATGGTGAACTCGCCCGGCCGCGAGGGCGTGAGCGTGTACTGGTGCACGAACTGCTCGGTGCGACGCTCGGTGCGGCGGCCGTTGACGATCGAGACGAAGCTCGACGAGTTGTCCACCGTGCTGATGAAGCGCGAGTTGACGCCGTCAATCTCCGGTAGCGCGGGCGGCGGTGTGTCGCGGGCGTTCTCGACGATGATGCGGAGCGTGACCGCATCGCCCAGGTACACGGCGAGGCGGTCGACCTGGGCGGTGACGCGGGGCTCGGCCGCTTGCTGCGCCGACGCCGCGCGGGGCGGGGCCATGAGCCAGCTCGCCGCGACGAGCGTTGCGGCAGGGCCGGGCGTGCCGGCGCCGGTGAGCAGCGACGCGAAGGCCCACGCGACGAACGCCGCGACGGCGCGGCGCCGCGGCGTAGCTCGCTCGGCGCGTCGCGGTGCGGCCTCGGCGCGAACGCTGCGGCGGCAGGGGGGGCGTGTGCTCGCGGGATTCACGTGTGTCACCAGTCGCGCTCCACGGGGACGGGGCGGATCGGCACCGAACGCCACTGGGCCTGCCGCGCGGCGCGCTCCGCCCGCTCCTTGTCCAGCAGCATCTCGGCGATGGGGTTGCCCTTCGGCTCTTCGGGCGCTTGGGCCTGCGGCGACTCGGTCGGCGGGGGCGTCTCGCCGTCGGACGCGGTGCGGGTGTCGGGCGGGGGTTCCGACGCGTTGTTGCTGGGGTTGGCGGCCTCGCCCGATGCGGCGCCGCCGTCGGACGGGTTGCCCTTTGACTGTTCGGCCGCCTGCTTGGCCTGCGCGGCGGCCTGCTGCAGGGCCTCGGCGGCCTGACGCTGGTGCTCCGCGGCCTCGGCGGCCTCGCCCCGCGCGAGCGCATCGGTGGCCTGCTGCTGCGCGGCCCGGGCGCGCTGAAGGCTTTCGGTGATCTGCTGCTGGGACGATGCTTCGGGAGATGCCTGTTGTTGTTGTTGTTGTTGTTGTTGGAGCTCGTCGAGGACGCGCTGCGTCTCTTCGCTGAGGGATTCCTGGGCCGCGCGGTTCGGCTCGGTCTGGCTCGCGGGGTCGCCCTGCGCCGGGTCGGGCGTGACTTGGGCGGTGCTCTCCGCCTGCCGCTGCTGCTCGCGGGCCTGACGTTCAAGCTCGTCCGCGGCCTTCTCGGCCTGCTGCTGCGCGGCCTGCTGCTGGGCCTGCTCTTGTTCGCGACGTTGCCGCTCCTGCTGCTGCAGCGCGGCGATGACGCGGCGCGTCCGCTCCACCGCCTCGTGCGCGGGGCGGTGCGTCGGGTCGGCCTCGACCGCGGCGCGGAAGGCCGCCTCGGCTTGGCGCAGCGCGGCGATGCGCGCGTCGAAGGTCAGCGCTGCGCCGTCGCCGGCCGATGCGGCGCCGCCTTCCGCGGGCGCGGCGGGGGCTGGTGCGGCGGATGGCCCGGCGGGAGCAGCGAGGCCCGCGAGCGCGCGACGCGACCGCAGCAGGCCCAGGTTCATGCGGGCCGCGAGGCGCTCGGCGTTGGACGTCGCGACGGCGTCGGCGGCGCGGAACTGGAACTCGGCGTGATCGAGGCTCTGGGCCTCAAGGGCGCGGAGCCCGGCGGCGATCCGCGCGGCCGCGTCGTCGGAAGTCTCCGCTGCAGGCTCAGCACCCGGCGCCGGCGGAGGAGACGGCCCCGCCGAGGCCGTGACCGCGGCGGCGAGCAGCGCCCACGCGGCGAGAACGCCCGCGCGGCCTGCCTGCGGAAACTCGGCGTGCGGACGCGCGACGCGTGCGCGGCGGCTCGTCATGGTGCGGCCCTCCGGTCGGTGATAAGCGCCTCGGCGGTGAGCACGGTGATCGCGGCGATGAGGAAGAAGGCGAAGAGTTCGTCGTGCTCGGTCACGGTGGATGAGCCGACGCGGGCTCGATCGGCGGCGCCGACGAGCTTTCGATACTCGGCGGCGAGGTCGATGTCGCCGGTGCCGACCGGGATGAAGACGCCCCCGGGCGTGGCGAGGGCGATCTGCCGGAGCGTGTTGGGGTTCACGCGTGAGCGGACCTGTTGGCCGCCGAAGGTGACGTAGCCGCGGGCGTCCGGCGCTTCGGGGACGAGCGCGCCGTCCCCCTCGCTGCCGACGGAGAGGGCGATGATCCGCACGCCCAGACGGCCGGCCCGCTCGGCGGCGGCGACGGGGAAGCTGTCCTGGTCGTCGCCGTCGGTGATGAGGATGATGTCGCGCGTGCCGGCGTCGGAGGGGGGCAACTCGCCCGGCTCGGTATCGCCCAGGTCGAAGACGTCCTCGATGGTCCTGCGGACGGCGTCGCCGATGAGCGTGCCGCCGCGCGGCGCCGCGTCGGTGTCAAGCTCCTCGAGCGCGAGGCGGAAAAAGCCGCGGTCGAGCGTGAGGGGGCAGCGAACGCTCGCGGCGCCGGCGAAGGCGACCAGGCCGACGCGGTCGGAGCCGAGGGCGCCGACGACGTCGCCGATCCAGAGCTTGGCGCGTTCGAGCCGGCTGGGGGCGACATCGCGCGCGAGCATGCTGCGCGAGACGTCAACGAGGAAGACCACGTCGCGGCCACGGCGCTCCACCTCCGTGGGCCTGGGGTTCACCTGAGGCCGCGCGAGCGCGAGCGCGAGCAGCGCCACGCCCGCGGCGAGCAGGCCGCGCTTCACCAGTCGCCGCGACGGCGAAACGCCCTGCAGCAGCGCCGCGGCCTGCTCGGGCGACGCGAAGCGGCGCAGGGCCGCCGCCCCCGCCCGCGCCGACCACAGCAACGAGAGCGACACCGCCGGCGCGAGCCACAGCGCGTGGAGCCACGCGGGCTGGTCGAGCCGGCCCAAGGGGCCCAGGTCGAGCCCGCCCGCCGCGGCGAGGAGTGCCGCCGCGCTCAAGGCGACCTCCTGAGCCACGTGGCCCGCAGCAGCGACTCGAGCACCAGCAACGCGAGCCCCGCCGCGGCCCACGGCGCGAAGCGCTCGTCGAACGTGACGGCGCGGCTCGTCTCGATCTCCGTCTTCTCGATGGTGTCGATCTCGGCGTACACCTCGCGCAGCGCCTCGACCGAGTCCGCGAGCCAGAACTTCCCGCCCGTCTGCTCGGCCATCGCGCGCAGCCCGCGCTCGTCCACGTTGCTGCCCTGCGGGATGCGCCGGCCCAGCACCTCCACGAAGCGCTCGCCGCCGATGCCGATCGTGTACAGGCGGATGCCCCACTCGGCGCACAACGCCGCGGCGTCGAGCGGGTCAACGCGGCCCGCGTTGCTCACGCCGTCCGTCATCAGGATGATCACCTTCCCGCGGATCTCGAACGCGTCCTTGCCGGGCGCGGAAGGCGGGGTTTCTGCGGCGCCCTCGGCGTCGTCCGTGTCCGGCGCGGGGGACTCGGCGGCCTCAACGCCCCGGGCCCGCTCCAGTTCTTCTTCCGCCCGACGGAGCCGCGCGGCGGCCAACGCGACGGCGTCGCCGATCGCGGTGCGCCCCTCTGATTCGCTCGTCGCCGTCTCGATCTCGTCGATCAGATCCAGCAGCGCGTCGTGCTCCCGCACCAGCGGGGCCACGGTGTCGGCGTACGTGCCAAAGGCGACGATGCCGATGAGATCGCCCTCGCGCCCCGTCAGCCGAGCCGCGCCGGCGGGGGCCGCTCCACGCGTTCCGCCGTCGTCCTTCAGCCCCTCGTCCCCGACGACGAATGATTTCGCCACGTCCCGCACCGCCTCCATCCGCCGCACGCTGCGGCCGCCCAGCGTGATGCCCTCGTTCATCGACCCCGATCGGTCGATGACGAGCTGGATCGCGACGCCCTCGGTCGTGGACCGCGTGTCGCCCATCTCGTTGCGGGGCCGCGCCGCCGCGACGGCGAGCAGCGCGAGCGCGACCGCACGCGTCGCCGACGGCAGCCACGCCAGCCGCGCCCGCAGCGTCGGCGACGTCGTGTCGCGGCTCCACAGCCCCGCCGACGCGAACAGCACCGCCGCGCGCCGCGCCGCCCCCGCCGCGAACCCCGCGAGCGCCACCGCCGGCGCGGCGAGCAGCACCAGCGCCCACGGCGCCCCGAACTCCTCAAAGCGGAAGGCGTCCACGACGGCGGGCCACGCGCCCGGCAGTCCGCCGAGCGAGGCCCACGCGCCCGCGATGGTCGCGTCCACGGCGCTCATGGCCGTGCCTCCGCAGGCTCTTTGGCGCGGTCCGACATCGCCCGCGCCGCCGCGGCCGCCGCGCGGGCGACGCGGTCGACCTCCTCCGCCGAGGGCATCGGCCCGAAGCGTGCGCAGTCCAGCTCCGCCGCCCGCTTCTCAACCTCGTCGTCGTGCCCGCCCTCGGCGTTCGCGGCGTGCGCGCTCAGCGGGGCGAGGGTTCGCGCCCACCGCAGCGCCGCGGCGGCCGCTTCAAGCCGCTGCTCGGGGCGCAGCCGAGCGTTCTCTGCGTCGGCGGCGTGCGCCGCGATGTGCTCCGCGGCCGAGGCGGGCACCGCGCGGCCCCACCGCGTGATGACGAACCACGCCGTACCCAGCGCCATCACCACGCCCGCGCCCATCGCGATCGTCCACACCAGACCGGCGCCCGTGCGCTTGTCCGGCAGCGGCGGCAGGGGAACCAGCGGGCCGGTCAAGAACGCGATGTCCTCGGCGAGCCGAGTTTCGTCGTTGGCCGCCGCGGCGCCCTGATTGCTGCTCGATGCGTCCGACTCCGCAAAGACCGACGCCACGCGCACCCGCAGCGGCCCGACCACGATCGGATCGGCGGCATCCGCAGCGATCGCCGCCACCGGCCCGACGTCATACTCCCCGGCGAGGAAAGGCTCCAGCACCAGCGTGCGCACGCGGGAAAGCGCGTCGCCCGCGAGCCGCGGCGGCTCCTCGCGCTGCGCCCGAACGCTCCACCCGCCGCCTGCGAACGCCTCATCCAGCGCCGGCTCAAAGGTCGGCTCGGCCGACCCCGCCGGCCAGCGCAGCTCGAGCTCCACGGCGAGCGATTCCGTGGTGCGGAGCGCCTCCCGGTCCACGCGCAGCTCGAGCGTCACGCCGCCCGAGGCCGCCGCGGCGGACTGCGCGGCTCCCGCTGCCGGCGCGGCATCGCCCCCCGCGCGGCCGCAGCCGACGAGCGTCGCCGCCGCGAGCCCCGCCCACGCGAGGAGCAGCGGACGGTGCGCCGGATTGGCCGTGCCGACGCGGGTCATGCGTGGACGCGCCTCCGTCGCTCGCGCAGCCGGAAGTAGCGCTCGATGTCGTCGGCCGCGGCCCGGGTTGTGCTCAGCTCGACAAGGTCAACCCCGCAGCGGCGGATGGTGCGGGCCGCCTGTTCGCCCGCGGCCCGGGCCTCGCGGTCGTGCCGCGCACGGAAGGCGGCGCTGCCGGTGTCGGCGAGCATCGTGCGGCCCGTCTCGGGGTCTTGCAGCTCAACAAGCCCGAGCCGCGGCAGCGCCCGCTGCGCCGGGTCCGACGCCCGCAGCGCGATCACGTCGTGCCGCCGCGCGAGGCGACGCAGCGGAACCTCCCAGGGCTCGGCCTCCGGGGGCGTCAGCCAATCACCCGCCGCGAACACGACGGCGCGCCGCTTCAGCACTCGCTCGAGCGTGCGGAACGCCTCCGCCGCCGCCGTGCCCGCGCCGTGCGGCCGCGTCCCGAGCACCTCGCGCAGGATCCGCAGCAGGGCGTTCGCCCCCTTCCGCGGCGGCAGGAACAGCTCGACCTCGTCGCTGTACAGCAGCAACGCCACGCGGTCGCCGTTCCGCTGCGCCGCGACGGCCAGCACCGCGGCCGCCTCGGCGATGAGCCGCCCCGTCCCCCGCGGCCCGCCGAACACGCCCGACGCGCTCACGTCGACCACGAGCGTCACCGTGAGCTGCCGCTCCTCCTCGAAACGCTTGATGAAGGGCTTGCCCGTGCGGGCGGTCACGTTCCAGTCGATGGAGCGGATGTCGTCGCCCGGCTCATACTCCCGCACCTCGGCGAACTCCACGCCCTGGCCCTTGAAGGCCGAGTGGTACTCGCC
>CAZCBN010000011.1:0-42426 GCA_964496975.1 uncultured Phycisphaeraceae bacterium
CAACCGCGCAAATCCTGCGCGTCCCGCCGGCTGGACCGCCACAAGGTTCAACCGGTCCAGCGTCGTCACCCGCGCCAGCGCCGGCGTCCCCAGCCCCCGCAGCACCTCCCCCCGCACCCGCAGCTCGGCCGCCGCCTCAAAGTCCATCCGCGCCGCCGCCTCGCGCATGAGCGCCGCGGCCGCCTCGGCCTCCTGCCGTGCGTCGCGCCCGGCGAACGCCACGGCCGCGCGCACGCGCTCGCGGTACGCGGCCATCGGCTCGCTCCCGTCGCACGGCGCGGGGCACGCGCCCATCTGCTTGTAACTGCACGCCTGCGCGTTCGGACGCTGCGCCAAGAGCCGCGGTTCGCGGCACAAGCTGAACAACTCGTCCAGCGCCCGCCCGTACCGGGCCGCCGCGTCCTTCGTGCCCATCGGCCCGATCACGGCCCCCGGCGGCGGGGCGTCGCCGATCAGGTCGTGCAGGTCCGTCTTCCGCCACACCGGCTGCTCGCCCTCCGGGTCCAAATGGATGAACCAGGCCCGCCACCGGTCCGCCGCCGCGCGGTACGTCCGCGGGGCCCGCGCGCGCGCGATCGCCAGGTACGCCGCGTCGGCCTCCAGCCCGCTGCCGCACACGCACGCCCGCACGTTGGACACGATCCCGAACAGGTCGGCCTGCGTCTCCCCCGCCTCCACCAGCCGCCGCAGCACCGCCGAGCGCAGGTCGCCCGTCGCAACCACCTGCACCGTGCGCGCCGCCGCGTCGGGCTCAACCGCCGCGCCAGCAGCCGCCCCGTCGCGCTCCAGTACCACCACGCCCGGCCGCGCGGGGAGCGACGACACCACCGCCGCCCGCACGCCCTCGCGGTCCAGCCCCTGAACGTTCACCTCGATGGAAAGCGGCGGCTCCACACCGCCCATCATGCCGCGGCCGCCGGCCGCGTGCGCCCGCCGCGCCGACATGCTCGAAGGGCAAAGCCCCACCGCCTCACTCGCCCGGCATTTTTTCCATGGCCATGCCGCTGAGGCGGGCGTTGAACGCCAGCTCGCCGTTCACCACGCCCTGCACGTCGCTCACAAAGCGGCGGACGCTGTACTTCAGGGCCTTGCAGATCACAAACATGTCCTCGCCCGGCGCGACGGCCCGGCGGAACGCGGCCTCTTCGATCCGCAAAAACGCGGCGACGCGGGGCTCGGTGTTGCGGCTGTTCCACAGGTAGCACGCCACCTGGGCCCCCGCCTCGACCATCAGCACGCCCGGCAGCGTCGCCCGCACGGGGAAGTGCCCCCGCACCCAGAACTGGTCCGACCGGGCCTGCAGCAGCCCGACGGCCGCCGACATGTCCGGGGCCATCCAGACGATGGAGTCCAGCAGCGCCATCTCGTGGCGGTGCGGGTTCACCCGCTCGATGGCCCGTCGGTCCGCGAGGCAGGCCGACAGATCGATCTGGTCGAGGTCGACAAGCAGATCGGGCTTGGCGCGGCGGGCCGCCGGCGCGGCGTCGGGCTCCGCGGCCTGGGCCGGGGAGGCGGCGTCAACGCGCAGCCCCGCGGCGTGCAACGTGGCGTGGGCGTCGGGAGTGCGGCTCACGGCTTGGCGGGCTCCCGGTTCTCCAACATCTCCTGGCGGATCTGCTGAGCGAGGTTCTTGATGTCCTGCATCACCTTGCGCACCCGGGTGCTGGCCGCTTTATTGCCGCCCTTGGCTTTTTGGTAGTCCTCGCGGATCGAGGCGAGGTGCTGCTCGAGTTGTTGCAGGCTGTCCACAGGGTGTCCTTTCCAGCCGCCGCGCCCGGGCTGAACCGGCGGTCTCTTGCAGGTCTACGTGCAGGTCTACGTCATGCGCCCGTCGCCGTCCCCGGTCGACGCCGCACCGAAACTCCCGGCCCGCCGCGGCTCGAACGAGCCAGCCCCGTCGGTCCGGGATTCTTTGCCGACCCCCCGCCCAAGCCAAGCGTCCGGGACTCGGCAAGTGACACTCCCCGGAATAGGGCATTTGAGGGGAGTGGGGAAGGGGCAATAGGCAATGGGGTGGGGCCATCGGGGATCGGCCATCGGGGATCGGGGGGGGAGGGGCCGTGCTACGTCTCGAGGCTCGGCAGCAGCGCCTGCAGCCGGTCGAGCGCGGCGTTGAGGTAGACGCGGTCGCCCTCGTGCGCCAGATACGCGGGCGAGGTCGCGGCCATCAGCACCCGCCGCACGTCGGGCAGGCCCGCGTCGTGCTCGTCGGCCGGAAGCCCCCGGGCCCGACGGGCCGCCACGAGCGCGGCCAGCGGATCGACCCCGCACAGGCGCTGCTCACGCCCCCAGTGCAGCCGCTCGATGTACAGCGCGTCTTCGATCCAGTGCCCCGCGTGCACGAGCGCCAGGTCAATCAGCACCGCCCGCGACGGCCGCGACTCCGACGCGGCCGGGCGGATCATCGCGTTGCCCGGGTGCAGGTCGCCGTGGCACCATGTCTCGATGGGCCGCGCGTTCCAGCGCTCCAGCAACCGCGGCAGCACGGCCCGCGTGGCCCGCACGGCCTCCGCCCACTCGGCGGCCCGCTGGATCGGGTTGTCGCGGCACGCCGCCTCGGCGCGGCGGAGCTGCCGCTCCCAGTCCTCGGGCGCTGGGGGTGTCGCCCGCTCCACCGGGCGCAGCTCGCCCGCCAGGGCGTGAAAGTCCGCCGCGGCCCGGAAGAGCGCCGCGAGCGACTCGGCGTCCAGGTGCTGCGACAACGCCTCCCCCGGCACCCGCTCCACGAGGAGCCACGCGATGTCGTGCCCGCCCAGGTCGTCGCCGCTGGCGAGGAGACGCGGCACGGGCAGGTCGGCGTTCTCGGCCGCGCCCCACCGCATCGGGTCGGTGGCCCCGAGCCGCGTGCTCCAGAGGTACTCGCGCCCGCCGACGGGCACCTTCACGATCGCGGGGATGACGGCCCCGTCGGGCAGGCGCCACCACGTCCGGCCCGTCGCCGCGCCGGAACGCTGCCAGGGCGAGCTGAACCACTCGATCTCGCCGAGCCGGTCGCCGCACGCGTCGCGCAGCGCGGGGCCGAGGGCGACCCCCAGCGACTCCGCCTCGTCGCGCGTCTTGCACAGCGGGGCGGAGAGGATCTCGGCCGAGCCCTCGGGCCCGGCACCGCCCGGGGGCCCCGCGGGGCCCGCCTCGCCTGCCTCACCCGCCGACCCGGCGGCCGCGTCCGCCATCGCCACCTCCAACCGCCAACCGCCCACCACCAAGTCCGGCCACGCCGCCCGCCGATCGCGCCCCGGGGCGGCGACCACCGCCCGGCGTGCGCGACCCCCCAGCCTACGGCCTTCGGCACGCCCGCTCCAGCGCGATGAGCCGGTCGAGCGGCAACGCCTCCGCCCGGTCCTCGGGCCGCACGCCCTCCGGCCACGCCTCGGGGGTGCGGCCCAGCGTGCGCAGCGCCACCCCCAGTTGCTTCCGCCGCAGGCTGAACACGTCCTGGCAGAACGCGCCGAGCTTCGCGGGCTCGTCGGTCAGCGGCGTCGCCAGGCGGCGCAGCACGACCATCGCGCTCGCCACGCCGGGCTGGGGCCAGAAGCACGAGGCCGGCAGCGAGCCCACCCGGCGGATCTCCGCCACGCTCGCCCGCACGGCCGAGATCGCGCCGTACGCGTCATCGCCCGGCGACGCCGCGAGCCGGTCCGCCACCTCGGCCTGGATCGTCACCGCGAGCGTCGAGCACAGAGGCCACGCCGTCAGCAGGGCCAGCAGCAGCGGCGTCGCCGCGTGATAGGGCAGGTTCGCCACGTGAGAAAAAGGCCGCCCCGCCAGCGCCGCCGACAGCCCGGCCGACAGCGTGCGCTTGTCCGCCAGGCAATCGCCCCGCACCAGCGTGAAGCGGCCCGCCGCGGCCTCGGCCTCGAACCGCTCCGCGAGCAGGTCGGCCAGCCCGTCGTCCAGCTCGCCCGCCACCACGCGGCAGCCGCGGGCGAGGATCGCCTCCGTCAGCGTGCCGGTGCCGGGGCCGACCTCCAGCACGAGGTCCCCCTCGCGCAGGTCGGCCGCGTCGACGAGCTTGGTCAGCAGGTTCTGGTCCACCAAAAAGTTCTGGCCGAGCGACTTCTTGGGCGAAAGCCCGCGGGCCGCCAGCAGCTCTTTGATCTCCCGCTGCGTCTGCATCGCCATTCCCCGAGGGCCAGTCCCCGGTCCCCTTCCCCTACCACGTCCCATCCAGCACGCGGCCGATCGCCTCCGCCACGCCGTCGGCGTCGTGGTGGCCCGTCACGCGGTGGGCCGCTTTCAGCACCGCCTCGTTCGCGTTGGCCATCGCGATCGCCAGCCCCGCGCCCACGAGCATCGACAGGTCGTTGATCTCATCGCCGATCGCGACGACCTCTTCCGCCGCGATGCCCCACCCCGCCGCGAGCCGTGACACCGCGTCCCACTTCGTCGCCCGCGTGTCGCACACCTCGACCACGCTCACCCGCCGCGGCACGCCGGTGGAACGGTCTTCTTTGATGACCGACGAGAAGTTGTGCACGAGCGCCGCGGGCCCCATCTCCCGCTGCAACACCCCCGCCACCACGTCCGCCCGGCTCGCCTCGCCGCAGAGGCCGACGCGCACCGTCTGCTCCGGGTGGTCGTCGTCCTCAAGCCCTCGGGCGAACCGCACCTCGGCCCGCAGATGCTCGAACCACCACCGGCTGATGGGGTCGATCGGGTGCTCGTCTTCCCCGCCGAGCACGAGGTAGTCGTACCCCGCCGCCTCGCGGTCCTTGAGCACGAGCGCCGCGTGCCCGTGCGCGTGCATCGCCGCGACGGACCGGCTCACGAGCTCCCCCGCCATCGTCACGCGATCGATCGTCCGCCCGGTGGGCCCGTCGCACGTGAGCGCCCCGCTGGCGACGATGATCGGGTCCCGCTGGTCAATCGCCTCCAGCGCGTCGCGGCACTCGATCCACCCCCGCCCGGTCGCGACAACCACGCGCACCCCAGCCTCCCGAGCCCGCCGCACCGCCGCGGCGTTCCCGGCCGACACCTTCCCCTTGCTGTTGAGCAAGGTGCCGTCAAGGTCGAGCGCGAGAAGCTTGGCCCGTGCGCGGTGCATCAGGCCGAGCGTAGGAAGACACCCCCTGCCCCGCACCGCCCGCCGAATCCGCGAACGCCGCGCCCCGGTACACGTGCCCGGGTACCCAAGCGCCCGGGTGTCGGGTGCCGATTGCCGGGTGCCCGGGTGCCCGGGTGCCACGGCTTGGCGAAGCCAAGCCGTGCTCCCACGCCACGCCATGTCCGCGCACATCCCACGCACCCGCCGCTCCGCGCATCGCTCACCCCTTGCCGCGTTCCGTCATCTCCAGCAGCGGCCAACTCTCGTCGATCTGCAGTGAGAAGAAGTCAATGCCCCGCAGGCGAGCGGCCAAGACCGCTTGGCGGACGCGGTCGCTGGCGATGAACACGTGATTCGGGAGTGCCATCATGATATCTGCGGTCCAGGTGGTTTCTGGGAACGGAATGTCCTTCGAGACGAGACCGACCCGATGAACTCTTTGCCGAAAATCTGCAATCCCTTCAGCGGCACTCATGCCAGCGCGAACGTACACGCCGACCGCAGGAACGTGTGGCACAAAGGTCACATACCTTTTCTGCTTCTTGCGGCCACGGAAATCGACATCGAGCGGGTGCGATGACCATCCTTCGATACCGTGACTCCGGAGTACGTCGCAGAAGTCTTCAGAGAAATACTGGCCACTGATCCAATCCGGCGGTTCGCTTCCGTCGATAATCCAGGCCTTCAAGCCTTCGAGCGGTCGGTAGTTCGCCCCAAACGGAGGGGTTCGCGGGCCGACGTACGACGTGATCTCGACTGTGTTCGTCATGATCGCCATGCCGCGTGGAATCGGTATCCACGCCATGTAGTAATAGTTGGTAGCTCGCCGTGTCACTGCTGAAACCTCCCTGAAGATCTGGCGAGATCCTCGAGTGCGTTCGACACCGCCTTGCCACGCTCGATAAACCGCCGGGTGCCAAAGCTACGCCGAGTACCACCGCACGGCCGGGTGCCACGGCGTGGCCTCGCCAAGCCGTGCTCCTCTTCTCCCCCACGCCTCAGCCGCCCCCTCCGCAACTCCCCTACTCCCCCCCATGCACCCCGCACACCCGCTCCGCACCCGGCCCCAGCGTGATCGCGTTCTTCCCAGCCCGCTTGCTCTGGATCGCCAGCTCGTCCGCACGCTCCAGCAGCGACACCGCGTCCGCGCCGTCCCACGGGAACGTCGCCAGGCCGCCCGAGATCGTCAGGTGCCCCGCCGCCTGCGCGCCCAGCTTGGGGAACTTGTGCTCGCGGATCTTCCGCTGCACGCGCTGCGTCAGCACGTACACGCTCTCCGGCGGGCGGCTGCCCTCGGCCCGCGGGCCCGTCGGCTCGTAGAAGATCACCGCGAACTCGTCCCCGCCGATGCGGCACACCCGGTCGCTCGGGCGGATCACGCTCTTGAGCGCCCGCACCGTCTCCACCAGGATCTCATCACCCGCCGGGTGGCCGAACTGATCGTTATATTGCTTGAAACTATCGATGTCGAACACCAGCACCGTCAGCGTGAGCCGGGCCGACCGCGCGTGGTCGATCGCCGCGCGCAGGAACCGGTCGAAGTAGCGGCGGTTCCACGCCCCCGTCAGCGGGTCGGTGAACGCGGCCTTCCGCAGGCTCCGCACCTGCCGCCCGAGGCTCACCCAGCCGCCCAGCCACGCCGCGTGGGGCCGCAGCCGCTCGGCCAGATCCGCCGCCCCTGCCTCGTGCATCGGCACGCGCTCCGCCACCAGCAGCCCAAGCCGCCGCCCCTGGTGCACCACCGGCACCGCCAATGCCCCGTGGCTCCCGCCCAGCAACGCCGGCCCGGCCTCGCCGACCCCCGCCGCCACGCCCCCCGCCGCCGCGGGCACGAAGTGCAGATCGTCCCGCCCCGTCCCCGCCCGCAGCAAGCCGATCGCCTCCCCACACGGCTCGCCCCCGGCGAGCAGCGTCTCCACCAGCGCCGCGTCCGCCAGCGCCGCCGCCTCGCCCGGCCGAGCAAACCCGCCCTCGGCCCCCGCCCGCCCGCCGCGGCCCGCAGGCGTTCCACCAGACAGGCCACCGGAGAGGCCACCAGACCCGGCCCCGCCCGGCAGCCCACCGCCCACGAGACCCGCGCCCGGCAGCGACACCGACACGCCCGCGCGCGTCCGCACCTCGGGCGTCGCGTGGTCGTCGTCCGTCCACACGCCCGCGTCAATCCCCTCGGCCTGCGACTCTCGCCGAAGCCCCCCGGCCAACGCCGATCCGTGGCCCGAAGCCGCCGCCCCGCCGGCCCCCGTCCCCTCCGCCGGAACCGCCCGCGGCCGCCGCGCGCCGGCCAGCCCGCCCGCGGCCTCGGGCCGCACCGTCGGCACGCGATCGCCCAACGGCCCCGACGCCGACAGCCCAGCCGACGGACCAGCCGCGACCGGGCCAGTCCCGTGGCCAGTCCCGTTTGCGGCCCCGTTTCCAGTCCCGTTTCCAAGCCCGCCGACCGCGCCCGGCCGGCCCATCGCCGTGCCCGCGCCGACCGCCGCGACCGCGCGGATCACGTCCGCGATCTCCGCGCCCTCGCTCACCCGGCCGTCGTACCCCGCCGCGTCCCCCGCGCCGAGCCGCAGCAGCACCACCGACGGGTCCGCGAGCCGCAGCGCCGCAAGCAGCTCATGCGGGCCCTCCGCCGGCTCGCCCTCGGCCCCGACGACCACGCACGTCGTCACGCCGCGGCGACCGACGCCCGCGCCCCCAGCGCCGCCACCAGACACGCCGCCGCCCGCGCCGACACCCAGCCCGGCGAACGACCCGACGCACTCGTGGATCGCGTCAAACACCCCCGCGGCCGACACGACCTCGACCTGCACCGATCCAAAGACGCCGGTGCCCGAGGCGCCAAGGCCCGTCAGCCGAACGCCCGCCGCGCCGAGCAAGACCACCCGCAGCAACGGCATCGACGCCGGCACGCCCAGCCCCGCTGCGCCCCCGAGTTGGCTGCCCGCTGTCGTCATGGCTTGCGACCGAATCCCCGACCGAATCCGCGACCGAATCCCGCGTCTGCCGGCCCGCGGAGCACCCGCCGATCACCACGCCGCGGCGAGCCCCCCGACCCGGACAATCGACTTATACGTCATCATCGTCCTCGGGCCAATCCTCGGACAGCAGCATCGACAATTCTTCTTCCGTCAGCACCGACCACGGGTCGGAAACCCCGCCCCCCGTTTCGGCATCCATCGGCGTGCCCGCCCCCGCGGCCAAGCCCCCGGCCGGCCCGACCCCCGGGGTCGTCGGCGAGGCCGGTGCCGGCTCATCGGCCCGCGGAGCAACCACGGCCGGCCGCGACGGCGGCGTCACCGGGCGAACCACCACCTCCGGCGGCGCCTCGACGCCGCGGGGCCCGCGGGCCTCGGGCGCGGCGGCCCACTGCGCGACATCCTCCGGACGAACCGCCCGCAAGTGGGGGTCGCTCGACTCGTCATACACCCAAATCGGTGCCCGCGGCACAAACCGCTCCACCGCCCGCACCACCGCCGCCGCTCCGCGCAGCGACTGCGGGTCGACTAGCAGCAACACCACGGGCGAATCGGGCGCGCGTCGCGCCATGAGCAACAGGGCCGAGAACGCCAAAAACCGATCGGTCGCCCGCTCCACCCGGATCGAGCGGCGGTGGAGCGCCTCCACCAGCCGAACAGGGGGCTGCACGCCGCGGCGGTGCCACAGCACGCACTCCGCCGCCGTCGGCGCGGACTCTCCGGTCTCTGCCCGCTTCATGGTCCCCAGTGTACGGGGGTTCCGTCGGCCTCCTGCCGCGATTGACGTTCCAAACTGCTCCAAACGTCCCATAACCCCACGAGCCCCTCAGGCGAGCGTCCCACTCGCCGCAATCTCACACACCCCGATGCGGGCCCCCCGCCACGCACCCACGACCCGAAGTCCCGCCGACCGCGCGCCCCCCGCTCCGGGTGCCACGGCTTGGCCCCGCCAAGCCGTGCCTCTCCCCCTCCGCCGCGGCTCCCCCCGCGGCCCCTCCGCCTGCCTCGTTCCCAACGAAGCGACGCTCGGTCGGGCCAGGTCACCCCCGTCGACCCGTGTCGGCGAGCATCTGCGAGGCGACGCGTTTCGCGCCGTCCGCGGGGCCGAGCGTGCGCAACTGTTGCGCCATCGCGGCCCGCGCCGACGCATCCCCCAGCAATAGGCGGAGCGTAGCGGCGTGCGACCGCAGATTGGCCCCCGCGTCGACGTGGTCGTGCAAGATCAGCACTCCGCCTAGGTCAGCGAGTGGCTCGGCGTTTTTGCGCTGGTGGTTGTCCTTGTGGTACGGGTAGGGCATGAACAGCGTCGGCGTGCCGCTGGCCCACACCTCCCCCACCGTCCCCGCGCCGGCCCGGGCGATCGCCAGGTCGGCGGCGAGCCAGGCCGAGGCCATGTCGCGCACGAACGCCGTCACCACGGCGGGCACGCCCGCGCGGGCGTAGGCGTCGCGCAGCGCCGGCTCGGCCCCCTCGCCGCACTGGTGCAGCACCTGCCAGCCGGGCGCGCGCAGGGCGTCGGCGTGCGGCCCGAGGAACGCGGCGAGGAAGTCGTTCACGCTGCGGGCCCCCTGGCTTGCGCCGGTGACGAGCAGCGTCGGCGCGTCGGCGGCGAGCCCGAGCGCCCGCCGCGCGGCCTGGGGCGAAGCGCCCGGGCCCGGCAACGCCTCGCGCCGCACCACCGGCGGCACGGCGTGCCAGCCCGGCGGGACCGAGGCCGACGCGGCCGTGCTCACCGTGAACGTGCGCGCGGCGAAGGTCGAGATCCACCGGCTCGCCCGGCCCGCGACGGCGTCCATGTTCAGCAGCGTGAGGGGGACGCCCTCCTTGTGCGCGGCCCGGGCCGCGGGGCCGGCGACGAAGCCCCCGGTGGCGAGCGCCGCAGCCGTGCGGCCCGCCGACCAGCCGCGGATGAGCGCGCGGGCCCGGCCCACCGCCGCGGGCCACGACGCGACAAACCGCGCGAGGGCGAGCGGGCTCGCCGACAGGGGCTGGGCGCGCAGCGGCGCGAAGTCTGTGACGAGGCCCGACGCCTTCGCCGCGTGCAGAATGCCCGCGTCGACCGGGCGGGTGGAGCAGATGACGTAGACCCGAGGCGGGGCGGGGAGCAGGTCGCGGGCTTCCTCGGCCACGGCGAGGGCGGGGAAGAGATGGCCGCCCGTGCCGCCGCCGAGGAGGATCAGGGTGTCGATGGGCATGGGGTGCATGATTGGCCCGGACGCGACGGCCTGAGCGTCCGGGGGCCCGGCGCTAGCATCGACGCATGACGCCCGGGAGTATGCCACACACGAGCGCCGCTGAGGGAACTCTGGCCCAGGAAACTCAGGGCCAGGAAACGCTGGCCGACGAACGCACGGCCCTGGGCCTGGCGCAGCGGGCCCGGGCGGCCTCGCGCGTCGTGGCGACGCTCCCCGCGGCCACAAAGGACGCGGTGCTGCGGCATCTGGCCGACGCGCTCGGATCGCGGGCGGCGGACCTGCTCGCGGCGAACGAGCGCGACTTGGCCGCGGCCCGGGGGGCGGGGCTTGCCGAGGCGAAGCTGCGCCGGCTTTCGATCGACGCGGGCAAGCTCGCCGAGATGGCGGAGGGCGTGCGGCAGATCGCGGCGATGCCCGACCCGGTGAACGGGGTGTCGCGGGCGTGGGGCGTGCCGTCGGGGCTGCGGGTCGAGAAGGTGCGCACGCCGCTGGGCGTTGTCGCGATGATCTACGAGGCGAGGCCCAACGTGACGATCGACGCGTTCGCGCTCTGCTTCAAGGCGGGGAACGCGTGCATCCTGAAAGGCGGCCGCGAGGCGAACGAGACGAACGCGGCGCTGGCCCGGCTGGTGCGGGCGTCGCTCGCAGCGCACGGCTGCCCCGAGGCGGCGGTGACGCAGGTGACGACCTCCGACCGCGAGGAGCTGAAGGCCCTGCTGCGGCTGGAGGGGCTGATCGACCTCGTGATCCCGCGGGGCGGGGAGGGGCTCATCCGGTTCGTGCACGAGCACAGCCGCATCCCGACGGTGCTGCACTTTCACGGCGTGTGCCACCTCTTCGTGGATGAGCACGCCGACGCGGCGACGGCGGCGAACCTCGCCGTGACGGGCAAGACCAGCGCCCCCGCGGCGTGCAACGCGCTCGAGTGCCTGCTGGTGCACGAGCGGGCGCCGGCGGCGTTTTTCGCGGAGTTCCTCGCCCGCTGCCCGGCGGGGGTGACGGTGCACGCCGACGGGGCGTTTCTGGACCGCTGCCGCGCCGCGGGTAGCGTGCCGGCCCACTGGCAGCCGGCGACCGACGCGGACTGGGGCCACGAGTATCTCGACCTGCACCTGGCGGCCCGGATGGTCGGCTCGATGGACGAGGCGATCGCGCACATCGCCCGCTACGGCAGCAACCACACCGACGCGATCGTGACGGCCGACGCGGCGAACGCGGAGCGGTTCTGCCGCGAGGTGCAGTCGAGCTGCGTGCTGGTGAACGCGAGCACGCGGTTCAACGACGGCTTTCAACTGGGGCTGGGGGCCGAGATCGGCATCAGCACGAGCAAGATCCACTGCTACGGGCCGATGGGCCTGGAGGGGCTGACGACGGAGCGGTTTGTGGTGCGCGGGGCGGGGCAGGTGCGGTAGAGGCTTCATCAAACCTTTGCGCCGATGTCGGGCCGCTGCGGCTGTTCACTGGGAATCGACTCTGTACACTGGGACGGCCGCGGCGTTCGAGGAGATGCCGCGGCGGCGTGGGATGTTGTGCAACCGGCCCGTGCAGGGCCCTCGTGTTGAATCGGAGCTGCCCATGGGTGCTCGTGGCTGTGCGTGCGCGCGTGCGTTGCCGATGACCGGCGTGGCGGGTGTTCGGTGGCTCGGCGTGGCGGGTGCCTTGGCGGCGGCCGCGGGCCTTGCCTCGGCCCACCCCGACGCGAACGACCCGGGGCTGATCGCGCACTGGGCGGTGGACGAGGGGCTCGTGGGCGACGGCGTGGTGATGGACGCGACGCACGCGCTCTCGGCCAAAGTCGTCGGCTCGCCGCGGATCGAGACGGTCGGCCCGGCCCAGGCGGCGGTGCTGGGCGGGGCGGATTACCTCGTCGTCACGCCGGCGATCGGCGAGGCCGGCAGCGCGACGCGGGCGGGCCTGCCCACGCGGGCGTTCACCGCGGCGGCGTGGGTGAACCTGTCGGAGACGATCGAGTGGGGCAGCATCACCGGGGCCCTGCAGGACGACGGGGACAAGGAGAACGGCTGGCTGCTGGGGTTTGACCGCGAGCGCTTCATGGTGGGCCTGTCGACGGTTGGGGCCGACGACGGCAACGGCCGGATGACGTACCTGAAGGGGACGACGCCCATCAGCCACGGGCGGTGGTACCACGTCGCGGCGACGTACGACGGCGAGACGACGCGGCTCTACGTGAACGGCAAGCAGGAGGCCGAGACGAAGGAGCAGTCGGGCGACATTCTCTACGCGGCGCAGTCGCCCTACACGGTGGGGTGCTACCAGGATTCCAACGAGCGCTACCCGATGACCGGGGCGGTGCACCGGGTGAAGGTGTACGACCGCGCCCTGCCGGCGGCGGAGATCGCGGCGGTGGTGGCGAAGAACATGAACCTCGTGACGTGGCAGCCGCCGGCGAGCGACCTGGCGTTCCTCGTGACGCCCTACCTGCAGTACGCGACGCTGGACTCGATGACGGTGATGGCGGAGGCGACGCGGCCGGTGACGATGAAGGTGGAGTACGCGGAGCACCAGCCGTTCGAGCTGGCGGCGGAGGACACGACGCCCGGCGCGATCGCCGAGGTGGAGATCCGCGGGCTCAAGCCCATGACGACGTACTTCTACCGCGTGACGTGCACGGACGAGTCGGGCAAGACGCTGCAGTCGCCGATCCGCTCGTTCCAGACGGCGGTGCCGGCGGACATGCCCTACGCGTTCGCGCTCATCGGCGACACGCAGCGGAACCCGGCCGTGACGAAGCGGATCGCCGACGCGGCGTACGGCCTGCGGCCCAACTTCCTGGTGCACCTGGGCGACGTGGTGGACGACGGCTTCGCGAAGAACCAGTGGCTTGGCGACCTGTTCGGCCCGTGCGCCACGCTGCTGTCGTACGTGCCGATGTACCCGGTGATCGGCAACCACGAGAACGACTCGCACTTTTACTACGACTACTTCCACATGCCCGCGCCCGAGTACTGGTACACGTTCACGCAGGGCAACGCCGAGTTCTTCATGATCGACACCAACCGGCCGACCAACCCCGGCAGCGAGCAGTACCGCTGGCTGGAGGAGCGGCTCGCGGCGAGCAAGGCGACGTGGAAGTTCGCCGCGCACCACCACCCGTGCTTCTCGAGCGACAACGACGACCACGGCGACACCGAGAAGGGCGCGGGCCGGCCCTCGACCTGGGGCGTCGACAGCGCGCAGCACCTCATCGCCCTCTACGAAAAGTACGGCGTGGACATCGTCTTCAACGGGCACATCCACGTCTACGAGCGCACCTGGCCCATCTTCGAGATGGCCGTGAACATGAAGAAGGGCGTGCGGTACATCACCAGCGGCGGCGCGGGCGGCGGGCTGGAGAAGGCGGCGCCCAACCGCGCCTGGTTCAGCATGCACTTCAACCCGAGCCACCACTTCTGCTACGCGACGGTCTTCCAGAACACCATGCAGTTCAAGGCGTACGACCTTGAGGGCCGGCTGTTCGACACCTTTGAACTGACCAAGGACTGAACGGGCCGGGCACGCGGCCCCGCATAGCCCGGGTCAGTCCAGCCGAATCAGTCCAGCCGCAGCGAGCCCTCGGCCTCGCCGCCGCCGATGGGGGCGTCGACGTCGAGCCGCAGCAGGTGGCACTCGCCCGTGCGCAGCTCGACCCCCGGCCCCGCGGGGCCGATGAGCAGCAGCCCCGCCAGGTGCGAGAGCTGGGGGTTGTGCCCGACGATCACCACCGACGCGGGCGGGCGGGCCGCCTCGTCTTCCATCTCCGACGCCGCCTCGCGCAGCAGATCGAGCACCGGGCCCACCGGGGCGTCCACCAGCAGCCGGTCGTCGTGCCGCGGCGTCAGGCCCAGGCAGCGGGCGATGATCGCCCCCGTCTCCGCCGCCCGCGCCGCGCGCGAGCAGCACCGCGCCCGCGGCCGCACGGCCCGGGCCGCCAGGTGCTCGCCGACATGCTGGGCCTGCCGCACGCCCCGCGCCGTCAGGCGCCGGTCCACGTCGCGGCCGCTCTCGCTTTCTTCCTCGGCCTTCCCGTGGCGAACGATGGCGAGGTGCACAGCGGGCTCCTTTCGCGTCGGCCCCGGAGCATCACGATACGGCGGCGAGCCCGCCCCCGCCCGGTCCCGCCCGGCCTACTCGCGCCCCGCGGCCGCCGGCTCGTCTGGCACGTCCTCCACCACCATCTCGGGCCGCTCGTCCACCCGCACACGCGTGATGTTCACCGTGCGGGCATCAAACCGCGACATCCGCACGCTGATCTCGGGCCGATCCCCCCAGCGGTGCGCATGAAACCCGTCTTGCGCCGCGGCCGACGCCCCCGCCGGCACGTGCTCGCGGAAGAGGTCGAGCCGCGGCAGCACCCGCGCATCGCCCAGCCCCGAGCTGACGAGGCACACCGGCCCCAGCAGCGCCGTCGCCTCGCCCGCGAACGGCGGCGACTCCTCCGCGTGGCTCCGCGCGATGGTCAGCCGCGCGGGGCGGGCCGCGTCGCCCCGCTGCAAGGCGACCACGCGGTACGAGCGCATCGCCCCGGCCTCGGGGTGACGCAGGTCGTCGACGGTCGCCGCCTCGCCCAGCGGCACGCGCGCCATGACGTGCCCCACCACCTCGCCGCGAGACCGCACGCTGCCGTCGGCGCCGGGCCGCGGCGTGGCCGAGGGGTTGACGTTCAGGAGGGCGACGCAGAGCCCGTCGTCGCGCAGCGCGATCCACGTGCCCCCGCCGTCGGGGTCGAGCGGCGCCTGCACGAGGGGCCCGCCCGCCGAAAGCCGGCGGCGGGCCAGCGGCAGGCCCGGCGAGCGGCCCCGCTGCTCATCGCGGCTGTGCACCAGCCGGTAGCCGCCCTGCGGCAGCGGGATGACCGAGAGCGTGCACACCGGGCGAGGCCCTTTCGGATCAGGCGAGCGGAGCCCGCGCCCCCTCAGCCCGCGGCGTGCGCACGCGCCTCGCGGTCGTGCTTCACGGTGGCGGGCGCACGGCCCAGGTCGCCCGGCATCGTCACGCCCACCTCGGCCGCGATCGCCTTGATCATCGCCAGGTGGTGGATGCCGTGGTGCACGGCGAACCACAGCTCGCGGCCCAGCGTGGAGGCGAGCTGCACCTCGGGCTCGTCGGGGCTCACGAGGACGCTGACGTGGACGGGCCAGGCCAGTTGCACCTCGTCCAGCGCGCCGATGCGGGCCCGGAGCGAGGCGAGCTCCGCCGCCGCGACCATGCGGTCCGACTCGATCGGCCCGCCGCGGGCGCGACGGTCGTAGCACACCACGGTCGTGCGGTCGGCGGAGTCTTCAAAGGCGTCGATGAGCGCGCGGTAGTGGTCCACCGCGTGCCGCAGGTGCTGGCCGATGGTGCCGCCGCCCAGCGCGGCCGAGGGGGCGGTGTAGTGGGCGTCGCTGATCTGCGCGAGCAGGCCCGCGGACTGGGCCAATGCAGAAGAGGCCGCGCGGACCACGGCGGCGGCGGGCGACGGGCTGGACGACGGGTTGGGCGACGTCGGCGTGGCGGGCGGCGGGGTCATGCGGTGGCTCCTGCGTGGCTCCTGCTTGGCTAAGGCGTGGGTCCGGCGTGGCTCTCGTTCGCCGTCGGCGCGGCTCGCCCAGGGGCAGAGCCCGCCCCGCCCGCGGGGGCGGTTCGCCGGCTGCGGTCAGGGTACGCCCGCGGCGGCTTCGGCCCCAGCCGGCCACGCCGCGAGGCCCCGGGCCTGCCGCAGCGCGTCGACGAAGTCGCGGTGGTTCGCGCAGCGCGGGCACTTGTGCTGCCCCCCCAGCTTGCCGCGCGACGCCATCCACGCGTGCATCGTCCCCGGTGGCACGGGCGTGACGGTCGGCGGGCCCATGCCCAGGTCGTCGCGGCGCTTGGTCGTGTAGTCAACGTTTGCCCGCTGCAGGGCCGCGTCAAACGCCTCGCCGAACGCCCGGACGACGCCCGCCGAAACGCCCGGCGGCATCTCGATCACCAGTTCAAGCCCGGCCCGCCGACCGGGCCCCGGATAGACCGGGGCGGCCGTGAACTCGCCGACCACCAGACCGCCGGTCTGGCCCGTCGCCGACTCCGCGGCCGCGCCGCACGCCAGCGCCGCGGCCGCCACGGCGTCCTCGATGTGCTCGACGATCAGGTTCTCGCCGAAGGCGTTCACGAAGTGCCGGTGCCGGCCCACGATGCGGACGCGGGGCGGGCCGCTGCCGGCGGGCCCGGGGCCTCGGAGGGCCGCCGCGCGGTCGGGCACGTCGTCAAACTCCACCACGTCGCCCAGCACGTAGCGCCACAGGCCGGCGCACGTGGAGAGCACCACCACGTAGCGCACGCCCCGCTCCACCTCCCACGCGGCGAAGGCGGGGGCGTCCGGGGCGATGGTGCCGTCGTCGCGCACCTCCTCGGCGGGGACGAACTCGAAGAAGTTGCCGTGGTCGTCGCACAGGCGCAGGCCCGGGTCGCCCGGTCGGTCCTGCATCGCGACGAAGGCCTCGCTGGCGGGGTAGAGCTCGAGGCGGTGCGCAAAGTCCTGGGCCGGGTCGCCGGTCAGAAGCTGCGCCAAGCGGCGCTGGAAGGGGCCGTAGCGCACCCCGCCGTGCACGAACACGCCCAGGTTGGGCCAGACGTCCAGCAGCCGCTCGGCCCGGCGGCCCGAGGCCCGGGCCAGCTCCAGCACGCGGTCCAACAGCACGCCGGCCCAGCTCGGCATGCCGCTGATCATGCGGATGTCCTGCGAGAGGGCGAGCGCGGCCATGCGCTCGATCTTGGTGGGCCAGTGGTCAATGAGCGCGACCTCGCGCCCCGGCGAGTACACGGCGCTGATGGGCCAGCGGATCATGGGCGTGACCAGGCCCGAGAGGTCAGCGGTCACGATGCCGTGGGCGTTGGGCTTCAGGTCGCTGCTGCCCCCGAGAAAGAGGCAGCGGCCCGACATGAGCGCGGGCAGGCTCACGCCGCGGTTCATGAGATGGGCGAAGATGTCCAGGCTCGCGCGGTAGTTGGAGCGGAACATCTCGCGCGAGACGGGGATGAACTTGTCCCCCGCGGTGGTGCCGCTGGTCTGGGCGAAGTGCCGCACCAGGCCGGGCCAGAGCACGCCCGCCTCGCCCCCCTCGCGCATGCGCTCGATCGGCGCGCGCAGGGCGTACCAGTCCACGATGGGCGTGGCCTCGCGGTAGCGGGCCAGCATCCGCCGGGGCTCAGACTCCGCGGCCGCCTGCGCGAAGCCGTGGGCCCGGCCGTACTCGGTGCCCGCGGCCCGGCGGAGGAGCCAGCGCAGCGTCTGCGCCTGCCTCGTGGCGGCGCCGCGGCGGGCCGACTCGGCGTCACGCAAGAACATCGCCCGGCGCAGCAGGAGCGCGTGCAGGCCCGCGCCCACGGCGCCCGTCCACCGCAGCCGCGGGGAAGGCCGGCTCGGCGTGGGCGAGTTCGGCGTAGACCGGCTCGGCGTGGGCAGGTTCCGTGTGGGTTGGCTCGGCGTGGGCGCTCTGGTCATCGGCTCTCGGGGCGGGGCGAGGCCGCGCCGAGGCCCGCGACAAACTCCAGCAGCGAGCGAGCAAACACGCCCGGCGCTTCGAGCATCGGCGTGTGGCCGCAGCGGTCGACCCAGACGATCCGCGCGTCGGGCATGAGGTCGAGGAACCCCTGCGCGGCGCTGGGGGGCGTGACCAGGTCCTGGCGGCCCCAGATCAGCAGCGTGGGCGCGTGGATGTTGCCGATGCGGTCGCCCAGGTGGTTGCGCCTCGCGGTGCGGCTGAGGCGGACCATGGCGCGGGCGCCCTGGCGGGTGTTCAGCACGGCGTGCGCACGGTCCACGTCGTCGTCGCGCATGCACGACTTGTCGTAGAACAGCTCGCCGATCTTCTCCGCCACCCACTCGCGCGGCGGGCGGACGGGCGCGCCCTGCACGAGCGTCCGCTCGATGAGCCCGCTGGAGCCGGCGAGGACAAGGCCGCGGACGAACCGGGGCCGCTCGAGCGCGACGCGCAGGGCGACGTGGCCGCCGAACGAGTTGCCCACGAGGACGCTGGGCCCCGCGGCGGGGTCGCCCGGGGTGAGGTGCTCCTCGATGAACTGCACGGTCAGGTCGGTGACGCCCTGGATGGAGCAGTCTTCGCCGGTGAGGTCGAGCAGGGGCAGCTCGAGCCTGGTGCAGGCGACCGAGTCGCGGACGAGGTCGACCACCCCCTCCCAGTGGTCGTTCAGGCCGACGAGGCCGTGGAGGAAGAGGACGCGGGGGCCGGTGCCGCACTCGTGCACGCGGGCGGGGATGTGCTGGCCCGCCGACCCGCGCAGGGTCACGCGGCGTTCCACCTCGGCCGGGGGCGGGGCCGGGGGGGTGGGCTCTTCGAGCGGGCCGGCCTTGGAAGTCAGACTGCTGATCACGCGCCTCTCGGTGTCTCGGCGGCCGCAGGGTTCGGCACGCGCCGCGGGGCGGGCCTTGGATCCGCGTGGACCGGAATCCGCGTGGACCGGAATCCGCGTGGACCGGGATCCGCGTGGACCTGGATCCGCGTGGACGGGGATCCGCGTGGACGGGGTCCGGCCGCGGTCCCGACGCCGGACGGCTCCCTTCCGCCCGGCCCGCGCGACGGATCGCCAACTGTACCAACGATGCCCGCTCTCGGCGACGGCCGACGCGAACGGGCGTGGGGTCAATCGTCCCGGGACGCCGAGGGCTCGGCCGCCTCGGAGGACACGGGCGGGGACACGGGCGGGGACGCGGGCGGGTGGGCCCCGTTGGAACGAGCCGCGTCGGCGGGCCCCGGGGCCGCCGACGCGGGGTCCGGCACGGTGCCGGCGGGATCCATGGACGCGTGGGCCGAGCGGTCCACCACGCCGTCGCGCAGGCGCACGACCCGGTCGGCCCGCGCCGCGATTTCCTGGTCGTGCGTCACCATGACGATGGTGAGGCCCAGCCGGGCCCGCAGGTCGGCGAGCGCGTCGATGATCGACCGACCGGTCTGGCGGTCGAGGTTGCCGGTGGGCTCGTCGGCGAGCAGCACGGGCGGCTGGTTGATGAGCGCGCGGGCGATGGCGACGCGCTGCCGCTCGCCCCCGGAGAGCTCGGCGGGCCGGTGCCGCAGGCGGTGGGCCAGGCCGAAGGCGTCGAGCAGCTCGCGGGCCCGGTCTTCGCAGGCGCGGCCCTGCGACCAGTAGCCGACGCGGCCCAGGCGGATCATCGCGCCGATGGTCACGTTGTGCAGCACGCTGAGCTCGGGGAGCAGGTGGTAGAACTGAAAGACGAAGCCGACCGAGCGGCTGCGGTAGCGGTCGAGCTCGCCGCGCGACATGTCCGAGAGCGCGCGCTCGTCGAAGGTGATGCGGCTGGGGCCGCCGGCTTCTCCGCCGGCCTGGGGCTGCGGCGGCTTGCGGTCGGGCCGGTCGAGCCCGCCCAGCAGGTGGAGCAGGGTGCTCTTGCCGCTTCCCGAGGCGCCGAGCACGGCGACCCACTCGCCCCGCTGCACCGACAGATCAACGCCGCGCAGCACGGGCACGCGGACGCGGCCCAGGCGGTAGGTCTTGTGGATGTTGTCGGCGGCGAGGATGGGCATGGCGAGTGTCGGCGAACGCGGGGGCAGGGCTACTCGAAGCGCAGGGCCTTCACCGGGTCCAGCCGGGCGGCGCGCAGGGCCGGGAGCGTGGCGCCGAGCACGCAGGTGATGACGCCGGCGACGCCGACAAAGACGGCCTTGCCCGCGTCCAGGTCGCTCGGGATGCGCACAAAGTAGTACACCGTGGGGTCCCAGATGAGGAGGTTGATCTCGACCGGGGGGCCGCCGACGAGGCGCGACGCGGCGGAGAGGGTGGCGCTGAGCCAGGGGCCGAACTCGGCGCCGAGCCAGTCGTGGATGCCGTTGATGTTGGCGACGACGACGGCGGCGGCGGCGACGCCCGCGGCCGCGCCGACCACGCCGATGGCGGTGCCGTAGCGGAGCCAGAGCCACGAGACGCCCCAGCTCCCGGCGCCGAGCGCGCGCAGGATGCCGATGTCGCGCGTCTTCTCGCTGACCATGCTCCAGAAGATGGCGAGCACGAGGAAGACCGTGGTGAAGCAGACCAGGCCGAAGATGAAGAGCACCAGGCCGGTTTCCTTTTCCACCGCGGCGATCATCGTGCGGTTCATCTCGCGCCAGGTGCGGATCTGGATGGAGCCGGGCTCGGGCACCTCGCCCTCGTGGTCGGCGGCGAACTCGTCGTAGATCTCTTCCACCCGGGCCTTCAGGGCCTGCAGGTTGGCGTTGCCCTCGGCGCTCGCGCCGCGCACCAGGACGGTCGTCACGCGGGCGGGGTCCACGCCCAGCACGGCGGGCTCGGGCAGCAGGGGCTCGCCCGTGACGGGGTCGAACGAGAGGCGGGTCGCGCCCTCGGCGTCGACGCGCTCGGCCTCGTCCATCTTCAGCATGCGCTGCAGCATGTCGAGCCGCAGGTAGACGCTGCGGCTGTCAAACTCGTAGATGCCGCTGGCGAACTCGTTGACGACCGGGACGCGGCGGGTGGTGATGTCCACGCCGCGGCCGCGGTTGTCCAGCGGCATGACGTGCATGGTGATCTCGCCGTCGGGCATGAAGACCAGCACGGGCTCGGCCTGGCCCGATTTGGCGGCGCGGAGGGGGGAGCCCGGGACATAGACGCCCGCGCCGGTGCGGATGTTGTAGCCGGTGACCTCGATGCCGAGGATGGCGGCGGCGCTGCCGTCGGACTCGGTCAGGGAGAGGCCCTGGTCGTAGCGCTCGTCCCAGTCGCCCCAGAAGGGATCGGTGGAGAGGCGGGGGTCGCGGCGTTCGCGGCGGTCCTTGGGCTCGGGCTCGGCCTTGGAGCGCCACCAGATGGCTTCTTCAAAGTTCGTCACGCGGGCGAGGCGCGGGCCGTCGACGCCCTTCACGCTGAGTAGATGAACCTGGTCGTCGGGGAGGACGACCATCGCGGCGGTGTCGATCTGCGGGCAGGCGGCCTCGACGGCGGGGTCTTCCTCGAGGCGGGTGATGAGGTCTTCGTAGTAGGGGAAGCCGGTGTTGGGCCACTGGATGAGCACGTCGCCGATGAGGGTGCGGCCGCTGCGGAGGAGCTCGGCGAGGAACCCGCCCATGACGGCCCACGTGACGAGCACGGTGGCCACGCTGAGCATGACGGCCGCCATCGCCAGCAGGGGCATGATCTTGCTGGTCAGGTATTTGCGGGTGAGCAGGGCCTGGTACACGGCGGGCGGGGCCTTCTTTGGGTGGGGTGGCCTGCGGGGGCGTGGCCGCCCGGGCGCGGGCAAGCGTATTCGCCCCGGGGGGTCCGTACGGGCGGGCGCGGAGGGGCCCCACACGATTGGGCGGGGCCGTCGCGTGATCGCGCCAGACGCTTCAGTCTGCACGCCCGGCGGGCCGATACAGCCCGCACGCGCGGCACAGACCCACGCCGCCCTCCCGGAGCCTTGGCGATGTCCGATCGTGCCGCCGCGCAGCCCGCCCCCCGGAACTTGGTGCAGGGCCGAGACTGCGGGGCGTGCAAGGTGTGCTGCCGCATCCCCGATGTGCCGGAGCTGAACAAGCCGCGGGACACGTGGTGCGAGCACATCCGGCTCGACAGCGCGGGGGGCGGGTGCGGGATTTATGACATCCGGCCCAGCATCTGCCGGGATTACAAGTGCGGGTGGCTGAACGGGCTGGGCGACACGGGCGATCGGCCCGACCTGCTGGGGGTGATGTGGCAGCCGCTGGAGCTGCCCGACGGCCGGCCCGGGCTGGGCTTTGTCGAGGTGTGGCCCGGGGCGATGATGCAGCCCCGGGTGCACGACTACCTGGAGCGCTTCCACGCGATGAAGCCCGGGCAGGTCGTGATCCGCAAGGCGGGCGAGCCGATGTTCACGCGGGTGACGCTGAGCGTGGGGGGCAAGCCGGTGCGCGGGGGCAACGGCCCCTCGGCGTGGCAGGCGTACGAGCCCAAGCGGCCCGAGGGCGGCGCCATTCCCCCGGTGCCCGCGCCGCAGACCACCTCGGCCGCGGCGCTCGCGAGCCTGACGGTGCGCGTGCCGGCGGTGACGGTGATGAAGCTCGCCGGCGCGGCGGTGCAGCGGTCGGCCTGAGTCGCGACGCGGGATTGAGCCACAGACCGGGCTTGGGCGCGCGGGGGCCCGTACCCTTCGGCGTGCTTGCGCTGCCGCTGACATTGCGCGCGCCCCGGGGCGAGCTGCGCCTGGGGACCAACCTGCTGCTGGCGCCCATCGCCGGGTGGTGCGATCTGGCGTGGCGCGAGACGTGCCGGTCGCTCGGGGGCGTGGGGCTTGCGTGCACGGACCTGCTGAGCCCGCAGGGCCTGCTGCTGGGGGGCGACACCACGCTCGACCTGGCCCGCACCAGCGAGTTTGACCGGCCGCTGTGCATGCAGCTGTACGGCAGCGACCCCCGCGTGCTGGCCGACGGGGCGCGGTGGTGCGCCGACCACGGGGCGGCCGTGGTGGACATCAACATGGGCTGCCCGGTGGACAAGGTGTGCAAGAAGGACGGCGGGAGCCGGCTCATGTGCAACGTCTCGGGCACGCTGCGGCTCTTTGAGGCCGTGCGGCGGGCGCTGCCCGAGACGGTGCCGCTGACGGCGAAGATGCGGCTTGGGTGGGACGAGGCGGCGTACGAGGCCCGCGTGGCCGACACGCTGGCGGTGGAGCTGTGCCGGCTCGGGGCGGCGATGATCACCGTGCACGGGCGCACGACCGAGATGCACTTCAAGGGGCAGTGCCGGCGCGAGGGCATCCGGCGGGTCGTGGAGTCGGTCGGCGCGGCGCTCGGGGCGTATGACGGCACCGCGGCGGGCGGGCCCCCGGTGATTGGCAACGGGGACGTGCGCACGGCGGCGGACGCCCTGACGATGCTGCGCGACACGGGCTGCGCGGGGGTCATGATCGGCCGGGGGGCGTTCGCGGCGCCGTGGGTCTTTGCCGAGGCGTGGGCGGCGCAGCGGGCGGCGGCGGGGACGGGCGCGGGCTCTGAGCCGGAGGGGTGGCCGGTCGGGCCGGACGAGGACGGCAAACTGGACGTGGTGCTGGGGTATTTTTCGAGGATGCGGGCGTACCGCGGCGACCACTACGCGATGCACAAGATCCGGCAGAAGATCAGTTGGCTGGGCAAGGGCATCGCGGGCGGGCACTGTGCGCCGCTGAAAGAGGGGGTGCGGACGGCGCAGACGCCGGAGGATGTGGTGGCGGCGGTCGAGTCGTGGCGCCGGGAGGTTCGGGAGACTGGTCAGGAGAGTGGTCAGAAGATTGGGCGGGGGGCGGGTGTTGGCGCGGGGTATGGCGACGAGATGGGGTGATGTGGGGCGAGCGGGCCCGAACAAAGCACGAGAGTCGGAAGATATCCCTCGCCGCCGTCGATGTCGCATGGAACAATGGCGGCGGCCGGGCCGGAGCTTGGGCCGTGCGGCCGCGGGGGGGCGATTGCCCAAACGCGGCACGAACGATTGGGCCGGGGTTGGGCGTTCGGCGCTCCCCGGTGCGGGCTCGGCGGTTGAGGGCTCGGCGGTTGAGGGCTCGGGGGTTGGGGGCTCGGCGGTTGAGGGCTGGGCGGCTTGGGGCCCGGGTGGTTCTTTGGATGGCTTTCGGGAGGTCACGCGTCATGCAGCAGCGTTCTCCGGCTTGTGTCGTCGCGGCGTTTTCGGGGGCGGCCCGTGCGTGCGCGGTGTGGGTTGTCGCGGGGTTGGCGGGCGTGGGCGCGGCGTTGCCGCCGCCGCTGCCGTCGGTGCCGCTTCCGCAGGCGCAGCCCCAGCAGGAGCTGGCGAACGCGCGGATGACGTTTGAGGCGAAGGCGCACGACTTCGGCCAGATCTGGGACACGGAGCCGGTGGAGACGAAGTTCAAGTTCACGAACTCGGGGAGCGAGCCGCTGAAGATCACCGACATCCGCTCGTCGTGCGGGTGCACGGTGCCGGAGCTGCCGAAGCGGGTGTTCGAGCCGGGCGAGAGCGGCGAGCTGACGGTGATCTTCAACCCCTCGGGCAAGGTGGGGGTGAACAACCGCAGCATCACGATCGTGACGAACGACGCGTCGTCGCCGAACCACATCGTGTCGGTGAAGGTGGACGTGAAGAAGCTGGTGTACGTGGAGCCGGCGCAGGTGAACTTCGGCCGGCTCGACAAGGGTCAGACGCTCGGCCGCAAGGCCGTGATCATCGGGCGGCCCGAGGATTTTTCGGTGAAGCCGGTGGCGGAGGGGGGCGTGCCCGAGGGCTTCAGCATCAAGATCTCTGACCCCGTGACGGTGGAGCGCGACGGCGTGCAGATGCGGAGCATCGAGATCGATGTGACCGCGCTGGGGACGCTGGCGGTGGGCCGGTCTCGCGGCGTGCTGGCGCTGGAGACGAGCGACCCACGGCTTCCGCGGGTGGAGATCCCGCTGGTGGCGCTGGTGAGCGGGGACCTTTCGGCCGAGCCGGCGCGGGTGCAGTTCGGCGTGATCCAGCCGGGGGAGAGCGTGGACTCGACCTTCCGGGTGGTGAACCGCTCGGGCAAGGCGTTCGGCGTGAAGGGCGTGGAGATCCGCGGGACGCTGGGGGACGAGGGGACGGTGAAGGCGACGTTCGAGCCCGAGCCGGGGAAGAACAACTCGGTGTACCTGGTGCGGGTGCAGGGTCCGGTGCAGACGAAGCGGCAGCACATCGGCCGCATCGCGGTGCTGACGGATATCGCGGACGAGCCGGAGGTGCTGCTGTACTACTACGGTTCGGTGGGCGACCCGCGGGAGCTGCTGCCGGCGAACGAGACGGGCGTGCAGCCGGGTGACGACGAGGCCGCCGGTGGGAACTGAGTCTGGCGCGGGCGGCGCCCCGGCCCCGCGGGGCGGGCGGCGACGGGCGGGCTCGCGGCGCGGGCGGCCCGTGCGGGTGGGCTGGTTCACGCACGCGACGCGGGCGTTTGCGCTCATCGGCGTGGCGGGCGTTGCGTCGCTCGTGCACGCGCTGCGGGTGCCGATCAAGCTGGCGACGGACCGGGCGGGCGCGGTGAACGTCGGCGCGGTGACGCCGGCGGTGCCCGTGGCGCCGGTGGCCCCCGTTGCGCCGACGGCGCCGGAGGACACGCCCGCGGCCGGCGGCGCAGCGACCGCGACGGCGGACCCGACACCGACACCGACCGCGGGCGCGGGCGCGAGCGCAGGCGGCGAGACCGTGGCGGCGGGGATCGGCGCCGGAGCGGCGGCTGGGCTTGCCCCGGGCTTCATCGACCTGGCCGCGGCGCGGGCGCTGCACGAGGCGGCGGCCTCGGGCGGGGCGCCGGTGTTCTTTCTTGATGCGCGGAACGAGAGCGATTACGAGGCCGCGCACATCGCCGGGGCGGTGTGGATGCAGAGCGGCCGGCTCTCCAACGGCGACGGGTACGAGGTGCTGGAGGCCGAGCTGGGCGTGCAGCCGGGCGACACGATCGTGATCTATTGCACGGGCGGCGACTGCGACGCGAGCGAGAACACGAAGCTGCTGCTCGAGGACGTGTACACGAACATCCTGATCATGAAGGCCGGCTTTGACGAGTGGCGGGCCGCGGGGCTGCCGGTGCAGGCGGGGGCCGCGGCCCCGGAAGGGCGGGCCCCGTGAGCGGCGTGGCACGTGGTCTCGCGATGCTGGCGTCGGACGCGATGCGGCTGACGCTCGCCGCGGCGTTCGGCTTCGCGGCGTACCTGAAGCTTCAGGACCCGCAGTCGATGGCGTTCGCGATTCAGGCGTACGAGGTGATCCGGCCCGCCGACCTGGGCGAGGCGACGGCGGGGCACCTGCTCCGCGTGCTCGCGTACGGCGTGCCGTGGGTGGAGGCGTGCGCGGCGGTGGCGCTGCTGCTGGGCGTGTGGACGCGCGGGGCGGCGGGGCTGGTGGCGGTGCTGCTGCTGGCGTTCACGGCGGCGTACGCGTCGGTCATCTTCCGCGGGCTGGACGTGGCGTGCTCGTGCTTCGGCAAGGCCGAGGTGGTCTGCTCGGGGAACATCGGCTGGTGCCACGTGGGGCGGAACGTCGCGATGCTCGGCATGGCGGTCGCCGTCGCCCTCATCGGGCCCGGGTGGCTCGCGCTCGACCGGCTTGGGCCCGACGCCCGGGGCCGCGACGACGACGCGCCCACGCCCGGCGGCCGGGCCGCGCCGGCCGGCGGGGTGGAAGCGTCGCGGGGTGGGGCCTAAGGTCTCGACCGCGGATCGCCCGGGGCCGGCTGCACGCCGGGGCTGGGCGATATTGCGAACAAATCACGAACCGTCGCCCCCGCACCGGCCTTGTGGCCCGGGCCGCGGGGGCCGCAAGACCAGGACGGAGACTTCCCGATGAGCCGAGTTCAGCGCTTCACCCCCGGCCCCACCCCGCCCCCCGCGAAGGTCACGCTCACGCTGTCGAACGGCGTGCCCTTCGTCGACTGGAAGGACGTGGAGAACCTCCGCCGCATGATGACGCCGAACGGCAAGATCCACGGCCGCAAGCGCCTCTCCACCACGGCCCGCGAGCAGAAGATGGTCGCCGCGGCCATCAAGCGGGCCCGGTACATGGGCCTGCTGCCGTACACCTCGGCCACGCTCTGAGGCTTCGCTTTCTGACGCTCCGGCGCGTTCGGCGCATGGGGCGGCCTGACCATTCTGCTTGTGGTGCCCGCTCGGTTCTGAACCGAGCGTGGTGTCGCGTGCTCGCCGCGTCGAGCGTCGCGGCGCGGGCCCCTACACTCGCGGCATGACACGCCCGGCTGACGCCGCCCCGACCCATCGCGCGCCCGCACGCACGCCCGTCCATGTGCACGACCCGGCCAACGCCCCGGCCCGGCCCCGCTCGCGCGAGGCCGACCGCGTCGCGGCGTATCAGCGGCTGATGACCCTCGCGCCCACGCTCACGGGCCCGCGGCCGGAGCGGCTCCGCCGGGCGGCGGACCTGCTGTGGGAGGCGCTGTCGCCGACGGGCGTGACGTGGATCGGGTTTTACGAGATCGCGAGGCCGGGGAACACGCACGGGGCCGTGCCGGGGGAGCAGATGATTCTGGGGCCGTGCCGCAACAAGCCGGCGTGCAGCCCGATCGGGCTGCAGGGCGTGTGCGGCCGGGGCTTTTTGGAACGCCGATCGATCGTGGTGCACGACGTGCGGAGCCTGGGCGCGAACTACATCGCGTGCGACCCGCGCGACCTGTCGGAGGTGGTGGTGCCGCTGTTTGATGAGACGGGGGAATGCTGGGGGGTTTTGGACGCGGACTCGTTTGAGGTGGGGGCGTTTGATGAGGGGGATGCGGAGGGGCTCGGGCAGTTCCTCCGATCAACAACGGTAACGATGGAAGCCCCGCACAGTGCCGTCATGGAAGAATAAAGGAACGGTGCCGGGTCGCGGCACCGTTCCTTGCGTTGGCTTGCTGCACCAGCCCGCCGGCCGATGTGACGGTTACGGACAGGGCGTATCGAGGATGAGAAGGAAGTCGAAAAGGTCGAAGATGTCGGCAGGGACGGTGTCCCCGTTGAAGTCGAGTCCTTCGTCGAGGGCAGCGAGGAAGTCGAACAGATCGAAGATGTCACCGGCGACGGTGTCGAGGTTGAAGTCCGCGGGGCACACGGCGGCTACCCGGCGGCCGAACACCACATAGCACTCACCGGGTTCGGTAGCGAATGAGGTACGGGCACCAATCGCCAGATCGTCGACGCCGTCGCCGTTGATGTCACCGGCCCTCACGACGTCGTTGCCGCTGCTGTCGAACTGTTTGATGCCGTTGATCGTGAAGCCGGACAGCCCGTTGAGGGTTGAGAGCTGGACCGGGTTCGTAAACGGGGGCACCGATCCCAGCAAGGGACGACCGAAGACCACATGCGTCCTGCCCTCGCCGCCGCGTTCCGACAGATCACTCCACGGCGATCCGACCACAATGTCGTCGATGCCGTCCCCGTTGAGATCGCCCGCCGACGACACCGACTGTCCGGTGCGCGATCGAGCCTGAACTCCAGCGAGACGCGCGCCATTCTCGCCGTCGAGCAAGGCAAGATCCACAGCCGGGGTGAACGGGGGATCGATGCCGGCGCGTCGACCGTAGACGACGAACGCCTCGCCCGTGCGGGCGGACGGACCGACGCCGGTCGAGGGAGCTCCGATCAAAACGTCGCCGACACCGTCGGCGTTCACATCTCCCGCTGCGGCGACCGAGATTCCGCTCTGGTCTTCCCAGTCCGCGCCGTTCACGGCAAAGCCGAAGGTGCCGTCTAGAGAGGCGAGGTCGAGCGACGCGGGGAAGGCTGCATCAACGCCCGGGCGGCGGCCAAAGACAACGAAGGAACGCCCGGCGAAGCCACGGCCGAGCGGGCTCGATTCCCACGCTCCGAGGACGATGTCGTCAACGCCGTCGCCGTTGACGTCCCCGGCGGATGCCACGGCCGTGCCGAAACCGTCACGCTCATCGACTCCGTTCAAGCGGAAGCCGTTGGAACCGTCGATCGACGAGAGATCAAGCGTGGCGGGAAACGGCGCATCGATCCCCGGCCGACGACCGAAGACCACATAGCACGCGCCGGCGCGATCGACCCCATTCGGCGACGCACCGGGCACGCCGATGAGCACATCGTCGACGCCGTCCGAGTTGATGTCGCCTGCAGACGAGACGGCGGTCCCGCTCCTCGTTGCCGCTTCAAACCCGTTCACGACGAAGCCCCTCGTCCCGTCCGCGTCATTCTCAGGCAACAGCGAGGCGAGCTCAAACGTCGACATGAACGGGGGATCGATCCCCGCCCGCCGTCCGAAGATGACGTAGGTCCGGCCGGCGTCGAAGGCACCCGGAATGTCGGCGGCAGACGCGGACACGATCAAGTCGCCTGCGCCGTCTCCGTTGACGTCGCCGGCGGCCGCGATGGATTCGCCGCTGAACCCGGCGATGTCCACGCCGTTCACAACAAAGCCGTTGCTGCCGTCCAAGGCGCTCAGGTCGAAGGACGCGGGAAATGCCGGGGCGCTCCCCATTCGGCGGCCGAACACGACATAGGTCTCTCCGGCATTGGGGCGTCCACCCGGATCTGCCAACGGCGCTCCGATAAGCAGATCGTCGACCCCGTCACCGTTGACATCGCCGGCTGAGGCGATCGAAGTTCCGGCGTAGTCACCCACGTCGATCCCTCGCAGAACGAACCCGAGCGTGCCGTCGCCGCCGTTGGAGGCGAGGAGACTGGACAGCTCGAACTCCGCCGGGAAAGGATCGGTCAACTGCCCGGCGGCTTTGCCGGAAGCCAACGCGACACAACACGCCGCAGTCAGCCCTGCCTGCGCCGAGGCGAGCGCGGAAGCGCGGAAGGCAACTGAACGAGTCGGCCCTACGACTCGGGAACAACGCAACATAAACATGCAAGATCCTCCTGCTGACCCACGAGACTCCACGGTAATCAAATCACACCGGCCCGTCAAGGAGAGTTGATCACCCAGTTATCTCTTTCTTGTTTCTTCGAAAGACATTCCGTCAACCCCAGCACGCGATGGACGCTTCGATCGGCGACGCTACGGGTGGAGTTGTTCCCCACTCTCAAACACCACCCACCCCGTCCCCCCCGGGTGCCAAAACCCGAGCCTTCGGGCGTGCAGGCACAGGCGGTCGGCGTAGGCGCTTCCCCCGTATAGGCGGTCGCCCAGGATCGGGGCGCCCAGGCCGCCCGCCACCATCACGCCGGCCGGGCCGGTGATGCGGCGCGGCGTGGCGGCGGCGAGGCGGAGCTGGTGCGTGCGGCCGGTGATGGGGCGCATCTCGACCCGGGCGGCTTGGATGGGGTCGCCGGCGGGGGTGGTCCAGGGGATGTGCTCGTGCAAGATGCAGTCTGTGCGGGCGAGTTTGCCGTTCACCCAGTCAATCTTCTGCAGCGGGCGGTTGGGCCAATCGACGCACTGCGAGAGGTTCACGCGGAGCGGCTTGCCCTCGGGCGTTTCGGCGAAGGCGTCGGTGAGCGGGCCCAGGACGAGGGCCTCGTACCACTTGCGGACTTTGCGGTCCTCGAACTGGCCGGAGAGTTTGCGGTGGGTCTCGGGGTTGAGGGCGAGGACGAGCAGGCCGCTGGTGTCCATGTCCAGGCGGTGGCAGGTCATGGGGCCGGTGGCGTGTGGGAAGAGGGCCTGGACCTGGCTGCGGGCGCAGTCTTGCTTGTCTTCGCCGCGGCCGGGGACGGAGAGCATGCCGGCGGGCTTGTTCACGACGACGAAGGTTTCTTCGGCGTGGACGACGGTGACGGCGAGATTCCGCGTGGGCGGGGTGTGCTCGCGGGCGGGGGGGCTGTGGGGAGGGGACGCGGCGGCGGCTCGGAGAGCCGCCCCACCCGGGTCGGCGGGGGCGCCTGGGGCGTTGCGTTCCGGCGTGTCGGCTGGCTGGTGCGGCATGGGGGCGACGGGTGGGGCCGATCAATCTCGCGGCGGGGTGATGACGGCGCGGCACTCGCCGAAGCCGATGCGGCGGTAGCCGTCGCGCTGGCAGTACGCGGTGAGGATGACCTCGTCGCCGTCTTCGAGGAAGGTGCGTCGCTCGCCGGTGGGGAGGTCGATGGGGGTGCGGGCGGAGGCGGCGGCGGGCTTGGGCGGGGTGGCGAAGGGGTCGCCGTCCCAGGTGAGTTCGAGGAGGCAGCCGCGGGAGTCGCGGGTGGGGCCGCTGACGGTGCCGGAGGCGATGATGTCGCCGTGTCGGAGGGTGCAGCCGTTGCTGGCGTGGTGGGCGATCATCTGGGCGAGGGTCCAGTGCATGTCTTTGAAGTTTCCGCGGCTGAGGCGGTGGGGGGCGAGGCCGCGGGCGCGCATCTGGGCGGTGGCGAGGTGGGCCTCGCAGGTGATGTCGAAGGCGCCGGCGGCGCGGTCGTGCGGGCTGTCCAGGTGCGGGAGGGGCGTGGGGACGCCGGGCCCGCGCGGGCTGCGCGGGGCTCGGAAGGGGGCGAGCGCCTCGATCGGCACCATGAAGGAGCCCATGCTGGTGGCGAAGTTTTTGCCAAGGAAAGGGCCGAGGGGCTGGTATTCGAAGCGCTGGATGTCGCGGGCGGACCAGTCGTTCAGCAGGCAGAGGCCCAGGATGTGCCGCTCGGCGTTGGCGATGGTGACGGCGATGTCGCGGTCGTCAACCTCGTCGTCGTCGCCCGCGTCGGGCGTCGGGGAGAGGACGGCGGCGATCTCAAACTCATAATCAAGCTCGCGCGTCGGCCCGAAGACGGGCGACTCGCCCGGCCCGGCGGGGGGCAGGATGCCGCGGGGCCTCGCGACGGCCTCGCCGCTGGGGATGATCGCGCCGGCGCGGCCGTCGTAGCCGATGGGCAGCCAGTGGTAGTTCGGCAGCAGGGGCGCGTCGGGTCGGAACATGGAGCCGACGTTGGTCGCGTGGTGCACCGAGGCGTAGAAGTCGGTGTAGCCCGGGACGGTGCCGAGCGCGGCCTCCAGATGAATCTCGGCGGGGTCGATGAGCGCGTGCTTGGCGATCATCTGCTGCTGGCCCCGGGTGCTCTTCACGCCGAGGAGTCGCTGGAGCTTTCGCCGCAGGGCGGCGCGGAAGGCGGGGTCGAGCAGGTCGATGGGGTCGACGTCGTCGACGCGGGTCTGGCCGTCGAGCAGGCCGTGGAGCATGTCCATCTCGGCGAGGGCGGTGAGCGAGACGACGCGGTCACCGATGCGGGTGTAGACGCCCAGCACGGGCGGGTGGTCGTGGTCGTGGTCATGCCCGTGGCCGTTGTCGTGGTCGTGGTCGTGGTCGCAGGGCCCGGCCTCCCACGCGACGGCCAGCGGCAGGTGCTGCAGCGGGAAATCGCCCGCCGCGTCCTCGGCCGACTCCACCCACGAGCGCAGGGCGGGGTCGTGAGTCTCGTCAGGACCGGCGGGGGCGAGGCGGAGGGGCGCGTGGCTGGGCATGGCGGGAACCTCGGGTGGAACGGGGGTGTGCAACGGTCGGCGCGGCGGCCGACCCCCGACGCCCAACGACAACAACAGGCCCGCGCAGCGTATCCGCCTCAGGCCGCGGGCTTGCGGAGCGTCGCCGCGGCGATCGCCAGCGGCACGCAGCTCGCGGCGAACAGCAGCAGCACGGGCGTGAACGTGCCCCCCGCCGCGTCATGCACCAGGCTCGCGACCAGCGGCCCGCCCCCGGTGCCCGCGACCGTCGCCGTGCCGATGCTGCCCCGGATGGCCCCGTGGTGCGTGCGGCCGAAGAACCGCGGCACGGTGGGGTTCAGCACCGCCACGCCCACGGCCTGCCCGACGCCGAAGACGCCCATGCCGATGGTGACCAGCATGAGGGGCTCCAGCGGCGTCCAGCCTCGCACCGCGGCGAGGATGATGAGGCACGCCGCCGCCGTGAGCGTGGGCGCCCAGGGCTGGAGCCGTGCGGGCGGCACCAGGTCCGTCAGCCGGCCCATGGGCAGCATCGCGAGGCCGAAGGTGATGGCCCACGTGGAGATCATGCGGGCCGTCTGTCGCTCGCTGCCCTCGAGGCCCGCCTCGCGCAGCATCTCGGGCATGTGGAAGATGAGGCTGGTCGCGAAGACGCCCGCCATCACCGCCCCCACCGCCAGCACCCAGTAGGCCCGCGTGCGCACGGCCGCGAGCAGCGTGAAGCCCGGGTCGCCCGGCGGGGGCGGGCCACCGTGGATGACATCGTGCCGCGCGTAGTCGGCGGGCAAACCGTCAATGTGCTGCCCCACCTCGCGGGGCGTGTTGCGAAACACGAGCAGCACCGCGGGCACGGTGAGGGCAAACACCCCGCCGGCGAGCACGAGCATCGCGCTGCGCCAGCCCATCGCGTCGATGAGCCACGCCGTGGGCCAGGGCGCGATCGCCGACGACGCGGAGAACCCGAGCACCGCGAGCAGGCTCTGCACGGTGCCGAGCCGCCGCTCGAACCACATCGTGAGCGTGTGGGCCGCCAGCATGCCCAGGCTGCCCTGCCCGAAGAACCGCACCAGGAAGAAGCCCAGCGCCAGCGTCGCCTCGTTCTTCGCCGCGCTCAGCACCCACAGCGACGACACGAACAGCACGCTGACCACCCCCACCACCACGCGCACGCCGAACCGGTCCGCCGCCCGGCCCACGAGCGACAGCGGCAACGCCGCCAGCACCGTCGCCACCGCGTACAGCAGCCCGAGCCTCGTCAGGCTGATGCCGAGCGACTCGCGCAGCGAATCGTTGAAGAGCGTGATCAGCGTCGACTGCCCCGGCTGGCTCGCCGCGGCGATGCCCACCGCCACCGCCAGCATCACCCACCCGTAGAACAGCCGACGCCCCGGCCGCACCGGCCCCGCCGGCCCGCTCGGATAGCCCGGCGCCACCGCGTCCGTCGGCGTCAACGGCGGCAGCGGCCTCGCCTCCGTCGGCGGCGCGTCCGCCGAAGACTCAATCGCCAACGGCGGGTCGCGCAGCGGGCTCGGCGGACGGTCAGGGCTCTGCATGGGCGGCGGCCAACGTGAGGCCTGGCAGGGGGCCAGTGCGTCGGCCTGCCACTCAAAATCCGGCTCGCCGGATTCCAGCCGGATGGTTGGAACCCCCGCCCCCCGAAGCAAACCGGCCCGGGCCCAAAGCCAGCCCCCAGCCCGTCGCCAGCCCGTCGTCGGGCCCGTCGCCGGGCTCCGTGCCGGGCTTCGCGTCAGGCCGAAAACGCCCCCAGCGCCGCCTCCACGCCCGCGCTCCACACCGACAGCAGCCCCCGCTCACGCGACTCGGCGAGCGCCGCCGCCTCCACCCGCACGCCCCCCGCCCGGGCATGGTCCTCGGCGAACACGCCCGCCCACGGAGACTCCCCACGGCCCGCGCCGCCCAACCCGGCATCGCCCAGCCCGGCATCCCCCAGCACGGCCGCCACCACCTCTGCCGCCGTGCCCCGCGGCAGCGCCGCCGCCAACGCCGCCGACACCGCGGTCACGCCGCCCCGCCCTCCATCGCCCCGCCCCAAGCCCGTCATCACAAACGGCACGCCGACGTTCCGCGCCGCCGCGATGAACGCCGCGAGCGCCGCAACGGGCGCCGTCGCCGGCACCGCGGCCGCCGCCCCCTCCGCCGCATCGCCCGCGAGGGCCGCCAGCACGCCCCGCGGGTCGTGCCGCGTCAGCATGGACTCGGGCAGGACGAAGATGGGCCGCAGATCCTCGGGGATCTCATCCATCGCCTCGTCGATGAAGCCCGAGTCAAACCGCGCCGACTCCGGCAGCGCGAGCGCCAGCCCGTCCACCCGCGCCAGGCCCGAGTCCTCCCGCGCGTGGTGCTCGTTGAACGCGTCGACCTCGTCGAGCGCGTCGTGCAGCGTCTCGGTCGCGTCCCCCGTCACGACAGCGGTGAGCCGCCACGGCTCGGCCATCCCGGGCCCGGCCATCTCGCGGTAGCCGCTGGTGGCAAAGGTGCCGGGCATCAGGGCGCTCCCGCACGCGCTGAACTCCGCGAGCGCATCGGCGGGGCAGATCATGCGCCCCACCGCAAAGGCCGCTTCACCAAAGCGGGTGCGGGCGTACCGCTCCGCGGCGCGCCGCGCCTCGTCGGTCGATACCACCGCACGGCCGGCCGCGGGCCCGGGCCCCAGCAACGAGGCGTCGTCGAGCAACCCTGCGAGCACCAGATGAAGACTGCGCGGTCTTGTCATTGCAGCATAGTAAGTCGATTCAGACCCCCAGACGGGTGACTGTCGATCACGCCGTCGCGCACGATTTTGCGCAAAATCTCGTCTTCAAACTTTGCAGGGCGATCGGCTCGTCGTATTGTGGATGATGTTGTCTGTGGGGAGCCGACGAACGATTTTGAGAACAGGAGAACGACCATGCGTGCGATGACGAATGAGTTGGTTTCGGCGTTTGTGCTGATGGCATCGGCCGTCGCGGTCGCGGCGCCCGTGCGATATGAAAACACGACGCAACAAGCGTTCGGTGACCTCGACGTCAGCGAGTACCTGCCGTCTGATGCCGTGCCGCGACTGTTCCTTGACGTCACACTGCCGGCCGAGGCGCAGCCCGGCGCCGTCAGCGGACCCAGCGTGTTCGCGAGTTCGAGCGGGGCCGCGCCAGGAGACATCACACGGCGCGTTCTGCCCACGCTTGATTCCGGGGCGGTGGTGATCAGCGATCCCAACTACTTCAACGGCCCCGCGATCGCCGCGCTCTCGGCCGGAGACCTCATCTCCGCAACCAGCCTGTTCTCCGAAGGCTGCTCGGCCCCCAGCCTGCCCGGGGCCTGCGATGACTCCCAGCCCATCCTCGCGTACCTCTACGACGGTGCGGAGGGCGGCCTGCTCAGCATGTGGAGCCCGTTCCCGTCCCAAGAGACCGCGTACATCGGCCTCCGCTTCGAACTCGCCGACGGTGTCCACTACGGCTATCTCGAGATCGTCCGCAACCCCACGGGTGTGCAGCTTGCCCTCTTTGAGTTCGTCCCGAGCGACTACTTCCGCTGGGCCGACTACGACCTGATCGCCTGGGCATACGAGACCCAGCCCGGCGTCGCCATCGTCGCCGGCGCGGGGTCCGCCCCCTGCCCCGCTGACTTCAACTCCGACGGCACGCCGGGCGATATCTTCGACCTGTTCGACTTCTTGAGCGCCCTCGACGGCGGGCTCGACTTCAACGCCGACACGTCCCCCGCGGACATCTTCGATCTGTTTGACTTCCTCGCCGTGCTGGACGCGGGCTGCCCGTAACACCACCGAGGCCCACGCACAACTGAACGCTCGACTCCAAGCTCCCCCGGCCGCCCGGGGGAGTTGCTTTGCGCGAACGACAGCGTCGCCCGCGTGCCCACGTCCTGATCCGTCGCATGCCCGCCGCGCCGCGACGGCGCCCGCCGCACCCCGTCGAGCCCCGGGCGTGGCGGACCGTATCTCCCATGCGGCCGCCCCTCGCCCGCGACTCGGGCTCATCCACAGCGGGCAACCTCGTCACGCCGCTTTGCCTCGGTGAACGGGTGGGCCTTGGACCGTTTCACACGGCCGCTTACTTCGCCACCCGCGCGATCACCCGCCACGCCGCGTGCGGGTCCAGGCTCCGGCCCGTCCGCTCGTTGAACCGCTGCAGCAGCGAGTCGAACGCGGCCGAGTACGGCAGCCGGTCGCGCTGCCCGAGCGACCCCGCGGCCTCTGCCACCAGGTCGGTGAGCAACGCCTCGTCCTCGGCCGAGATGCGCGGCGGCTTGCCCACCGCCCGGCCGAGCTTGGGGAGGCGACCCGCCTTCCGCAGGTTCTGCAGCCGGTGCAGCACCCCGGCGCGATCCATGTGCAGCGCCGGCGCCACCGCCGCGAACAGCGCCTCAAACTCGGAGGTGTAGGGCAGATCGTCCAGCGTGCGGCCCGCCCGCTCGTACGCCTCCAGCAGCGCCCGCTCGGCGGCGCCCGCGGGGCGGGCCGCGTCGCCCTCGTCGCCGGGCATGCCCGCGCCCGCCCCACCGCCCGCTCCAACGCCAAGGCCCGCGAAGAGCGTCGCCGCCGCCGGCGGGGGCGACATCGCCACGTCGGCCGAGAGCCGGCTCTCCCACGCCAGCATCCGCCGCTCGGGGTCGGTCGCGGGGTCCAAAAAATCCGCCGCGCAGCGGTCAAACTCCGCGTGCCGCCGCGCGTTCGCCAGCCCCGCCTCGGCGTGCCCCACCGGCACCACGAACCGCCACTTGTGCCCCGGGTCCACCCCGAGCGCGTTGAACACCGCCGCCGCGCTCGGCGCCGGCACCACCTCGTCGCGCAGCGCCAGCTTGCACAGCACGGGGCAGCGGATCTTCATCGCAAGCGGCACGCTGTCGCACACGCGGAGCCGCGCGACGATCCGCTCCGCCTGCGCGGGCCGCTCGCGCAGCAGCGCCGCGACCTGCGCGCCCATCCCGCTGCCCGCGGGGTTCGAGAGCCGCCAGGGCCAGTCCCCCATCGTCGGCAGCGAGATCACCAGCCGCGACACGCCCGTCCGCTCGCGCTCGCGCCCGGTCAGCATCGCCGCCGCCGCCACGGCGAGCCCGCCGCCGAAGCTCTCGCCGTGCAGGTAGACCCCCGGCGCCCCGCCCCCCCACGCCGCCCCGCCCCCCCACGCAGCCGACCCGCCCGCAGCCATGCCCGCGGCCATGCCCTCCAGATGCCACCGAAGCGCCCGGCACGCGTTGTACACGTCCGCCACCGCCTGCGGCCACACCCACGACAGCGTCGCCTCCGCGCTCTCCCCCGCGGCGTCGAGCCCCCGGGTGATCCACCCCATCCCCTCGCCGCCGCCCGAGGTCAGATCGCCGACATCAAGCCGTGACCCCGCGTACCCCCGCACCCGCACGCACAGCACCGCCACGCCCAGCGCCCGCACCGGCGTGAACACCGCGTCCCGCTCCGACAACAGCCCCGCCGCCGCGTACCCGTGCGTCGTCACGAGCCCCGCCCGCACCGGCACGCCCGCCGGCGGAAGCAAAAGCCGCGCCCCGATCCGCACCCCGCCCAGGCTCACAAACCCGTGCGTCGCCGACTCGTCGCTCGGGTCCACGGCCGCCGCGCCGGCTGCACCCGCCGCGCGCGCCACCAGCTCCGGCCGCGGGTCCTGCACCCGCTTCTTCCACAACTGCCAGAACACCGAAAACTCAGGGTGCGGCAGCGGGTCCGCCACGCGCGACAGCGTCCGCAGCGGCGAGAGCCCGAAGTCGCTCGGACCCCCCATCGCGCCGGAGTTGGCTGGTGCACCGCCCATACCGATCACCAAGGGTACGGCACCCCGAGCGCCCGCGCTCTCCGCGGCGTTCTACTCCGCCCCCGTCTCCACCCCGGACTCGACCCCCACAAGCCGCAGCAACGCCCCCGTCTCCACCCGCGCGATCCACAACTGGCTGCTCGGCTTCTCCTCCCCCGCCACCATCGGCCCGCGCTGGCTCGTCCACATCATCCACGCCCCGTCGCGCGTGAACACCGGCAGCCCGTCAAAGCCCAGCGCGTGCGTCACCCGCGCCGACGCCACCGACCTGTCGCCGCCCGCCCCCGCCCCCCGAGGCTCGCCCGACGCATCCAGCCCCGCCGCCGCGTACACCTCGTAGTTGAAGTGCCCCTGCTCGCTCGTCGCGTACACCAGCACCCGGCCCGTCGGGTGCCAGTAGGGCGCCCAGTTCACGTGCGCGTTCGCCGTCAGCGGCACCTCGCGCACGATCCCCGTGATCCGCCCCGCGTCCGACGCATCGCCGTACGCGAGCTCCGCCGCGAACAGCTGCAACTGGTTGTCCCCCCGACGGTCCGACCGATAGCACACCCACCGCGGCCGCCCGCTCGCCCCGTCCACCGGCCCAAAGAACGGCCCGCCGTCGTACCCGTTCGCCGTCACCAGCGGCACGTGCTCCCCCCGCGCCGTGTCAAACACGTACAGGTCCGCGTCCCCCCGCTTCTGCGCCGCGCTCTTCAGCAGGTCCACGTTCGCGTACAGCACGTGCCGCCCGTCGGGGCTCCAGCTCCCCTCCGCGTCATACCCGGGCCGGCTGAACATCACCCTCGGCTCGCCCCACACCCCCGACGCGTCGCGACGGCACGTCACGATCTCCATCTCCGACGGAAAGCTCCACCGGTACGTCCCCGTCCCGCGCTGATACCCCGGCACGTTCTCCTCGCTCGGCGGCACCAAGGTGCTGCCGAACATCACCTCGTCCCAAGCCCCGCCCTCGCCCGTGCCCTCGCCCTCGCCCGCACGGCCCCACATCGGATGGAACCACCCGCACGTGTTCGCCGACCCCTCGGGGCTCAGCCGCGTCGCCTCGCCCAGGCCCGTCGGCTCGCCCGCCGCGTCGCGCAGCAACGGCGCGACGTACATGCCGTAGTGCTCGCCGGCCTTCTCCCCCGCCGCGGGCCTGGGGATCGCCTGAAAGATCACCCACGCCCCGTCCGGGCTGAAGTACGCCTCACCCGCCTTCAGATACACCTCGGGCCGCGTGAGCTGCACCCACCCGCGCAGCACCGGGCTCTCCGCCGTCTGCCACGCCGACGGGTCCTCCAGCACCGGCTGCGGCGCCACGCCCAGCCCGGCCCCGAGCGCCGCCCCGCCCGAAACGCCCACCGCCACCGCCGCAAACCCAGCCCGTCCACGCCCCTGCGCCGTGTGCCTCATCCCCCATGCTACGGCCGCCGCACGCCGCAAAAACACAGGCAGGGCCGCGCCCGCGGGGTGGGCGCCGCCCTGCCGTGTTGATCCCATCTCTCCGTCAGCCGCGCATCATCCGCCGAGTCTGGCGCCACGGCGGAATCCGCACCGCGAGGCCCGAGCACCGGCCCCTCGCACCGGACGAGAACACCGGCCCCGCGGCCCACGACGTCACTTACCGCCGACGCCGCGACGCGACGACGCCCGCCAGCGCCAGCACCCCCGCCCCCATCGGCGCCGGCACCGCCGCCGTCGCAAACGCGAACGCCTCGTCAAAGACGGCCTCGTCCACGCCGAAGTTCAGAACAATGAACGCCGGCAGGCTCGACGCCACGATCGACCCGTCCGCGTCGGCCACAAAGAAGCTCAGCTCCCACAGGAAGACGCCCGGCGCCGACGTGTCGCCCAGCAGCAGGTCGGGGTGCTCGTCGTACTCGCCCCCGTTGTACGCGAAGCGGAAGCCCTCGCGCACGCCGCTGCTCGTCCCCGTCACCGTCTCGGTGAAGGGCCCGACGAGCTGCGAGAGCGAGTTGCCCACCGCGTCCTCAAAGCCCGCGCCGTTCCACACGCGCAGCGTGCCGATGTTGTTGTACCCGATCGACTGCCCCACCTCGAAGCCGCCGAACGTGTTCGTGTAAAAGCCCGGCTCGTCCGCGAAGCCCGAGCCGTCGAACGCGCCGGCGAACACGCGCTGGTTCTGATCGAGGAACGCCGCGGGCGTGTCCCCCGCGTCGTCCACCGCCAGCGCCGTGATCAGCCGGCCGTCACGCAGCAGCAGGCCCACGTCCCCGTCCTCGCCGCCGAACGCCGCGCCCGCGACGCCCGCCAGCACCGCCGCCGCAACGCCCATCGAACGCCCCGTCGTGAACATCTCGCTCCGCATCGGATCTCTCCTTCTGCATCACACCAAACGAACACAAGGCACAACACACCCACGACACAGCGCCGCGCCAAACGCACGACGCAACGAATCACACCTCACCAGGCGCCGCACGCCGCCGCGCCCCGCGGCGACGCCTTACGGGCAGCCCGCGTCCAGGTCCGCGAGGAACTCAAACAAGTCAAAGATCGTCGCCGCCTCCCCGTCCCCGTCGTAGTCAATGCCCGCGTCCAGGTCCGCGAGGAACTCAAACAAGTCGAAGATCGTCGCCGGCTCCCCGTCCCCGTCGTAGTCCGCCGGGCACGACGCCGGGTTCACCAGGTTCGCGTCCACCCACGCCAGCGCCTCGGCCTGCTCCGCCTGCCCGAGCGACCCCTGCGTGAACACGATGTACAGCGGCTCGCTCGCCGCCGCGCTCCCATCATCCGTCCACAGCCGCAGCGTCAGCAGCCAGTTCCCCACAAACGCCGGCGCCGAAAAGTTCTCGAAGAAGTACTGCACGTGGTGGTGGAACTTCCCCACCGTGTCCGCCGTGCCGATCACCAGCCCCGGCACCTCCGACTCGTCCAGCGGCGTCACCCGGTCCATCCCGAACCGCCGCAGCACGAGCCGCTCGTCGCTGGTGCCGGTGAAGTCCGTCCCGTTCCACTCCTTCAGCGAGCCGAGGATCGTGTAGCCGACTCCCGTGCCCGGCAAAAACGTCCCCGACGGGCTGTCCCAACCCGGGTCGTTCGTGAAGTTGCGAAAGCCCTCGATCCCGAGCTGCGCCGGGATCACCCGTCGCACAAACGCCACCGCGCCGTTCTCGAAGACGCCCGTCTCGAGCTGCTGCGTGGGCCCGATGCGCAGGATCATGTCCGCCGTGTGCAGCGACTGCCCCATCGCCGCGCCGCCCGCCAGCAAGGCCACCCCCGCCGCCGCGTGCCGCACGCCGCCAAGGCCGGCCCGCGCGCCAACCGCACGACCAACCGCACGACCAACCGCACGACCAGAAGCCCCACCCGCCGCGCCCATTTGCTGTTGCATACGCATTCTCATGTGCTCCCGCGCAGCCTCACGCCGCGCTCGGTCAAGAAGGGCTCGATCAAGAAGGGCTCGCTCAAGAAAAGCCCGCTCGAGAAACGCCCTCGTCCAAAGCTCGTCCCAAACCCCACGCACCGACGTCGGGCCCGCGCCCGCTCCCGCCCCTCACCGCGTCCGCGGCGGGTCCGCCGCAAAGTGCAGCCGGTTCCGCCGCACGTCCTCGTAGATGCCGCCGAACGCCACCGTCGCCGCGTGCCCATCCAGAAACACATACCCCGACCGCGACGAGTCCGACACCTCGCCCGCCCGACCGCCGTCGTACGCCGCAATGTCCGCCTGCTCCGCGGCAAACGGCGCCAGCTCAAAGAACTCCGGCAGGTCGAACCAATCCTCCGCGTGGATGTGGTCCGACTTCCAGTACCCCTCGCCCCCGCGGTCTTCCCGCGGCATCAGCAAGAACTGCGCCGTCTCCGTCGGCCTCGGCATCGCGTGCAACAAGCCCGTCCCCAGCGGCACCGAGATCCCCGCGTCCGCGGCCGTCCGCGTCACCGGGTCCACGATGCTCCCCGCGTACGGGTACCACGCCACGATGTTGTTGAGCCCGTAGCTCGTCCACCGACCCACCGCGGGCGACCGCGGCAGCGTCGGGTTGTTCGACAGATCGCGGTCCGTCAAGCGGGCCACGAACCCCGGCTGGTCGCGCAGCACCTGCTCAAAGAACGCCTCAAACTCCCGCAGCGGCACGCCCGCGTCCTCGCCCCCGTCCGACACCGACCACGCCGCGCTGAAGTCGAGCGGGCTCCGCAGCACCTCGTCCGCGCCGTAGTACGACCGCAGCGAGTGCACGAACGAAAGCCCGTACCGCCCCACGTCCACGCCCTGCCCGTGCGGCAGCGCCGCCGCCACCAGCGTGCCGCCGAAGTCGTCGGCGTACACCTGCTGCGCCGTGCCCAACTGCCGAAGGTTGCTCAGATCGGCCGTCACCCGCGCCGCCTGCCGCGCCTGCCCAAGGGCCGGCAGCAGGATGCCGATCAGCAGCGCGACAATCGCGATGACGACCAGCAGTTCGATCAGCGTAAACGCCCGCCGCATCGCTTCGCCCCCGGGCCGCTCCCCACAAAGCCCCCGCCGCCAGAACCCGCAGCCGGGCCAATGCAAGCCTCGCCGGCCCGGGACACGATACGGGCCCGCCCGGGGCCGGTTCAAGGTGAATGCGAATTCATTCTCAATAATTCCCGCCGTCCCGCCCGCCGCCCCGCCGTGCCTAGTCCAGCCCGGCCTAGTCCAGCCCAGCCCAGCCCCGCCCTACTCCCCCGCCACCGCGTCCCGGAAC
>CAZCBN010000012.1:0-42151 GCA_964496975.1 uncultured Phycisphaeraceae bacterium
CGGCGGGGGCCGGCCGCCCGGTCTGGGCGGGGGCCGGCGGGGACGCTGCGGCGTGCGCGGTGGTGGCGGCTTGGGCGGCCGCGAGGGCCGCGGCGGCGACGAGGCACGCCGGCAGGGCGCGGGGGAGGCCCCGGCGACGGCGGGCGGCGTGGGTGAGGTGGGTGACGTGGTGAAGCATGCTGGACCTCGGCGATGAGGGCTTTCACCGGCCCCGGCGGGGTTGGTTGGCGGCAGACGCGGCGACCGCGGCGAGACGTGGCCCCGGGCTGTTGATCAAGAGGATACAGTCAGTGGCGGGACTCGACGGATTTTGCCGCAGAGTTTCGCGATAAGAAACAGTTCAGGTTTTTGGTGCTCGGTGGCTCCGCGTACCGCACTGGTAGCGAACGATTCGCCATGAACCTGGTGGAACTCGCTGTGCGTTTGAAGCGGCTCCGGACGGAGCGAGGCCTCACCCTTGAAGAGGTAGCGTCTCACGCTGGTTTAACACGTGGGTGGTTGAGCAAGGTGGAGAACTTCCGGGTTACACCCTCGTTGCCCGCGTTGTCGAGCATTGCGGGGGCGCTCGGCGTCACATTGGCGGAGCTGTTCGAGGGGATCGACCGGCGGCCTCCGATCGTGGTGACGCGCAAGACGCAGCGTGAGGTGATCCAGCGCGACGAGGAAATCGCGTCGCGGCTGACGTACGAGTCGCTGGCGTCCGGGCGGCCGGCGCGGAAGATGGACCCGTTTGTGCTGACGGTTCCGCCGACGGACCAGCGGCCGCCTCTGAGCCACCCGGGCGAGGAGTTTTTGCTCGTGTTGAGCGGGGCGGCGAGGCTGGAGTATGCCGACCAGCGTTTCGAGATGGAGGCGGGGGACAGCGCGTACTTCGATGGCGAGAACGCCCACCGGCTGGTGTGCACAGGCGAGACACCCGCACAGGTGCTTGTGGTGTACTTCGGCGCAAACTCGGAGAGCGAGGGGAGCCGGCTTGAGAACGGCGGGCGCGGCGCGGGCGAGGCGAGGCCGCCAGAGGCGGAAGACGACTGAGGCCGCGGGCTAGATCGCCTCGCGGAGCAGGTCGGCCGTCTGCGCGGGAGTCAGGCGGCGCGGGTTGTTGCCGAAGCGGACCGGGTCGGCATCGGCGGCCAGAGCGCTGAGCGCCCCGGCGGGCACGCCGGCTTCGCCCAGCGTGGCGGGCAGGCCCAGGTCGGCGAGGAGCTGCCGCACCACGGCGGGCATGTCGGCGGGTGCCGCGGAAAGGCACGCCGCGGCGTGGTGGACGCGGGAGCGGACGTGGTCCACGCCGCGCGGGTCGTTGCAATCGCTCGGGGTGACGTCGGCGTTGGCGCGGGCGAGATGGCCCAGCGTGAGGGCGACGGCGTGGCCGTGCGGCAGGCCGAAGCGCTGCGTGAACTGGTAGGACAGCGCGTGGGCGGCGGTGGTCTTGCTGATGTTGATGGCGCGGCCGGCGAGGTGGGCGCCCAGCATCATGCGGGCACGGTCGTCGGGGTGGGCGGTGCGGACGCTGCGGACGAGGCTCGGCGCGATGAGCCGGGCGGCGAGCGTCGCGAGGCGGAAGGAGTCGTCGGTGGAGCCGACGGCCCACATGGACTCCAGCGCCTGGCCCAGCGCGTCCAGGCCCGTGACGGCAGCGAGCGCCCGCGGCATGGCGATGTGCAGGCGGGCATCGAGGATCGCGACGACGGGGCGGAGGCGTGGGTGGGCGACGGAGACCTTGCGCGCGCCGACGTAGATGGCGGCGAAGTGCGTCGCCTCGCTGCCGGTGCCGCTGGTGGTGGGCGCGACGATGAGGGGCAGGGGGTCGGCGTCGCCGGGCCGCTCGCCGCGGGCGAGGGCGTCGATGAGGCCCGGGGTGCGGGCGGCGAGCGCGGCGACCTTGGCGACATCGGCGCAGGACCCGCCGCCGATGGCGACGACGCCGTCGGCCCCGTGCTGGGCGGCGAGGCGCGCGGCGTGGGCGGCTTCTTCGGCCTTGGGGTTGGGCGAAAACTCGAAGAACTCCAGCGCGTCGACACCCGCGAACGGCGCCCGGGCCGCGAGCGCCAGGCCCGAGGCGGCGAGCGCCTCACGGGACAGCACGACCAGCGGGCGGCGGATCTTGAGCGAGGCGAGCGAGGCCCGAAGATCATCGAGCGACCAGAAGACCTCGGGGCCGGTGGCGGTGCCGGCGTCGTCCAGGGCCCGGGCCATGTCGGACTGCGCGGCGGGCGAGAGCGTGGGCGGAGGAGGCGCGGCGTCGCGGCCGACGCCCGTGGGCGCTGCGGCGGCGACGGGGCCGGGTGTCACGCGGCGGCCTCCGCCTCGGCGCTGTCGTGGGCCTCGATCAGGGCGAGCAGCTCGGCGACCGAGGCCACGGCCTGCACGCCCGGGTACTGCTGGAGCACGGGCGCGGTGCGCCGGCCCAGGACCGCGACCACGAGGCCGCAGCGGGCGTTCAGCCCCTGCTCCACGTCGCTCACGCTGTCGCCCACCTTGGCGACGCGGGCGGGGTTGGTCACGCCCGCGCGGTGCATCAGGACGTGGATCATGTCGGGCGCGGGGCGGCCGGCGGGCACCTCGTCGCTGGTCACCGAGTCGTGGATCGCCCCGGTGTGCCAGCCGAGGCGGCGGATGATCGCGTCGGCGATGGTGCGGTCAAAGCCCGTGTCGAGCGCGACGCGCACACCGCGGCGGCGCAGCTCGGCGAAGAGCGCGGTGGTGCCGGGGATTTCTTCGACGCCCGGCGCGGTGGCGTAGTGGGCGACCATCTGCCGCTGGAACTCGGCGTGGACGCGCTGCACCTCGTCGGCCGAGGGGGCCACGCCCCGGGCCTCGGTGAGCAGCTCGCGGATCGCCAGCGGCTTGGCCATGCCCATGACCGGATCGACGTGCGCCTCCGACACCGCGACGCCCGCCGTCCGCAGGGCCGCGCACACCGCACGCGCGACCGCGTTGTCGGTGTCGTTGACGGTGGTGCCGGCCATGTCGAAGACGACGAGATCGATGGGCATGGTCAGGGTTCCGTTTGCCGCGGCGTCGTGCCGGGAATCGCTCGGGTCGGCGCGGGCGTCGCCGCGATGGGGCATTATTGACGAAGGTTGACTGTAGGTCAACTCTCCCGTACGTTGTTTCTCCGCCGGTGGCCCGGGCCGTCCTGCGGATGGCGCCCGGCCGGCGCGGGCGGGCCGAGTCGGTATCGTCCGGCTTCTTCGGGCCATTGGGCGGGGCGGACGACACGACGGCGGCCGGTCTCGGCGGGTGAGAGCCGGTGGATCCTGGGTCCACCTCGCCCGCCGGGGATCCATCGAGCGAACGGGGCCTTGGATGCACTCGGCGACTGTGAATGCTCATCGAGACGCCGAGGCCGCCCCCAGCGGCCCGGGAGGTCCATCGGCCTTCCCCGGCGCCGCGTCGCCCCTCGGGACGGCGACCGGGGCCGCGGTCGTGCTCGCGGCGGAAGACCTGCGCAAGGTGTACGGCCGGGGCGTGGTGGCGCTTGACGGGGTCTCGCTCGCGGTGCGCCGGGGGGACTTCATCGTGGTGCTGGGCCCAAGCGGCGCGGGCAAGTCCACGCTGCTGCGCTGCCTGAACCGCCTGGCGGTGCCGACGGCGGGCCGCGTGCTCTTTCACGGGCGCGACGTGACCCGGGCCCGCGGCGCCGGTCTGCGGCGGCTGCGGCAGGGCGCGGGGATGGTGTTCCAGCAGTTCAACCTGGTCGGCCGCCTCAGCGTGCTGGAGAACGTGCTGGCGGGCCGGCTGCGGTTCGCGCGGTCGCCGCTGGCGTTCGCGGGGTCGCACGTGGGCGTCGCGGGGCGGGCGGCGCGGCGGGCGGCGATGGACGCGCTCGCGTCGGTGGGCCTGGCCCACAAGGCACGCGAACGGGCCGACGCGCTCTCGGGCGGGCAGCAGCAGCGGGTGGCGATCGCCCGGCTGCTGGCGCAGGAGCCCGAGGTGGTGCTGGCCGACGAGCCGATCGCGAGCCTTGACCCCGCCTCGGCGGACGGCGTGATGGACCTGCTCAGCAAGATTCGGGCGGAGCGCGGCATCGCGGTGGTCGCGAACCTGCACCAGCCGGAGGTCGCGCGGCGGTACGCCTCGCGCGTCGTGGGCATGCGGGCGGGCCGGGTGGTCTTTGAGGGCCCGCCGGGAGAGATCGACGCGGGCGTCGAACGCACGCTGTACGGCCCGCACGCCGCCACGGCCTGACACACCGGGCGCCGAGTACGAGTGAGGAGAGCCGAGATGATCAGATCGCACGCCGCGCAACGCGGTCGCCGCCGAAACGCAGATGGACCAAGCGACACGCGACCGCGCCGCGCGGCGTGGAGGGCGGCCTTGGGGGCGGCGATGACGCTCGCATGGCTGGCACTCGCCGGGCTGGCGCTCGCGGGGTGCGGGCCCGGCGGCTCGTCGAACGCGGCGTCGAACGCTGAGACGGGGGCGCCGGCGTCGGCCGCGACATCGGGCGTCGCGCCGACCGGTGCGGCCGACGGCGCGACGGCGGGCCCGGCCGATGCGACGACGGCCGCGACGCCGGCAACGCCCGCGATATCGGCGGCCCTCGATCGCACCGGCTGGCCCCCCGTGCTCCGGTTCGGCCTCGCGCCCACCGAGGGCGGGGCCGACACACGGGAGCGGTTTGCGCCGCTGCGCGATCACCTCGCCGCGCGGCTCGGCATGCCGGTGGAGCTCATCTCCACGTCCACGTACCAGGGCGTCGTGACGGCGATGGGCAACGGGCAGGTGGACTTCGCGTGGCTCGGGCCCAAAAGCTACATCGAGGCGGCGAAGCGGGCCGACGCCGAGGCCCTGCTGGTCGAGCTGAACCTCGAGGGGCAGCCGGGCTACCGCTGCATCTTCATCGCGCCGGAGGCGTCGGACATCACGACGCTGGAGCAGGCCCGCGGCCGCGGGTTTGCCTTCACGGACCCGAACTCCACATCGGGGTACGTCGTGCCGGCCGTCATCATCAACGACGTGTTCGGCGAGCCGGCGGAGGCGGTCTTCCGCGAGGTGCGGTTCAGCGGGTCGCACGGCACGTCGATCCTGCGCGTCGCGGCGGGCGAGCTGGAGCTCGCGGCGACGAACGACCTCGACTACGGCAAGCTGCTGCAGAAGGGCGCGGTGCGGGCCGAGCAGGTGCGCATCGTGCACACGTCCGACCTCATCCCCGGCTCGCCGATCGTCGGCCGCCGGACGCTGCCCGCGTCGTTGAAAACGGCGGCGATGGACGCCCTGATCGAGCTCGGCAAAGACCCCGCCATGCAGGTGCGCTTCCAGAACGGCGGGTATGAGCCGGTGACGGACGAGGCGTACGACATCATCCGCGCGCTGGAGGTGGAGTAGCCGTGGCGGGCGAGGGCACGCCATCGACGACGGGGCCGGCCGACGTGCAGCCCGTGAACGCAGCGCCGCGGGGGAACGGCGCGCGGTGGCTCCGCGCGCCGGCCCGGGCGCTCGGCGTGGCGGCGTTGGTGGTGGTGCTGGCGTGGGCGTGGTCGGCGTCGGGGCTGTCCGGGGCCGGGGCGCTGTGGGAGAACCGTGAGCGTGCGGGCGAGTACCTCTTCGGCAAGCCGGTGAGCGCGGAGAACCTCGACGCGCGGCGGGCCGAGGCCGAGCGGCAGTTCCGCCAGCGCGTGCAGGCCGAGGCGGCGCGGGAGATCGAAGCGCAGCCGGCCGCCGCGGGCGAGGCGGCGCCGTCAAGCCTGCAACTGCTCGAGCGGGCGGGAGCGGAGGCCCGGCGGCGGATGGAGGCGATGGGCCCCGAGAAGGTCCGGGCCGCGGTCGACACGATGCTGGACCAGCAAGGCCTCGCGGGCGGGCGGCAGGGGGGCTACTTCCCGCCCGAGACGGACCCTCGGGCCGTGTTCGGCGACCCGGCGTCGCTGTCGCATGTGAAGGCCCCGCTGTCGTGGGCCGTGGCGTGGGCGGATCGGCAGCCGGACGGCGTGCGCCGCGCGACGCGATGGGTGGTAAGCGCCATCGCCGGCGAGGGCTACACGGGCGAGCTGCTCGAGACGGTCGCGATTTCCATCTGGGGCACGCTGCTGGCGCTGTTCGCGTCGCTGCCGGCGGCGCTGCTCGCCTCGGACCGCTCGCTGCGGCTCCTGCTGCCGGGCGACGGCGTCGGCGACCGCGGCCTTCGGCACGCCTCGCGGTGGTGCATGCGCAGGCTCTTCGACCTGTGCCGCGGGCTGAATGAGATCGTGCTCGCGATGATCTTCGTCGCGGTGCTGGGCCTGGGCCCGCTGCCGGGGGTGATCGCGCTCGCGGTGCACACCTTCGGCGTGCTGGGCAAGGTGCTGGCCGACGCCTTGGACGCGATGGACCCGCGGCCCGTGGAGGGCGTTCTCTCGACCGGGGCCGCGCCCACGCAGGTCATCGCGTGGGCGGTCATCCCGCAGCTCCTCCCGCAGATCGCGAGCCAGGGGCTGCTGCGGTTCGAGAGCAACATCCGCGGGGCGACGGTGCTGGGCGTGGTCGGCGCGGGCGGCATCGGCCAGTTGCTGATGGACAAGTTCGACGCCTTCCAGTTCCGCGAGGTCACGACGATGGTCATCATCATCGTCGTCGTCGTGACGCTCACCGACTCGCTCTGCGGCTGGGTGATGCGGCGCGTGGTGTAGGCGGCGCGGCCGTCGGGCGCCCGTGAAGCGGGCCGCCGGGTAGTCTGCATAGGCCCCTGCACCGATGCCCCCCGGAGACCGCGCCATGCCCGCCGCCCCACGCCTTGCCGCGCCAAGCCTCGCCGCCCCGCTCGCGGCCCTCGCGCTGCTCGGCGCGGTCTGCAGGACCGCCGCCGCACAGGCCCGCTCGCCCCGCGTCTTCTGCAACCCGCTGAACATCAGCTACGGCTATACGCCCTTCGACGACCGCGAGGCCCACCGCGCCACGGCTGACCCCGTCATCGTCCTCTTCAAGGGCACCTACTACCTCTTCGCCACCAACCAGTGGGGCTACTGGTGGAGCGAGGACCTCATCGACTGGACCTTCGTGCCCCGGCTCTTTCTCAAAGACCGGCACGACACCAAGGACGAGCTCTGCGCCCCCGCCGCCTGGGTGATGAACGGCGAGCTCTACCTCATCGGCTCCACGTACACCACCGACTTCACGCTCTGGAAGAGCGCCGATCCACGCACCGACACCTGGGTAGAGGCCAAGGACCCCTTCGGCACGCCCGCCTGGGACCCCGGCTTCTTCCGCGACGACGACGGCCGGCTCTACCTCTACCACGGCTCCAGCAACACCAAGCCCATCTTCGGCCTCGAGCTCAACCCCGAAACCTTCGCCCCCAAGGGCGAGCAGACCGAGCTCCTCCGCCTCGACCCCGCGCGCCACGGCTGGCACCGCTTCGGCGAGCACCACGACAACACCTTCCTCGACCCCTTCATCGAGGGCGCGTGGATGAACAAGTTCAACGGACGCTACTACCTCCAGTACGGCGCCCCCGGCACCGAGTTCAGCGGCTACGCCGACGGCGTCGCCGTCGCCGACAGCCCCCTCGGCCCCTTCACCAACCAGCGCCACAACCCCTTCGCCTCCAAGCTCGGCGGCTTCGCCCGCGGCGCCGGGCACGGCTCCACGTTCCAGGACCGCTACGGCAACTGGTGGCACGTCGGCACCCTCGCCCTCTCCGTGAAAAACAACTTCGAACGCCGCATCGGCCTCTGGCCCGCCGGGTTCGACGCCGACGGCGTCATGTTCTGCAACACCGCTTACGGCGACTTCCCCATGCACGCCCCCGCGCACCCCTTCGACACCCGCGACGGCGCCGCCACCGGCTGGATGCTGCTGAACCACGCCAAGCCCGTCACCGCCTCCTCTTCCCTCGGCGCCCTCACGCCCAATCTCGCCGTGGACGAGGACATCCGCACGCACTGGAGCGCCGCCACCGCCAACGCCGGCGAGTGGATCGCGTCCGACCTCGGCTCGCCCTGCACCCTGCACGCCGTGCAGATCAACTACGCTGACCAGAACGCCGACATCCGCGGCAACCCGCGGGGCCGCCGGCACCGCTACGTGCTCGAGGCCTCGGCCGACGGCGATTCATGGACCGTCGCCGCCGACAAGTCCGCCTCAGAGGCCGACACGCCGCACGACCTTGTCGTCTTCGAGCCCCCGCTCAGCTCCCGCTTCATCCGCCTGCGAAACGTCGAGGTGCCGACGGGCACCTTCGCCCTCAGCGGCCTGCGGGCCTTCGGCGTCGCGCCGACGATCGCGCCGCCGCGGCCCGTCGCCGGCTTCCGCGTGCTGCGCGGCGCGTCGGAGCCGCGCAACGCCTGGCTCAAGTGGCCCCGCGACGCGAACGCCACGGGCTACGTCATCCGCGCGGGCATCGACGCGGACAAGCTCTACACCGCCGTCACCGTCACCAACGCCAGCGAGTACTACTTCCGCGCGCTCGACGCCGACCAGCCCCACCACTTCCAGATCGAGGCCTTCAACGAGGCGGGCGTCTCCGCCCGCACCCCCGTCGTCCGCATCGGCGTGCCGACCGCCGAATCGTCCGTGCTCGATGTGACGGCCGGCGAATAGCGCGCGAGCGTTCCACGCCCCACACCGCCGCCTGCGCCGCCGTGCGTGCCGCCGCGCGTGCCCATGAAAAAGGGCGTGCCCCGCGGCACGCCCCTTCACGTCAACATGTTCGACGCGCCCGTCGCTTACTCGGTCGGGGCGTTCACGAACCGGCCCGGCTCGGTCACCGCCGACGCCTCGTTCAGCGTGAGCAGCCCGTCGCCGTCGGTGTCGAACGACGCGAACCGCTGGCCCAGGCCCTGATAGGCCGCCACTTCGGTTTGGCTCAGCGTGCCGTCGCGGTTCGTGTCGAGCCGCGCGAAGAGCTGCTGGAACCGCAGGCGGGCGTTCTCCTCGGTCGTCGCGCCGTCCACCGGCCCGGGCGTGATGCCCGCGACGTTGGTCGGGTTGTTGAAGAACGTCAGCGTCGCGACGGTGCAGCGGTCGTCGGGCCGGCCGAACCAGGTGTTGATGGTCGTCGCGTCGCGGTTCGACGCCGCCACGCGCAGGGCGGCCGCGCCGGTGGTGTTGAGCCGCTCGACAAACGCCGCCGACTGCTCAAACGCCCACGGGTCGGCGGGCGTCTGGAAGACCAGGAAGGGCGGCAGCGTCGCGCCGGCAGCGACAAAGGTGGCCGGCGAGAACGCGCGGCGGGTCTCGTTGTTCTGGCCGAAGGCGGCCGCGAGCGAGGCCGCGTTGGGCGAGCCGTCAAAGCCCGTGGTCAGGTCAAAGCCGGGCGTCTCCAGGAGCACCACGCCGTCGATGATCGAGGGCGAGGCGTTGAACGCCGCGAGGCGCGACGCGTCGGTCGCGACGAGGGCCGCGATCTGCGCCCCGACGCCGTGCCCGACGAGGAAGATCGTCCCCGCGTCGCCGCCGAAGCGGCCGATGTTCTGATGCACCCACGACACCGCAGCGGCCACGTCCTCCACCTGCCCGGCAAAGCCGTTGTCGCCCGTGCCGCGATAGCTCGCGTTCACGAACGTGAAGCCCTGCCGCAGGAAGAACGGCGCCCGCAGGTTCTGGCCGTCAAAGCCCGCCGTGTTGGTGGTCGTGTTGCCCGCGGTGTTGTTGGCCGAGTTGGTGGCCGAGTTGGTGGCCTGGAAGGGCCCGGCGACGTACAGCACCACGGGCCGCGGCGTGCCGTTGCCGCGGGAGAAGATCTCGACGCTCGTCTCCGCCGGGTTCACGCCGGGCACCTCGCGGTACGCCACGCGCTCGGGCGTCACGGGCGTCGGGTTCGCGGGCGGGCGGAGGTTCAGCGGCGTGCGCAGCGCCCCCACCATCTCATCGAACACGATGAACCCGTCGTTGTTCAGGTCGAGCCGGGGGGCGTAGTCGCCCCGGGGCAGCTCGGTCACGCTCAGCCGCCCGTCGCCGTCGGCGTCGAGCTTCTCGAACCGGGCCCGCGAACGCTCGATCAGACGGTCGAGCATCTGGGCGTCCGGGCTCACGCCCGTCGGGCGGGCCGAGGCCACGCCGGCCAGGGCGGACACAACACTCACGGCGGACAGCAACACAGGCATCGTCGGCATGCGCATCTCGGCGAACCTCCCAGGGGATCGCGACGCCCATGCGCGCCGCGTCCCCCCCGGCATCGGCCGCTCCGCACCCCCGCTCGCGTCCGTTTGAGCTGCCCAGAAAAAAACGGACCACGCCCGCCGCCAGAACCCCACCCGACCCCCAACCCGCCCCGACCCCCGGTCAAGGCCCAGGCCGGTTCCGGATCAGACCCGGATCAGAACCGGTCGTCCAGCCGGATGGCCCGCGTGATCCGCAGCGCCCGCTTCCCCCGGTGCTGCCCGATCTGGGCAAAGAACTTCCGCTCCGACTCCACGCACAGCACCGAGGGCTTGGTCGCGGGCCGTTCGGTCATCAGAACGTCGCCCACCTCCAGCCGCGCAAGATCGGCGACGCTCACCGTCGTCTCGGCGAGGATGCCCGCGATCTCAACCTTCGCCCCGCCCAGGGTCCGCTCCACCTTGTCCCGCGTCGCCTTGGAGGCCGCCGCCTTGGCCGCGGAGAACCAGCTCTGAGCGCTCAGGTCCGCCATCACCGGCTCGATGACGTTGTAGGGGATGCACAGGTTGAGCGTGCCGGCCCGGTTGGACATCTTCAGCTCAAGGCCGATGACGATGACCACCTCGTTCGGGGGAACAATCTGCACCAGCTGCGGGTTGCTCTCCGCCGCGGTGATCGTGAACTTGACCTTGCGGATCCCCTCCCACGCCTCCGAGAGCGCGGCGAGCCCGCGGTTCGTGACGTTGCTGATAAGCCGAGACTCGATCATGGTCATCGGCCGTTGGGGGATAAACAAGTCCTGATTGCTCCCGCCGAGCAGTCGGTCGATGATCGGGTAGATGATCAGCGGGCTGATCTCCAGGCAGATCTGCCCCTCCAGCGTGTCGGCCGAGATGAGGTTGAAGCTGGTCGGGTTGGGTAGGCCGCTGATGAACTCGCCGTACGTCATCTGTTCGCACGTCGCGACCTTGACCTCCACGATCGTGCGCAAGAATCCGGAGAGCGCGGCCCCGAAGTTTCGCGCAAACGCCTCGTGCAGCGTCTGCAGCGACCGCATCTGGTCTTTGCTCACCCGTTCCGGGCGTTTGAAGTCGTAGCCGCGGACCTCGACCTCGTCGGGGTCGCGTCCGTCGCGGGTGAAAATCAGGTCGGCGACGTCTTCCTGCTCGACTTCTTCCACCGCCACGGCGGCGAGCAGTGCGTCAACCTCGCTCTGGTCCAGCACGTCGGCCATGGCGGTCGTGGCGTCCCCGGCGCGATGACCCCCGGCACGGCTCGGCCGACGGCACGCAGACCGCCGCCCGGCGCAGGGCATCGCTCCGGCGTGCTATCGGGTGCCGGTCGGGCCGCCCTTGAGCGGCGGCCCCCCCGCGCGAACGCCGCCGCGCGGCCCACGGGGGGCTCGCCCGGCGGCCCACCGATTCTCCGAGCATGGAACAATGGGTATGGGCCCGCGCGTTTCCCCCACGCAGGCCGACCGCCGCGCCCCGTGGCCACCACGAACGCACATCGCACGGGCCGACAGGGCCCGCCCCGCCGGAGCCCTCCATGCCGCACACGCCCTGGCCCTTCGCCCGCCTGCTCGGGTTGCTCACGCTGACGCTGTTGGCGGTCGTCTCGGCCGTGGCCCAGCCGCAGCCCGCCGTTCGCCTGTTTGTGCAGGCCGACGCGGCGTCGGTCGCCCCCGGGGGCCGGGGTGTGCTGGCCGTCACGCTTGACCACGACGAGGGGTACCACAGTTGGCCCGCGGCCCACGTTGAGCTGCCCGCCGACCTGGCGGCCTTCGCGATTCGCACCGAGATCACCCTCGCGGCGGTCGAGGGCGTGCGGTTTGAACCCGTCCGGTGGCCCGAGCCGCACATCAGCCATGTCCCGCCGCTGGGGCCCGACGCCCCGACCGAGGCCTTGACCTACTCCGGCCGCGCGACCGCGTACGTGCCCTTCACCGTGGACGCGGGGGCGGCGCCGGGCGAGCGCACGTTCCGCGTCACCGTCGGCCTGCAAACGTGCAACGACCAGGTCTGCCTGCCGCCCGATGAGCTGACGGGCGAGGTGGCCCTGACGCTCGCCGCGGGCACGGCGGCCGCCCCGCGCCGCGACGGAGACTTCGCCGGCTTTGATGCGGCCCAGCCCGCGCCGAGCCCGCCTGCTGCGGTCCCGTCCGCTTCCACCCCAGCCGCACCCGCCTTGCCCACCGCCTCGCCTGAGGCGACCGCGACGCCCGACGCGGCGGCCGCGCCCAGCGCCGCCGACGGGGCCCGGGCCTCGCTGCTCGGCCTCTCGTTCTCGGCGTCGGGGCCGCTGGGGCTGCTGCTGCTGGCGCTCGCGGGCATCGCGGGCGGGGCGGTGCTGAACCTCACGCCGTGCGTGCTGCCGGTGCTGCCGATCAAGGTGCTGACGCTCTCGCGCCACGCGGGCGAGAGCCGCGTGCGGGGCCTGGTGCTGGGCCTCGCGATGGCGGCGGGCGTCGTCGCGTTCTGGACGGCGCTGGGCGTGCCCGCCGCGATCTTCTCCGGCTTTGCAGATCCCTCCCGCGTCTTCGGCTTCTGGTTCGTCACCATCCCGCTGGGCGTCGTGATGGTCGTCATGTCGCTCGGCCTCATGGGCCTCTTCACCTTCAACCTGCCGCAGAGCGTCTACATGGTGAACCCGCAGGCCGACTCGCCCGGCGGCTCGTTCCTCTTCGGCGTCATGACGGCCGTGCTGGGCCTGCCCTGCTTCGGCTTCGTCGTCGGCGCCCTGCTGCCCGCGGCCGCCACGCAGGGGCCGGCCGCGGTGATGGTCATCTTCGCCTCGCTGGGCGTTGGCATGGCCCTGCCCTACCTCGTTCTCTCCGCGTACCCCAAGCTCGTCGAGCGCGTCCCCCGCACCGGCCCCGCGAGCGAGCTCGTGAAGCAGGTGCTGGGGCTCATCCTCATCGGCTTCGGGCTCTTCTTCTTCGGCACCGGCGTCCGCGCCCTCGTCGCCACCCACCCCTACACGGCCGCGTCGCTCCACATCTACGGCCTGTGCCTCTCCCTCCTCGCCGCGGCCGGCTGGCTCGTCTGGCGCACGGTGGAGATCACGAAGAAGCCCGCCCTCCGCGGCACGTTCGGCCTGCTCGGCGCGGCGCTGGCGCTCGGGGCCGCGTGGATCGCCGTGGGCGACACCGCCAGCAAGCGGGACGAGTACCTGCGCGAGCAGGCCGCCATCGCTCAGGCCGAGGCCTCGGGCGGCTCCATGGCCCTCATCCCCGGTATCTGGAACGACTACCGCCCCGCCCTGCTGGAGCGGGCGCTGGCCGAGGGCAAGACCGTCTTCCTGGACTTCACGGCCGACTGGTGCATCAACTGCAAGTTCTTGGAGGGCACCGTCCTGAACCAGCCCCCCGTTCGCCCGCGGCTGGAGGGGGCCGACGTGGTGATGATGAAGGTGGACCTGACGGGCAAGAACGCCGAGGGCAACGCCCTGCTGAAGGACCTGGGCCGCGTCGGCATCCCGACGTGGGCGGTCGCGGGGCCGGGCCAGGCCGAGCCGCGGGCCCTGGAGACGTACACGCCCGCCGCCGTGCTTGAGGCGTTGGAAACCGCCGGCGGCCCGACAACGCGGGTCAGCACCGCCGGGACGGGCCAGGCGGGCTGAGGGGACGGGTCGCGGCCCTGGGCAGGGCGGGGCGTTGTCTCCGGCCGGCCGCGCGGGGCAAGACGGCCGGTGGGACGGCCGCGGCGGGTCCGCAAAGGCGGGTGATCGTGCCGGGACGATTGACGCCGCGGGGTTCGTGCCCTACGTTTCGCCTTGCCACGCGAGGGGCCCCGGCCCCGATCGTCGGCCTGACAAGTCGCGGGTGTAGCTCAGTGGTAGAGCGTCACGTTGCCAACGTGAAAGTCGCGCGTTCGAATCGCGTCACCCGCTTCCCGGCCTCTCCGACCGCTTTCCTTGGGTCGCGGGCGGGGCAGGTGGGCCGGCCTCTCTGGGCATCGGCCGGATCCAAGCCCAGGCGCAAGGGCCTATCCAGCCCGAGCGCAGCAACCCACTCCCCGGCCCGAAAGGGCAGGGAACGCCGGCTGCTAACCGGCGGGGTGGGATTCCGGCTGGGTCACTGCCCGGCCAGCGAGCCCCTGCGTCGGGACTGATCCCCTGACGAAGGCGACCCACTCTTGGGCCCGACAGGGCGCGAAACGTCGGCTGACTCCCGGCGGGGTGGGCTTCATGCGACGGGACACCCTTGGCCGCGGCCAGCGCTCGTCCTGGTCCAGGTACTACAACGCACAGCACTCGTTCCTCTGCGCGTTCATCGACGAACAACTGCACTTCAACGTTGCCAATCGCCTGACGGCACAGTTCCGGGATTACGTCTTCGTCTGGGACCGGGCGCCGCCGCGAGGGTGGCACCGCATCTACGCCGTGCACAAGTCGCTGCGCGAGCGTCCTGTCCACGAAGAGAGCCGCGTCATCGCCGCGGGCAAGGCCATCTCGCGCAACGTGATGAACAAGTACACACGGCGCGGCATCTGGCGCAGTCTCTTCGGCAAGTGGAAGCAGAAGCCCGAGAAGTGGATCCGGCTTGAGCGCGGGGCCTTGCTCGCCGGCGTCGACATCATCACGGGCGAGGTGACAGACAACATCCAAGCAGAGCGTTCGCCGCGCATCGGCGGACGTTCGCGCAAGCCGCGAGAAGAGTCGTCGCCGACGTTCATCATCGACGAGGCGAAGATCGAAGTTCTGCCGCCGGCATCCCCGTCGCCGCCCGCGCCGTCTGCCGCTGAGCGTGTGCGTGATGCAGCGAAGATCACATGGCAGGTGACGCGCGTGACGGGCCGAGGGCTCGCGCGAACCGCGCTGGCGTACTGGATCTGGGCCGTCTCGCTGCACGACGACCCGTCATAAATCTCGGCCGCGTCGCGCCTTGCTTTTGCCCGGGCGCTGCTGTAGTGTCTCGACGTCGGGGTAGCTCCCGACGCCTCCCTCCCCCGTGCGCCGCGGCCGGGACGAGGGCGAACGGAAGCCGCGGTGACAACCGGACCCAAGGACCCCGCCCATGAGCGTCGTCCGGGAAGACCAACCTTACAGGTTGTGCGGTCTTCCTATGTCACAAACTAACTTCTCTCCGCGGCTGCGATTGGCCCGGTCCCTCTGCGGTGGCACCTTGTGCCCCGGCAGACAGGAGACCCAGCCATGACCACCCAGAGCCCCCAGCTCGCCACCCGCGAGCCGCTGTCCGTTGTCCGTTTGGTTTGGCTCTACACGGGCCACGCGGACCGCGAGTTCCGCCACCGCGACGGCACCCCGACCAACAACCTCAAGAACGTCCGATCCGCCCTGGGCAAGTTCGTCGGCGTCTGCGGCGGCATGCTCGCGGGCGAGGTCCGCTACGCCCACCTGGCGGAGCTGGTGGCCCCGATGATCGGGGCCAAGACCACGAAGGCGTACATCCGCCGCGTCGTCGGCATCGTGGAGGACGCGTACGAGTTCGGCCTCACCCTCGGGCCCGAGGCGCTGACGCCCGACGAGGCGGACCCGGTGTTCCGCGACCTGGCCATGATTAGCCGGCTGCTGAACGTCCGCGGGGTGGGCCGGGCGAGCGGGCGGGTGAAGCCGGTGAGCGACGAGGCGATCAGCCGGACCATGCCGCACCTGCCCCCGGTTGTGGCTGCTGTCATTCACGTGGCTCGGCTGACGGGCAAGCGAGTGGGCGAGTTGTTGGCGCTGCGTCAGGGTGACATCGTCTGGGACGACGAGGCGGGGTGCCACGTCGCCATCCCGCCGCACCACAAGACCGAGGCCAAGGGGGGCCGATGCGTGATCCTCATGGACGGGGCGTGTATGGGCGTGCTGGAGGGTGCCGGGCTGCTCCGGCCGTTCTGGCCGGGCGCACCGCTGTTCCCCTCCCCGCGGCACGGCGGCGAGCGTCCGATGACGCAGAACTGGGTGTACCAGGCCGTCAGGCGGGCGTGCGTCCGCGCGGGGGTCGAGCACTGGCACCCGCACCAGATCCGGCACACGGTCGCGACGCTGGCGAGGCGGCACGCGGGCCTCGAGGGGGCCCAGGTGCTCCTTGGGCACGCGAGCCGGCGGACGACCGAGCGGTACGCCGAGACGGACGACAGCGTGCAGGCGGGCGTGCTGGCGCGGCTGCGGGCGGCGGATGACGGCGTGCGTGTGTTGATGTCGGCTCGGGCGGCCTCCTCGGCGCCGGGCCGTCCTGCGAAGGGCAAGGCGGATGGAGTGGCCCCGCGGGCCGCCGGGGCAACGCCGGCGGGACGCGCGGCCCGGACTCCCGGCGTCGCTGCGCCCTGACCACCTCTCACCGCCGCTCCGTGGTGGGCGGCGGTGGGATTCCCGGGCTCGTCTCCTCGGCCTGGGTCTCTCTCACTCCACCGCCCTCCCGCTGTCCACCAGCGGCGGGAGGGTTTTGAGATTGGCACCAGCACCGCAGGAGCATGCAATGAGTGAAGTCTGTTTCGATACTCGCCGGAATCTTGCCTCCGCGATCAGGGAGCTGGGGAGGACGAAGGACGACCTGGAGGACCAGCGGGACCAGGCCGAGCTCATCCGCGTCGCGGCGCGATTTGTCGAGCGCTGCGACGACATCGACCTCATTCACAGTTGCTTCGGCGCGCCGGGCGACTGGGGGTACGACACGAAGATTGGTCAGTGCCTGTCGTGGCTGTATCGGACGAAGGCCCCGAAGCCTGGGCTGTTGAGCACGTGATCTCTGGAGCGGCGTGTAGCCGCTTCGCGCCGCCGCGTAACCGATGACCCGGCGGCGCTTCTTCGACGGGCGGCTTCGCCCGAGAACCGGCTGCGGAAACCCACAAGGGCCCGCAGCCTTTGCTCTCCCGCGGCGCGGGGTCTCTGGCCAGGCCCGGCGTCGCATTCACCGATCGACACAGCAAGGAGTGACGGATGACCGACTTGGAGTTGTGCGTTCAGCATGGGATCGAAGAGTCGTTCAGGCACTGGTTCATGGGCGTGCTCGCGCGGGAAGTGCTGCGGATGAGCACAAAGGGAGCCAGCGACGACAGCGTCAAGATCGGCGACGCCCGCGACCGGATCGCCGGCATCCGTGCCGGCCTCGAGGCGTCGTCCTTTGGTGCTCACGAGAACGTCCGCAGGACCATGCTGCGTGTGTGCGACGACACGTGCGCCTTCCTTGAGCCTCGACTTGACCCCCCGGGCACTTCGCTGGTGCATTTCAGCCGCATCCTACAGGCGTGCGAGACGCAGCTCGTCACGCGTGCCCGCGAGAGGATGGACGAGCTGAGGTCGCGTCTGTTTCAGGTCGCTGATGACATCGAGGTCCGCACGGCGATGGAGGTTGACGAGCTGGTGGCCAAGATGCGGGCCGCGAACATCGAGGCCGCGAGCACCGAGCCGCCGCCGGACGTCTCGCCTGCGACGGCTCTCGAGGCGTCGCTGGTCGAGCTGAGCGACGTTGCTGAGGTGTCACCGGACATCGCCTTCACCAACCGCGCTCTCCAGATGCAAGCAGACATCGACGCCGCCGACGCTCGTCGCCTTTCCGAGCTGAAGGCCGCGGGGTTGGTGGAATGACGCTCACACCTCCGCTGGTGCAGATCCAGTGGGACGCGCACGCCGACTGGCACACCGTGCGCGTCCGCGGCTCGGATGGCACCTACGCCCTTGTCGCCGTGTGCCCGTCGCGCGCCGTCGCTGAGGCGATCGACGGGCTCGTGCTCTCGCTCGAGCACGGCGAGCCGACGCCGGCGATGGCGCTGCAACGCCTGGTCGCTGCGGCGCACCGGCAGGAGGTGCCGCGTGAGTGATCTGTCGAACATTGGCCCTGTGACCCACGACGAGGCGTTTGGGGCCCTCAGGCGGTTTATGAACGCGTTCTTTCGGGCTGACGGCGAGCGGCCCAGAATCTCGATCCCGCCTCAGCCCAGAGACGATGACATTCGCCTTCGCGAGTACATCGGTCAGCAGCGTGCCAAGGACGCCGAGATCGAGCGATTGCGGTCTGAAAACGCCGCGCTCGAGGCGATGTTTCAGCACGAGATGGAAGAAACAGCGGTCGTGTGCGAGGCACTGGGAATCAACGCTCACGACGACTTCCCTGCAAACATGCGGATCGGCGAGGAAGTAGTGAGGCGAATCAAAGCGCTCGCGGCCCGCGTGGCGGAGTTAGAGACGCCGACGCACCGCGCGGCGTGGGAGGCGAAGCACGGGAAGGACGGTGCCGCGTGAGTGACGCCACGCGACGCCCCGCCGGGCCTGATCGCCTCCGGTCCATGGACGTCAACCTGCTTCGGGCCATGCGTGACCTCTGCCCGAAGGTCGCTGGCGAGACGAGGACGTTCTCGGCGTTCGGCGAGTCGTTTGAGCTGACGCTGGTGTCTCGCAAGCGGCTCGATGCTGAGCTGGCGAGGCGCAAAGCGAGCGGAAGCCAATCGTGACGCTCAAGTGCCCCATCTGCGGCAGCCGAGTCCGCCCCGTCGAATCCGTCGCCCGCCAGCTCGGCGAGGTGTGCCGTGTTGTCGATTTGCCCAAGGACCACTGGTTGGTGGTCGCCGTGTTCTGTTTCGTGATGCTGCGGCGGGGCGCGCACGAGACGGCGATCGCCGAAGCCCTTGAGATTTCCCCGCACACAGTGCGGCACCGCTCGCGCGAGTTGGCCAAGTTCCCTCTCAAAAGCCGCGTCAACGCCGGGGCGTTTCTCGGGCGGCAGCTGCGAACGCTCATGGCCGCCGTCGATCGCGCACTGGAGCCTGGATGAGTCCTCCCCACGCCCACCCCCACGCCGTCGTCCCCGGGTCTCGCGTCCTGGTCGCTGATGCGGCCGGCGCTCCGCTGGCCCGGTCGGCGCTGGTGTTGCGGGTGGACGGTTCGGGGCGTCGGGTCATGGTTCACGAGGCCGGGCGGACCGACGCCCGGCCCGAATGGGTCGATGACGCTCGCGTCGTCGAGGTCCTCCCGCCGCCACAAGCGCGGACGGGTAATCGAGTCCAGGCCGCGGCACAAGCCCGCGGCCTCCAACGCGGAGGCTGAGTTCGGTGCCCTCGATCGACCGTTCCACCCCAATACACATAGCCATGCGGGACGCCATGTTGCGCGAGGCGGCAGACATCAGCCGCGACGCCAACCTCCCGGCTGCCCAGGCACAAGTCCTGTTCACAGTCGTGGCATGGGGCCGGATGGGCGACGACGGCTGGTGCTGCGACACCACCAGGGCGGCCCTGTGCGCCACCCTGGGGTGCAACGAGCACCGCATCCGCAGAGCATCGCAGGGGCTGGCGCGGGCAGGCCTCCTGACGTACACGCCGGGGGACGGGCCGTGCTCGTCGCATTACCTCGTCGCGTGGCTGCCCGTCGGCTTCGGCCGGTTTACCGGGGTGGGTAGCGCCGGCGCTACCGGGAGGGGTAGCGCCGGCGCTACCGGGAGGGGTAGCGCCGGCGCTACCGGAGGGGTAGCGCCGGCGCTGCCCCTTCTTCCTTCTGAGTTCAGGAGAGCCCAAGCATCAGCAGGGACGGTGCGTCAACTGCCGATCGGCGGGGGGCAAGGCCGTGCTGTTGCTGGCGGCTCTTCCGGGAGGCAGAAGACGCCGGCGGAAAGCCGCTGCCGGGCGATGCTCGAGCGTGCTCCGAGCTGGTGGCCGAGGGACAAGCCCTGGATCGACCCCGAGGTCGCCGACCAGCTCGCCGCGGCGTCGACGACAACCGTCGACGTCATCTCGGTCGCCCTGGATGACACCAGGCGGCGGGTGGGCCTCCGGAACCCGGCGGGGTGGCTGGTGGGCAAGATCCGCCAGCCGGACATGACCAGCGTGTACCGGGAGGCCGAAGCCCGCCGGCGCCGGGAGGAGCGAGCCGCCCAGGCCCCGCCAGAGGCCCCACGATCGGCTGAGGCGCGTCCGCCGGCAGAGGTGGAGCCTGACTACCAGGCCGAGCTGAGGCAGTGCCCTGATCTCGCGTCGCGGATCCCGGAGTTCGTCGCGGCCCAGTCTCCCTTCTGGCAGAGGTTCCTCGCGCGGAAGTCGCCCGAAGAGATCATCCACGGGGCGCACGTGGTGGGACTATGGCGGTGGTGCAAGCAACAAGGGCTGATTCCGTAGCCGACTGGAGGAGCAGATGCCCGTCCCCCCCCCGAGCTTCTTCGTAGACCCGTTCGCCGCCATCGCGGCCGAGAGCGTCCGCATGGCGGCGGGCGGTCTGACGGCGGTTCCTACGCCCCCCACGCTCGTGCAGGCGTTGGCCTGGCCGACTCGGGTGCACATCGACCTCGACGCTCCGGCGAATGGCAACGGCACCGCGGCGAGCCCGTTCAACCGGCTCGACGCCGCCGGCCCCATCGGCAACCAGACGCTCGTGCTCATCGCCGGCGAGCACCACGCCGGGCTCAGCGGCGACGGGCTGTCCTATGCGGCGGGGGCCGTCACCTACGTCGGTCACTGGCGTTCGGTCGATGGGACGAAGGCTCCTTGGCGGGCTGGGTTCTACGCGCAGGTCGCGGGGGCGGGCAGCGGCGTCGCATGGTCGGCGACGCCGATCGCCGGGACGAGCGTCTACACGGCCGACGTGACGGCTCTGTTTGCCGAGCTTGCCGCGCTGCATCCCGCGTCGACGGCGACTGCCCCGGGCACCGCCGGCACGGCGGGCGAGGGAACCGAGTGGGACGTGCAGCAGCTCAACCTCGGCGCGGTCCCGAAGTACGGCGTTCTGGGGCCGCCCGCGGTGGTCAAGCCCAGCAAGACCCAGCAGCCCAGCGGGGCCGCTCCCTGGCTGCTTGTGCCGCTTGGCCGCCACCCTCGAACGGGCAACCCCATCAACCCAAGCGCCGGAACCATCGCGGCGCACGTGGCGACGATCGAGGCCGCTTCGTCTTCGGTCAGCACCGGCCGATGGTTTGTGTCCTGGGACTTGACCACGACGCCGGGCACCCGCCTGGCCACGCTCTACATGCGCCTCCCGGATGGGACGAGGCCGGGCGACACGCACGAGGTGCATCTCGCCGTCAACTGGACGGCGTCCAACCTGGCGCACATCGGGCTGCCGTTTGACGGCAACACCGCTCCCGCCGCCCAGACCATCCAGCCCCCCCACATCATGCACGTGCCGCGCGGGGTGGTGGGCGATCCCAACACGCGGCGCGGGGCTCGCGTCGTCGAAGTCGGCGCCGGGGCCGCAAGCTCCACCCTCATCACCGAGGTCGTCACCTACGCCAACGGCGGCAGCGAGGAGACGTTCGCCGTCATCAACGGCACCGGTTTCCTCGCCGCCATCAACGACGTGGCCGCCCACGGCTGCGGCGACGAAGGCGGCATCATGGTCACCGCGGCATCGGGCGGCGGCCAGTCCGTCGGCGACACGGTGTACCTGAACGGTCGCCTCTGGGGCATGACCGGCGTCACCGACATCGACGGGCACGCCGTGACGGACAACACGCTCTGGCACAGCGGCGTGGTCATCGCTCCGCACGCGGGGACCAACTTCGCGCTCGTCGCCAACTTTCTCGGCGACCCGCGCGTCCTCAATCGCCTGGCGATGGACGTGTCCCGTGCGGCGCCGGCCATCACCGTCGAAGACCCCGATGCGTTCGCCGGTCGGTTCTTGTTCTCGCGTGTGGACCGGATCGGCAGCAACCCCGGCGTTCTGTTCCGCAACACGGCCGCGCACGGCTCGGTCATCAATCCGGGCTCGGGCAACTCCGCGATCGCCATCGGCACGGGCGTCATGTTCAGCCTGTGCGCGTTCAATGTGGCCATCACGGGCACGGGCGCAGTGTTCCGGATGAGCGAGGACAACTCGCGGCTCTGGCTCATCAATTCGGCTTTCCAGGTGCCCAACGCCAACACGACGACGTTGATCGGCGTAAACGGTGCGATCGACGTGACCGTCAAGGTCATCGACACCACCGTCAGCAAAACGGGCGGGACCAATGCGACGAACCGCAGCCTCATCCTGATCGGGGGCGTCCAGAGCAACGGTGTCACTTCCGCGCTGCCGAGCGGCACGACGATCGAAGCAGGCGCGACCGTGACGGTGATCGGCGGCGGCGGAACGGCAAACCGCATGGACCTGTTCGTCGGGCTCGGGTCGGGCGGGTCGCTGCTCGGCACCACGATTCCGGGCGGAGGCACGTTGGCGGGGGTCGTGACGGGCTCGTCGTTTGCTTTCGGCACAGGGGACAACCTGCGGCCGGCGGATGGCTCGGCGTACTTCATCCAGGCGAACGCGAGCAGCGCGTCGACCATCGACGTGGGGCTTGGGGAGACGCTCGCTGACTTCCGCGAGTTCGATGACGCTCTCTATGGGCCGTGGGGAGACGGAGATGTCGTCGCCCTCGGCCAATCAGCGGGCTCTGAGTCATTCGACGCGGGGTTCGCTGCGGGAATCGCCGCGGGAATGGTGCTCGGATCGGCGTGACCAAGTACCCTCACACGCCCCAAACTAAAGGGAACGGCCGCTCCCCTTGAATCAACGGGTCCCTCCTGAAGGATCCGAGGACGTCATACCCGACGGAAATGCAGCAGACACACACAGACTTTCTTTTCTCACGATGGCCCGCACGCGCAACTACAAGCCTCGTGGTGAGCGATCGGAGTACGAAGAGCTCCTGGAGTCCATGCTGAACCGGTGTCTCGCTCGCGGCCTCTCTATCCGTCAGGAGCTCGCCGTCCTGGTGCACGCCTGGCTCGTCGAGGACGGCCAGTCGATCGACATCGCGGAGCAATCTCCGGACGTCGCCGGCGGCTCGGTCGCGGCCCGGGTGGTGGGCCCTACGAGTCGTGGCGAGCGCTGACTATCAAGCCCAGAAAGAGCGGTCGCGCGAACGCTCCGAACGCGTGTCACGCGAGGGCCGCGACATCGGCGACCTGCCGGCAGTCGTCGACGCGGCACGCCGCGCCGCCGCGAGGACCGACTTCCGCACGTTCTGCGAGGTGTATCACCCCGAGAGCTTCCGGCTCGCCTGGTCCGACGACCATCTCCGCGTCATCGCCAAGATCGAGGACGTCGTCCTCCGCGGTGGGCAGTTCGCCATCGCCATGCCGCGCGGCAGCGGCAAGAGCACCATGTGCGAGGCCGCCGCGGAGTGGGCACTCGTGTGCGGCCACCGGCGGTACGTCGTCCTGGTCGGCGCCGACCAGGCCCACGCCTGCGGCATGCTCGAGTCCATCACCTCAGACCTCGAGCACAACGAGCAGCTGCTGGGCGACTTCCCGGAGGTCCTCGCGCCCATCCAGGCGTTGGAGGGCATCCACCAACGGGCGCGGGGCCAGCTCTTTCGAGGCAAGCCGACGCTCATCTCCTGGACCAAAACCAAGGTGGTGCTCCCGACGATCCCCGGATCGCCAGCCAGTGGCTCCGTGCTCGAGGTCGCAGGACTGACCGGCCGCATCCGCGGCATGAAGCACAAGCTCGTGGACGGCAAGGTCATCCGGCCGGACCTGGTCATCGTCGACGACCCGCAGACCGAGGAGTCGGCATGGTCGCCGTCGCAGTGCGCCCACCGCGAGCGGATCGTCTGCGGAGCTGTCCTCGGCCTGGCCGGGCCGGGGACCACCATCTCCGCGCTCATGCCGTGCACGGTCATCGCGCCAGACGACATGGCCGACCGCGTGCTCGACCGCGACAAACACCCGGAGTGGCAAGGGGAGCGGACGAAGCTGGTGTACGCGTGGCCCACACGAGAGGACCTGTGGGACGAGTACGCTCAGATCTACCGCGACGCCCAGCGCGGCGGCGGCGACGTCGGCAAGGCGACGGAGTTCTATCGGTCCCACCGCGCCGACATGGACAAGGGGGCGCGGGTGGCGTGGCCCGCGCGGTTCGCCGCGAATGAGCTTTCGGCGCTGCAGCACGCCGTCAACCTCCGGCTGCGCGACGCGATCAGCTTCGAGAGCGAGTACCAAAACGAGCCGATCCGCCCCGACGCCGGCAGCGACCTGGTGCAGCTGGACGCCGACGCGATCGCTGGCCGCGTCAACAAGTCCCCGCGCGGCACCGTGCCGGACGAGGCCTCGCTCGTCACCGCCGGCGTCGACGTGCAGGGCCGAGCGCTCTTCTGGGTCGTGATGGCATGGACGTCGAACCTCAAGGGGTGGATCGTCGACTACGGCACCGAGCCGGAGCAGGCGACGCGCTACTTCACGCTGCGCCAGATGCGGCGGACGCTGGCGACGTCGAAGCCGGGGGCGAGCGAGGCGGAGCAGTTGTGGGCCGGGCTCGAGAGGTTCGCCGAGCGCGTGGTCGGCCGCGAATGGCCACGCGAGGGGGGCGGCTCAGCTCGTGTGGATCTCGCCTTGGTGGACGCCAACTGGGCCGAGTCGACGCCGACCGTCTACGCCTGGGCCAAGCAGACCGATCACTCGGCGGCCGTCATGCCGTCGCACGGCGTGTACATCGGCGCCAAGGGCAAGACCATGGACGAGCGCAAGGGCGGCCGAGGAGACCGCCTGGGCGACGGCTGGATGGTGGCGCAGAAGCGCGGGAAGAAGTACGCGCGGCATGCCCTCATCGACACGAATCGGTGGAAGTCGGTGCTGGCGAGTGCGCTGAGCGCCGACCCAGGGGCCGCGCACGCGGTGACGATCTACGGTCGCAACGCCTCGGAACACCGGCTCCTGGGCGAGCACCTGGCCTCGGAGCGCGGCGTCAAGGTGACGGCGCACGACCGGGCCGTCGTCGAGTGGCAGCCCCCGCCACCAGGGCGGGACAATCACTGGCTGGACGCAGCCGTCCTGGCGGCGGCCGCGGCCGGGGTCCGTGGCGCGGCGCTCATCGAATCGACGCGAGCGAGGCCGCGACGCCGATACAAGCTGAGCGAGCTCCAAGGGAGGTAGGGATGCCGAAGGCTCGGAAGATCTCAAGCGGCTTGGAGCCCACGCCGGCGCCGCGTGGCGTCCGGTGCCCGTCATGCAACTGCGCCGACACCCAGGTGTACCGCACCACCCGGGCGGTGTCCCGCGTCGTCAGGCAGCGGGTGTGCCGGCACTGCCGTCGCCGCTGGCAGACGACCGAGAAGTGAGCGGGCGCTACCTATGGCGCAAATCCCAAAAATCGACAGCCCCGAGTTCCTGGTCGCCGCGGCGGGTCTGCCGGTCGGGAAGGGCGCGGGGTTGGTGCATCTGCCCCCGGTACCGGATGTCGGCCTGATCGTGTGCGACCTGCGTCGTCTGCCGATCGACCTGATCGAGGACGGCGTCCAGGAGGCGTGGCTCGCCTACGCCCAAGGCGATCGAGAGGGACGCCAGATCGCACAGCGCGTGAACACGTGGGGCAAGAGGCAGAAGAGGGCTGCCGCGCGTCATCCCTCGCTTGGGGACGAAGCCCATCTCCGGGCCGCGACCAAGGTGGAGATCGACCCCGATGGCTGACAGCCCGCTCAAGGCCACGATCGTGGAGGCCGCGTCGAAGCCGCAAGCCGTCTCCGGCGACGAGGGATCGGTGACCGAACACAACCTCAAGGATCTCATCCAGGCGAACGAGGCGCTGCAGCGCGAGGAATCCGGCAAGAGACGCGTCGGCATCCGGGTGCAGCGCCTCCGCACCGGTCCGCCCGGGGGAGCGTGACATGGGCATCCTTCAGAGCGTCGGTCGCATGCTGCTGGGCCAGCAGCCCCCACGCAGCCTGTCGGCTGAACGCCGGTCCCAGAAGATTGTCCAGGCGGCCTACGACGCAGCTCAGCCCCGCGAGGGCGACGTCGAGCACTGGCGGCTCGTCGACAGCCTCAGCGCCGCGGCCGCGCTCAGCCCGGGCGTCAGACGGGTCGTGCGCGAGCGAGCCCGGTACGAGGTCGCCAACAACGCCTACGCGACGGGCATGTTGCTGACCCTGAGCCAGGACCTGGTCGGCCGAGGCCCAAGGCCGCAGATCATCGCCCGCGAGCGGTCCGCCGACGCTCAGCGGCTAGAGCGGTTGTGGTCGAGCTGGGCTGCCCAGGTCGACCTCGGCGCCAAGCTCCGCACGATGCGGACCGCCAAGGCCACGGACGGCGAAGCGTTCGCGCTCATCACCAACAACCCCGGACTCGACCACCCGATTCAGCTCGACGTGCAGCTGGTGGAGTGCGACCGCGTCACAACCCCGGACCTCCGGCCCCTGACACCGAGCTTCGTGGACGGCATCGAGTTCGACGGATTCGGCAACCCCAGCACCTACCACGTCTTGCGCTACCACCCCGGGACGCTTTCGTTCTCGGGCAGCCCGCTGGACTACGACCGCGTCCCCGCGCGGAATGTCGTCCACCTGTTCCGCTGCTCCCGCCCCGAGCAGGTCCGAGGCGTCAGTGAGATCGTGAGCGCGTTGCTGCTGTACGGCGACCTCCGCCGGTACACCCGCGCGGTTATCGCCGCGGCCGAGACCGCCGCCAACGTCGCCGGCGTCATCCGCACCACAAGCCACGACGTGCAGACGGACGACAACGTTGAGCCCATGGACGCCGTCGACGTGCCGGCAAGATCGCTGCTCACCCTGCCCATGGGCTGGGACCTGAACCAGATCCGCGCCGAGCAGCCAACCCAGCAGTACGGAGACTTCAAGCGGGAGGTCATCGGCGAGATGGCTCGCTGCCTCAACGTGCCCCGGATCGTCGCCCTTGCAAGCAGCGAGGAAAGCAACTTCTCCAGCGCTCGCCGCGACGACCTCATCTACCACCGCTCGCTCTCCGTGGAGCGGGCCGAGCTCGAGGTGAAGCTGCTCGCCCGCCTGTGGCGGCAGTGGATTCGGGAGGCCGCGGGCCTCGGCTTGGCCCCCCGCGAGTACTCCGCCGAGGCCCCGCCGGTGACGTGGCATTGGGACGGCTACGGGGCGATCGACCCGGTCAAGCAGGCTCAGGCCCAGGAGATCCGCCTGCGGATCGGCGTGACCACCCTCGCGGCCGAGGCGGCGACCGAGGGACTCGACTGGGAGGACCTCGTCGAGCAGCGCGGCGTCGAGGCTCAGCGGCTGCGCGCGCTGGGACTTCCCGTGCCCGGCGAAGCCGCGGCGGTCCCTCCGGCGCAGGAGGCCACCGACGATGACGACGACCCAGCCGACGCCGGCCGCGATCCAAGCCGCGGCGAAGCCCGACCTGACCAGCCTGCCGCTCGCTGACGTTGTCATCACCGCAGCTGAGCAGGCCGGCGGCCGGCCGCGATTCAGCATGACGGCCTACACCGGCGGGCCGATGAGCGTCGGGTTTGGTCTGCCGGTCGTCGTCGACCTCGCCTCGCTCCGCGGCAGCGACCAGGCTGTGCCGATCTTGCTGCGCCACAGCAATGAGGCGATCGTCGGCCACACCGACAACATCGTCAACACCGGCCGCCGTCTGACTCTGACCGGGGTGGCGAGCGGCGCCGGCGCTGCAGCGCAGGAGGTCATCGAGTCGAGCCGAAACGGGTTCCCGTGGCAGGCCTCGGTCGGCGTCAACCCGGGCCGAGTCGAAGAGGTCAAGGCGGGCAGCAGCGTGCAGGTCAACGGCCGCACGTTCCGTGGTCCCTTGCTGGTGGCACGGGACGGCGAGCTCGTCGAGGTCAGCTTCGTCGCCCGCGGCGCCGACCGCAACACATCCGCCCGCGTGGCGGCCAGCATCGAGGGATCGACCATGGAGTTTTCCGCCTGGCTGAAGCTGAAGGGTTTTGACGAGGGGTCGCTCCGTCCCGAGCAGCGGTCGACGCTCGAGGCGGCCTGGCGGGCGGAGGCCAACGCCCCCGCCCCGGCCCCGGCCCCAGCCTTCCCCCGCCTGGCCTCCAACCCCGACGACGCCGACACCATCATCGCCGAGCGCCGCGCCAAGATCGCGGCCGAGAACGACCGCGTCGCCCGCATCCAGGACGTCTGCAAAGACCACCCGGCCATCGCCGCCCAGGCGATCCGGGAGGGGTGGTCCCCGGACCGGGCCGACGCCCAGGTCCTCCGCGCGGAGCGTCAGATCGCCCGGCCGACGCACTCGCCGTCCGCCGACCCGGCGGATCGGGTGCAGACGACCGCACTCATCACCGCTGCACTCTGTCTTTCGCTCGGACTGGACCGCAAGTTCGCGGCCGTCGCCTTCGGCGAGAAGACGATCGAAGCCTCTAACCGCTACCGGCACCTCGGCCTGAAGGACGTGGTCGCCCTGACCGCACGGATGGCGGACCCCAACCTGGGCGAGGTCTGGGGCGACGGCAAGGAGATCATCCGCGCGTCCTTCTCCGGCGCGACGCTGACGAACATCCTGGGCAACACGCTCGGCAAGCTCGCGCTCGCGGCTTACCAGGCTCAGCCGATCGCCGCGCTCGCGCTGTGCCGGATCGGTTCTGTCCGAGACTTCAAGCAGATCAGCCGTCACCGCCTCCTCGGGACCGGGCGCTGGGAACGCGTCGCCGAAACCGGCGAGCTCCGCAGCGGGCAGCTCGACGAGCAGACCTTCACGAGCCAGGCCGACACGTTCGGGCAGATGCTCAAGCTGACCCGGAAAGAAGTCATCAACGACGACCTCGGCATGCTCGGTCAGGCCGCGACCGAGCTCGGCCGTGGCGGCCGCGAGCGCATCAACGAAGAGTTCTTCACGCTGCTCCTCGGGAACCCGAACAACTTCTTCAGCGCGGGGAACGGCAACCTCGTCACGGGCTCCGACACCGCGTTTGGCCTCACCGGTCTCAACAAGGGCAACACCGCGATGCGCAAGCAGAAGCGTGGGCCCGGCGCAAAGGCCGCTGACAAGCGACCCATCAACGTCACGCCCGACCGCCTCGCGGTGCCCGTCGAGCTCGACTGGGCGGCTGAGCAGCTGCTCGGTGCTCCAACGGTCCAGAGCGTCGGAACCGCCGCCAGTGTCACTACGCTCGGCACGGCCAACCCGGTGCGCAACCGCTACTCCATCCTCAGCCACCCCGCGATGTCCGACTCGAGCTACACGGGCAACAGCGCCGCGGCTTACTACCTCTTCGCCAACCCCGCCGACGTCGCGGCGTTTGAGGCGGTCTTCCTCAACGGCGTCCAGGAGCCAACCGTCGAGCAGGTGCCCGCCGGCGGCGACGAGCTCGCCCTCGCGTGGCGGGGCTACATCGACTTCGGCGTGTCTCAGCAGGACCCCGCCGGCGCCGTCAAGATCCAGGGCACCTGATACCGTCCGCCCCACGCGAGGGGCACCGCAGTGGCCGAAGACACTCAGACCATCCCGGACCCCGGGCAGGACCCGGGGAACGCGAGCACGGAGGCGAACATGGCGCGGTTCATCCAGACGGGAGCCCGGACCAACTACACCCCCACCGCTGACGTGGCGGCGGGGGACGTGGTTGTCCAGGGCGACCTGATCGGCGTGGCCGATCGAGCAATCAAAGCGAACACGCTGGGCGCTCTCACGCACGAGGGCGTCTACGAGTTCCCGAAGGCCGCGGGCGCTGCGATCGCTGCGGGTGTCGTCGTGTACTGGGATGCCGCCAACAGCGTCATCACCGCGACCGCCGGCTCGCTGAAGCGCCTCGGGAAGATGGCCAAGGCTGCCGCGTCGGCGGACACCCTGGGCGAAGTCCGCCTCGAGCAGTGAGTCCACCATGGCGGACATGCTCCGACGCGGGGCCGAGCACCTCGCCGCGCGTCGCCGGCAGCACATGACCTCCACCGTGACGTACGCGCGGGCAGCCGCGTCGGTGCAGCTCCCCGCGACCCCGGGACGAACCGAGTACACGCAGCAGGACGGAGACGGATTCAACTCCGCGATCGAGGTCCGGGACTGGCTGCTCACCCGGGCAGACCTCGTCCTGGACGGGCAGCCGGCCGAGCCGCAGTTGGGCGATGTCATCACCACCGGTGCGGGCGAGCGGTACCAGGTGACGGCCCCACCCGACAACTCGGACGCGGCGCTCGCCGGTCCCTACGGGTTGACGTGGCGGGTCCACACCCGCCGGATCTACGGAGCTGCCCCGTGATGGTGACGGCCGATCATCTTGCCTGGCTGGTTCCCCTGGGCGTGTCGCTCGTCTGCGCCTCCGCCCAGCTCGGGGCCACCTGGTGGATGGTCAAAAACATGGCCGAGCGGTTTGACCGCGTCACCGCCAAGCTCGACATGGTGTGCGAGCGGGTCGCGCACCTGGAGGGGCGGCAGTCCGCCCGCTGAACCATGACGACCTCCACCTACGCCATCATCGCCGAGGCCGTCGCCCAGACGATCAACGCCGCCCCCGCCTGGCCGTCTGACTTCGAGCCCGCGGCACGCGAGTACTTCTCCCGCCCCCAGTTGGCACGCGGCACGACCTACGTCCACGTGCGGCCCATCGAGGCCGAGGTCAGCAAGGCGACCAGGTCGGACGACCTGGTCGACGTGACGATTGACATCGCCGTGCGGCGGCATGTCGACGACGTCGCCGCAATCGCCGAGCACGACGAGGTCGTCGAGCTGGCCGAGGCGATCGCCCGCTACCTCCGCCGCACGCCCCTTCAGCTCGACGGTGAGCCCATCGAGCGGCAGAGCTTCGTGAGCTGGCAGCTCCAGGCGGTCGGCACGAACCAGCTCGCCGAGCAGAACATCATGGTCGTGGTGGTGCGGGTGGTCATCCGCGCGAGGGCTCGGGGAGGTGACACGTGAGCACGCCGCGGAACCAGCTCGCCGTCCGCCTGGACAACATCTCGACGACGACGCCGGCGGCGCTGGCGGCCGAGCCCGTGCTCGCCACGGGCGTGCTGGTCGCGCGTGATTCCAACACGGCCGACGTGGTTGTGTCCATCGGCGGCGTCGACGTGTCGCTGTGGCCGGGTAGCGCGTGGCCGATGTCCCGAGTCGATCTCTCCCTGGTCACCGTGCTCGCGGCCGCCGGCGGCCAGAGCGTGCTGTTCGCGGGGTTCGGGGGATGATCACCGTCGCCCTGCGCCGGGACCCCATGAGGTTCTTTTTCGATCGACCGGCGGTCATCAAGGCGCTCGAGCGAGGCCAAGCTCGGGCAATGGCTCGCAGCGGCGGTTTTGTCATGCGGGTCGCCCGCCGGTCGATGAGGCGGGTAAAGCGAGACCGATCTTCAAAGCCGGGTGCTCCGCCGTTCGCTCGGGTGGGTCTGCTGCGGGACAAGCTTTTCTTCGCTTTTGATGACAAGCTCCGCGACGTGGTCGTCGGCCCCGAGGGTTTCGCCGGCAGCTCGGTGCCATCGCTGCACGAGCGCGGCGGCGTGGTCCGCCTCAACAACCAGCTCGTCACTCGCGTGGTCCGTAGCCGCGACGCATCGGGTCGGTTCACAGCCCGCCGGGTCACGCAGCGGGTGACAGGCACCCTGAGGTATGACCCGCGTCCCTACATGGCGCCGGCCCTGGAAATCAGCCGAGACCGGATCGCGGAGTTCTGGGCGGACGTCGCCACCTGAGGAGGTGAACTGTGTCGAAGATCGGGATGGACGGGACGGCCTACTACGCGGTCGGGACGACGTGGACCGAGATGACCTCCGTCCGGGACGCCACGCTCAACGTCGAGCGTGCGCTCGGCGATACCTCGACGCGCAACTCCGACGTCAAGACCTCCAAGCCGGCGATGATCAACGCCAGCGCCGATCTCCAGCTGCTGCACGACCCGGCCGCCGCCGACTGGATCGCGCTCCATGCCGCGTTCGTCGGCCGCACGACGGTCAAGGTCGCGTTCTCGGACGGGAGCGCCGCGGCGGGTCAGGGCTGGGCGGGAGAGTGCTACGTCAGCACGTTCGGCCGCGAAGAGCCCATGGAAGACACCATGGTCAACAACCTCACCCTGGTCCCCGCACGGAGCAGCACGCTGCCCTGGCAGACGTTCGCCACGGCGGCGCCCACCCTGTCATGACGCAGACACCCAACCTCACGTTCAGCGACGCCCAGGGCCGGACCTGGTCGTGCGCCGTCACCGTCGCCACTGTCGCCCGCGTGCGGCGAGACTGCGGCGTCGATCTCATGGAGCTGGCGACCGGCGACCTCTGGTCCCGCCTGGCGTCGGACCCTGTCCTCATGGTCACCGTCCTCGCGTCGGTGCTCCGGCCCCAGCTGCAAGCCGCGGGCGTCAGCGACGAGGCCTTCGCGGAGTCGCTCGCCGGCGATGCCCTGCAAGACGCGATGCGCGCGCTCATCGCGGGGTGCGTCGGTTTTTTTCCCAACCAGGCGACGAGGACGGCGCTGCAGACCCTCGCCGCCAAGGTGGACGAGATGACCGACGCCGTCGGCCGGCAGGCGGTGGAGAGGATCGCCGCGATGGACCTGTCTCAACTGCTCGACTCTGGCGGCTCGTCTACGAGCTCGCCGGCATCGTCGGGATCGACCCAGGACCGCTGACGTTCGGCGAGCTCTCCGTCATGGCGGGGGCCCGGGCCCGGGCCAACTGGGCTCCGGTCTCGGCGCTCATGGCCGTCGTGGCCAACACCGCCCGCGACCCGAAGCGCTCCCGCCCGTTCACGGCGGACGACTTCGATCCGTTCCGCGCCACGCAGCCCATCCCGCGAATGTCCCCGGCCAAGGCCTTCGAGTCCCTACGGGCGGGCGGATGACGCCCAAGGAGGTCCCATGCCGTACCGCCCGCGAATCGCCAGCATCGCCGCCGTCCTGGTCATCATCGCCTGCATCGCCACGCTCTTCCTGGGCGGGTGCGAGAGCGGGGCGCAGATCGCCGAGCAGACCCGCCAGCAGCTCGCGGACCTCAGATCCGACTTCATGGAGCGGGAGCGCGAGCTCGACGAGCTGCGGGACGCGATCGCTGTGCAGAACCCGGCCGCGCCGGAGCTGGCCGCCCTCGACCAGAACAAGCTCGCGCTGCAGCGGCTGATCGCCGGCGTCGACGCCGCGGTCGACAAGGTCAACGCGATCGAGTCGCAGATCGGGGACCACGACGCCTCGGGCGATCCGATCGAGCTCGCCCTGGCCGGCGTCTCGTCCGCCATTCCCGGCCCTCTGGGAATCGCCGTCGGCGCGCTCGGCACGGTGGCCGTCGGTTGGTACCGCGCCCAGCGGCGAGCCCGGAAGACCGCCCAGGTGACGGGCGACGTCGTCGCCAGCCTCGCCGGCCAGTACCACGCCCTAACCCAGCAGACGGGCGGGGCCGCGCCGTTGTCCCGCCCGGCCCCGCCTGCCCCGCCGCCGGCGACCGCCACGCCGGCCACTGCCTGAGCCTTGCTCCTCGCCGGCGTCCCTACGGGGCAAGGAGGCCCCGTATGGCACGCCGGTCGTCGCAGAGCACCCAGCAGACCCCTCAGCTCCTCCGACCGCTCCTGGCGGCCCTGACGCGGGCGTGCAAGGCCGTGGAGGGCAAGATCGACCCCGGGGAGGCGGACCTGCCCCCCGGCGGCCTTCCGGTGGACATCACGGTCCGTATCGCGGGGGACTTGGTCGTCGGCCAAGGCACCCCCGCCGGCGACCCCCTCGACGTCCCCGCCGCTGAAACCGAGGACCTGCTAGCCCTGATGATCTCGGCCGTCGCGGTCGAGACGCTGCCAGACGCCATGCGCGGCTACGTCCAGGTCCTGAAAGACGCCGACCGCGGTGACACCGAGGCCAAGGCCAGACTCGAGGCCGGCCGGGTCCGCCTCCGGGACGCCATCGAAACGGCGTGCCGGAGCAAGCGATTCGTCCGAGCGGTGGCGCGACCCGCTCGGAAGGGGAGCGTGACGGGCAAGCCCGCGGTCACCATCTCCGGGAGCGTCGGCCCGGCGAGCGACCTGCACGTCGAGGTCCGCTGATGCCCGGCGCTTCGGCCAAGGGGATCAAGGCCGGGCAGGCCTTCGTGCGTCTGTTCGCCGACGACGGACCTCTCCGCGCGGCGCTGGCCAAGGCTCGCGCGTACCTCGAGAAGTGGGGCAAGGGCCTCAGCACCATCGGCGCCGGCATCCTCGCCGCGGGGACGGCCGCGGGTGCTGCGCTGTTCGCCGCGGCAAAGTCGTTCAGCGACTCGGGTGACGCTCTGGCCAAGATGGCGGGGCGCACGGGCGTGGGCGTCGAGGCGCTCGGCGAGCTCAAGCACGCCGCAGACTTGTCCGGCACCAGCATCGACGACGTCGAGGCCGCTCTGCGGAAGCAGTCACGCACTGTCACCGACGCCGCAAACGGCAGCTCCGCCGCGACCGACGCCCTCGCCGAGCTGGGCATCACCGCCGCGGACATTGCGTCGATGTCGCCGGAGGAGACGTTCCTCGCCATCGCGGACGGCCTGGCGGCCATCGAAGACCCCGCGCGTCGTGCGGCCATGGCCCAGGAGGTGTGGGGCCGCAGCGCCACGTCGCTGCTGCCGTTGATCGCGGGCGGGGCGGCAGGCATCCGCGAGATGCGCGAAGAAGCTCGCGCGCTCGGCCTGGTCATGTCCCAGGACGATGCCACGGCAGCCGAGGCGCTCAACGACGCCATGGGCCGCGTGACGTCGACCCTCGCCCGGGTCGTCAACGTGATCGGCGCAGCGGTCGCCCCCGTGCTCACCGCCATCGCCGACAAGGCCGCGGTCATCATCGCGCAGGGCATCGCCTGGATCGACACGAACCGAGGCCTCGTCGTTGGCATCGCCGCGGCGGCCGCGGCCGCGGTCGCGCTCGGCGGAGCCTTGGTCGGCCTCGGGACGGCGCTCACGGTGGCCGGAGCCGCGCTGGGTGTCGTGTCCGCTGGCATCGGCCTGCTCGTCAGCCCCTGGGCGCTCATCGCCGGCGGCGTCATTGGCGTCGTGTTTGCCCTCGAGCGGTTCACCGGCGTCGTGTCGACGTTGCTGTCCGCGGCAGCGCCTCGGTTCGCTGAGCTCCGCGACGTCGCTGGGCGGTCGTTCGCCGCGATCGCCGCAGCGCTGTCCGCGGGCAACATCCAGGGCGCGGCCGAGGTCCTCTGGTCCAGCCTCAAGCTGGCTTGGGTGGCCGGCACCGTTGAGCTGAGGACCATCTGGGAGGGCAGCCTCAACAGCCTGCTCGAAGCCTTCGCGTACATCTGGGTCGCCGCCCGCAAGGCGTTCGGCGACTTCATCTCCTCGATCATCGGAGCATGGGACAACGCCACGTCGTACCTGGCGAAGCGGATGACGGAGCTGTCTCAGGTGTTCCAGCTCGCGTGGAGCCAGATCACCGGAGACGAGGCCGGCGCAGCGGCCATCCGCGACCAGGTCAGCGGGGCGGTGTCGGCGATCGAGGACGCGCGGCAGAAGTCGGAGGCCGATCGCAAAGCCGCCGACGCCGCTCGAGCGGAATCGCTGCGCCGGGAGTTTGGCGGCATCGTCGACGTCCTGGACGCGGCCACGGCGGCCAAGATCCAGCAGGCGCAGCGCGAGCTCGACGCCGCCCGCGCCGAGCTCGACGCCGCGATCGCAGCCTCGGGGACGACGGCGGCCGAGGCCGCTGAAGCCTCCGCGGGGGCCGCCGCTCGGGTCGCCGCCAGTTCTGAGTCCGTCACGTCTGGGCCTCAGGTCGGCGGGACCTTCAGCGCGGCGAACCTCAGCCGGATCTTGGGGCGCACCGGCAACGAGCAGCAACGGACAGCATCAGCCACTGAGCGCACCGCCCTGCTCCTCGAGCGGATCGACGGACGACCCGGCGCCGTGTTTGGGTGATTCATGCCCATCGAGATCTACGAGAAATCTCCCCTCCCCGTGGCCGAGCTGGTCGGCGACGGCCGCAGCGTGCGCCGCCTCTGGGGCATCGAGGGCAGCGACAACCAGGACGACGTCGCGGCGGCCATCCTCGCGGCGATTCCCACGTCGATCGCCGGCCTCCCGATCCAGGGCCTCCCGCTCCGATGGCTCGGCCCCGAGCACTGGGAGGCCGAGGCGATCTACAGCAACCAGAAGCGGAGCGGCACCGCCGCAAGGCCGGCCGTCAACACGCCGATCGAGCGCATCCGCATCGGCGGTGCGCGACAGCAGATCTACCGCAGCCTCTCCACCGTCGCCAGCTACGCGCTGCCAGGCCAGACGCCGGGCGACTACGGCGGCCAGATCAACGTCACCGACGACGGCGTCGAGGGCGTTGAGATCGCCAGCACCGCCTACGCGTTCGACATCTCGACGGTGCTGCCGGCCGCCACCGTCACGCAGACATACAAGGCCGTGGTCGCGCTGCTCGCCGGCACGGTCAACAACGCCACGTTCAACTCGTGGGCCGCCGGCGAAGTCCTCTTCCTCGGCGCGGACATCCAGCGCCGCGAGGACCAGGACTACGACGCGGTCTTCAGCTTCGAGCGAAGCCCCAACGAAACCAACATCGAGGTCGGCGACATCGTCGTTCCGTCCAAAGAAGGCTGGGACTACCTCTGGTGGCGACGCGGGAGTGTCTTCGTTGACTCGGAGACGCCCCTCGCACGCCGACCGACCGAAGTGTTCATCGAGCGCGTCTATCGCCGCGGCAACCTCAGCCTCCTGGGGGTCTGATGCCCATCCGTCCCGTGAAATCCGGCGAGCCCCTCCGCATCCCGGCGGGCGACTACAACGCCATGGCCGCAGCGGCCGACTGGTTCGCCTCGACAAAGGGCCTGCGAGGCGGCAGCTCGATCCCGTTTGGGCTCACGCAAGTGGGGATCCGGAATCCCGGCACCTCAACGCTGAGCAAGTCGAGCATCGTCGGCATCGGATCGCCCGCGTTGCCCCTGTCGGCCAACCTCTCGGCCTTCCTCGCGCAGCCGACATTCAACGCCGTCGCCCCCGGGACGGCCTGGGCGGTGGCGGTGACCGCCGACGCCATCGCCGGCGGGGCGGTGGGTCTGGCCGTGGCGAGGCCATGGTTTCTGGCGAGGCTCGGTGTCGGGAACGTGACACACCGCCGCGCGTCGCCGGCGGGCACCCTCGGAGCAGTCGCGGTGAGCGGGGATGCCGGCCCGCTGGCGATCGCATGGGCCGAGCACCGATCGGAACAGGGCGTCACGACGGGAGAGCAGTGGGCGCTGCTCGTGTGGGAGGAGAGCTGGCCCGAGACGCTCGCTCAGATCACCGGCAGCACCGCCATCACGGCGAATCTCCGCTGGAGGTACTCCGCCGCCGAGGTCGTGCGCACGTCCGCGGCGAACACCGTCCAGGCCGTGACAGGAGGAAGGACGTGGTCATCCGGCGCCGACGAGCTGCTCAACCTTGCCGAGGTGAACAACGTCGCCGGCGGAACCTGGTGGGGCAACCAGCTCGGCCCGTCTGACGCGTGCTCGGGCGGCAGCATCACGCTTCGCCCCATTCAGAGCGGTCGGGTGGTGCGCGTGTGGTGGATGCCCGACCAGGCGGGCGTCCCTCGAGCCTGGTTCGACGTGCCGAACGGCGCGACCATCTCCGCGGGGTAGACCATGTCCGTCGCCGTCGTTCGCCGCAGGTGCTGTTGTGGACCGACCCCGTGCGAGTGCCGGGCCACCGACTACGCGCAGGTGCCGGCGGCCACGCTGAGGGTGTGCGGTTCGCCGTCGGGAGCCAGCGGGCCGTGTCCGGTGAGCGGCGTCGTGCGCTCCCTGGCCCAGCACGGGCGCGAGTTCCGGGTCGTCGCGTTCGCAGCGGGGAGCATCCAGAGCCGCGTGAGCCAGTTCCGGTTTTCGATCGACACGGGCACCACGACCACCTATGAGGGCAGCTCCTGGAGTCGCGTGTCGACGGTCTACGAGCGGAGATTCACGAGGACCGCCGGCACAGGTGCGATTCAGCCGGTCGGAGGTCTGACGGTCGTGGCGGACTCGCGCACGTTCGGGGGCAGCGGCACGCGCAACGACACTGGCGGTTCCCCGCAGACAGACCTCGCCGAGCAAGGCATCGACTCCGCCTTTCTGCCGGCGATATCTACGGGTTCTGTCACCATCGACGCATGCCCTGTTCCCTACATCGTCGCTGCTTGGGACGACTACGACGTCGTCGAGGGCTTCAGCTCGACGCTAAATACGCTCTCGTTGACGCCGAACACACCGAACGTTCCTCAACTTGGTGACGATCAGTTCACAACAAAGTCGTCATCTTCAGCATCCGTTTCGAATCCTTTGAGTGGCGGAGGAGCGGCGCAGGCATCCGGATCATGGCAACGCAGATACTCCAACGGGCAATCTGACTGGATGGCGTCGTACCAAGCCGACGTACAACAAGTCGGCGTCGGGTTCGGCGGCGTGGTCACCTCACGCGACGACATCACAGAGACGTCGTCCGCGTCTAAGCGGGTCATCGTCGTGCCCATCACGCCATGCGGTGGCGAGCCTCAGTTCAGCGAGTCCTTCGCTGTGTTCTCCCCGTGCAACGGCGTGGGCGAAACCCGGCTGGCGTTTCCTGACGAGGTGGCCGTGCCGATCGGAGCCGTCACCCGCATCGACGGCGAGTGCTACACCAGGATCGCTGACGCGACGTTCACCGAGGGGACGTCGTGGTACAGCTACGTGCAAGCCAACGCGTCTCGCATCTTCGCCGCGGTCGGCGCGCTCAACTTCGGCACGTGCGAGATCTGCGACGCGACCTACGCCGAGTTCCAGTCGTGCGCGAACCCCACTTCACGGATGGTGATGAGGACGGAGGCCTTCGCCCGGCTCATGCAAGGCTTCGGGTTGGTCCCCGGCGCCGCCGTCACTCTGCGAGTCTCGGGAGAGTGCTGGACCTACGTCGGCACCACCGAGGACCCAGCCAACAAGACGCGATACCTCAACCAGGCGGTCACAGCGCACAGCGATTGCATCACCTGCGGCGCGAATCTCAGCCTGGCCGCTCCCCCGGCCGCCCCACCGCCGGAAATGGTCGACCGACGCGCCATGCTCACGGCGGAGGCGGCGTTCCGCGGCGGGTGCTGCGGGCAGTAGCGCCCGACGAAGAGGCCCCATAACATCGGCCCGTCGCGGCTCGACGTGTCTTTCACGTTGCCAACGTGAAAGTCGCGCGTTCGAATCGCGTCACCCGCTTTTTCTCTCCCGCCTTGGGCGGTTCTCCGACGCTCTTTCGGACCTGAGGCAAACCGCAGACCGCAACCAGAGGCACGATGATTTCCGACCAGCGGCGTTGATCCCGCGGTTGACGCGGCACGCTCTCGGAACGGTTTCTCGCAACCCAGACTCGTGCGTTGCCCCGGTGCTGACGGTCGACGCACACCGACGACGACGAAAACACACCGGGGCGACGCGTGGTCGCCCCGGTGTGGCGTCTGTCGGTGCTTCGGCGGCGGCCCGCCGAGGCGTGTTACTCGATGGTGTTCACGAGGCGGCTGCGCTGGGTGCGGGGCTGGATGATCGCGCCCGCGGCGTTGCGCTTCGCCAGCACGTCGATGCCGTAGCCGTTGGTCTGGCCGTTGGGCAGCCGGTAGTCGAAGAGCTTCGCGGCGGGGTTGACGTTCTCGAACGTGCCGCTGCCGTCGGTGTACACGTAGTTGCCGCCGTCGGCACCGTGATTGTCCACCTTGCCGAAGCCGGTGTTGGCGTTGTAGCCGACCTGCTCCTGGAACGACTGGTTGGAGCCGCGCCACCACGCGTCGCCGCTGATGTCCCACCCGTCGGTCTCGTCACCGAAGTAGATCACGGTGGAGAGCAGACGCGGGTCGTCGAGGCGAAGACCGGCCACGTAGAGGTAGCTGACGTTGTAGTGGATGACGTCTTCGGGGCGGGTCGGGGGCTCGGGGATCTTGGACTTGGCGACGTTGTACGCCGGCCGTCCCGCGACGGCGGTGAGGTTCACGCCCCAGTACCGGTCCGACGCGTCGGAGGCACACGTCAGCACCTCGTACGAGTCCGTGTACGGCTGGAGCAGGGGCGTGCTGTTGCCGTCAAAGTACTTGCGAAAGGTCGTTGCGGTGCCGCCCGAGTAGCCGCGATCACCCGTGGGTGCGCTCAGGCCGTCACCCATGCCGTCACCGACCTGATAGAGGCTGAAGAGGCCGGCCACGCCGCCGTAGGCCCCCTGATCGGTCAGGAAGGGGCCGTTCGCATCGCCGACGGTGTACCCGTTGCGGGCCGCGGGAGTGAGCGGCAGGAACGGCAGCCAGCCGTTGGAGTCGACGGCGTACTGCTGCATCATCAGATTGACTTGGCGGGCACCGCTGAGGCACTGCGTCCGCTTCGCGCTCTCCCGCGCCTTGCCCAGCGCCGGCAGCAAGATGCCGATCAGCAGGGCGATGATGGCGATCACCACCAGCAGCTCGATGAGGGTGAAGCCGACGCGGGACGTCGACGTCGGGCCGCGGCGGGCGGCCTTGGCGGCACGGGTGCCCCGCGTCTCGCGCTGGAAGCCTTTGGTCGCCGACTGGGACGGATTGAACTGGGCCGAGCTGAACATGGACCACTCCATTGGTGCGCGGGTCGTGCGGCCTGTGCCGGCCGCTCGCTCCGCTGTGGTGACCAGCCCCCGTTGGCTCGCCCCGGCCCTTGCAGGCCGGGCCACTCCCGGGCATCGGGGGGCATGGATTCTTGACGATGATATCCCCATTTTCGCCAAACGGTCAACGCTTTCTGCAAGCGCTCTTCACACCCGTTTCGGACAGTTTGGTCGGACGGTTCAGATCATGCAAGTGGTATCGTCGTTCTGGTTTGACACAATCTGCACCGGGAGTCTCCATGAAGTGGTTGGGGTTCACCCCGGGTTGCCGGGGAGGCTGGATTCGGGCGGTTCTTCAGGCTCTGCTCGTCGCACCAGGGGGGTTCGCCGTGGCGTCGCCGCCCGTCCCGTCGCCGCAACGTGCAACCGAAACGCGAACGGTCGCGGCGGCTGACGTGCGCGAGAACCCCTTAAACTGGGCATTTGGCCGTGTGTGGTACCAGGTCTTCCCGGAGCGGTTTGCCAACGCGCAGCCGGCGAATGACCCGGCCGGGGCCTCGGTCGTCCGGAAGGCGTGGACGTCGCCTTGGGACGTTGTGGACGCCGCCGAAGCGGAGGCGGCGATGCTCCGCCGGTTGGGCGTCGGCACCGGGCGGTCGGTGGACGGCGAGGCGGGGAGCATGCCGTCGGTGGTCTTTCACAGGCGATACGGGGGTGACCTGCAGGGCGTGGTCGAGCGGCTTGGGTGGCTCCGCGACCTTGGCGTCGACGGGCTTTATTTGTGCCCGATTTTTCAGTCGCCCTCGCTGCACAAGTACGACGCATCGGACTACGCGCACGTCGACCCGACACTCGGGCACCCCGGCGTGCCGACGGCGGAGGACCTGGCCGTGCGCGCGCCGGCCGATCCGTTTGATGAGCGCGGTTGGGGTTGGACGGCCTCGGACCGTTACTTCGTGGAGACGCTGCTTCCGAGCGCGCGCGGGGCGGGCCTGCGCGTCGTGCTGGACGGCGTGTGGAACCATGTGGGGACGGAGCACTGGGCGTTCGCGGATGTGTGGGCGCGGGGGCGGGCGTCGCCGTACGCCGAGTGGTTTGAGTCGCGGTTTGATGGCGAGGGACGGCTCGTCGGCTGGGGCGCGTGGGACCGGGTGAACGGGGGGCTGCCGCGGTGGGCCCGCACGGCCGACGGCCAGAACCTCGTCGAGCCGGTGAAGCGGCACATCTTCGCGGTGACGCGGCGCTGGATGGACCCCAACGGCGACGGCGACCCGAGCGACGGCATCGACGGCTGGCGGCTCGACGTTGCGGCCGAGATTCCAAGGGGGTTTTGGAGGGAGTGGCGCGACCTCGTGAAGTCGATCAACCCCGGCGCGGTGATCGTGGGCGAGGTGTGGTTCGACGCGCGGGCGTACTTCGACGGCACGGCGTTCGACTCGCAGATGAACTACCCGTTCGCCGAGGCGGTGACGGCGTGGCTCGGGCGTGACGCGGCGTTTGACTCGGGCCGCCTGGCGGCGGCGCTGACGCGGGTCTTCAGCCACGAGCCCGCGACGGACCTGACGCAGTTCAACCTGCTGACCAGCCACGACACCGAGCGGCTTGTCAGCATGCTGATGAACCCCGGCCGGGCGTACGACCCGGGCGTCGCGTGGGACGACGTGGCCTCGGGCCGGTATGTCGACGGGCCGGCGGACGAGGCGACGCTGCGACGGGCTTTGATCGGCTGGGCGCTGGTGGCGTGCGCGCCGGGGGCGCCGATGCTGTACCAGGGTGAAGAGTTCGGCATGAACGGCGCCGACGACCCGCACAACCGCAGGCCCATGCCGTGGCCCGACGTGATGAGCGAGGAGGCGTGGCGCGGCGTGGGCGTGGGGGCATCGGGCGCGATGGCGGCGGAGGTCGGCCGGTGGATGGGGCTCCGGCATCACCCCGTCGCGGGGCCGGTGCTTCGACGGGGGACGACCCGTGTGTCGAGCACGGCGGGGGGCGTGGTGGTGATCGAGCGGCGCCTCGGGACCGACCGGGTGGTGTTCGCGGCCCGACTGGGGGGTGAGGGTTCGGCGGGGGTGGACGCGGCCGCGGGG
>CAZCBN010000013.1:0-23192 GCA_964496975.1 uncultured Phycisphaeraceae bacterium
CGCCCCCCCACCGGGCCGATCTCCCCCGCCGCAAAGAACCCCGCCAGCGGCACCGGCACGCCCGCGGCCGACGGCGTCACTTCCTCGCCCCCCTTCGCCTGCTGCTCCCCCGCCACCTCGGGCAGGAACGCCCGCTGAATGGCCCCGGCGTCATGGTCCGGCCGCCCAAACAGCCCCCGCCCCCGACCCGTGCACGTCGCCAAAAACGCGCCCGCCGGCGGGCCGTGCAACTGGCACCCGTCGAGCAGCAGCGCCAGGTCCTCGTTGGCCGTCTGCGCATCGCGCACGTGCAGCCGCACCGTCTGCCCGACGCGGGCGAGCTCCCCGATCGCCACCCCGCCGAGCGACGCCTCGGTGCCCACGATCGGGCGGATCAAAAAGTCGCCGCGGCCGAAGCGTTCCTTGTACTCGTGCACCGCCCGGCCCATGAACAGGCCCCGCTGCATCGCCTCGCGGTCCTCGTCGCTCAGGTTCTGCACCACCCGCGACACCACCTCAAGCGCCGGCTCGCCCCCCAGCTCCAGGATCAGGTTGCGCGCGCACCGCGTGATGACGTACGCCGGCCCCACCGGCCTGCACCCCTGGCTCACCACGGTGTCGACGCGGAGCCGGCCCCGCAGGCTGAGCCCGACAAACCCGCCGCGGCGGGCCGCGCCGTTGATCAGCAGCGCGTTCCCCCCCGCCCCGCTCCCGCCCGACGCAAGGCCCCCCATCGTCACGCCCACCGGCTCGCCCCGCCGGTCGGCCGTCCGCGCCGCGTCCAGCGCCCGCACCAAGGGGCCGAACGCCACGCTCAGCGGGTCGGCCAGCAGAATCGTCGCGCGGTAGTCGTCGCCCACGCCCACGGCCAGGCGGCGCCGGTCGATCGCCGCGGCGCTCTCGTCCTGCACGTCGCCCAGCTCCCGCTCGGTAAAAAGCACCGGCTCAACGCCCGGCAGGTGCGCCGCCAGCACCGACACCGCCGGCTGCCCCTCCACCTCGCGCCGCCCCCCCACCACGCCCGACGCCGTCACCCCAATCAGCGCCCGCGGCCGCAGCGCCTCGTACACCCGCCGCGCGATCTGGTCCGCCTCGCCCGCCAGCCCCGGGCCGACGCAGACCACCGCGATCGTCGCCGACGTGTCGCCGCCGCTGAGGGCCCGGTCCGCGGCCTGGGCCACGGCACCGTCGGCCGCGAGGGCCGGGTTGTCGGCGACCATCAAACCCCACCCGAATCGAGGCGACGAACCGGCCGGCCGATCGCCATGCCCAGAACGTGGGACTCCGCCTGCAGCCCACTCGGGCGAGTCTGGGCCAAGCTGGGCGCGGCTCACGTCGGGCGTGCTCATCGGCGCCACTGTAGTTCAGATCAGGGGGGAGCCCCGCGTTCAGGCCCCCCAACTCGTCGCACCCTGTCGCGGCCCCAAAACGCCCCAACCCGAAGGCCCCGTCCGAACGCCCCAGCCGGGGAAGACCGACGCACGGGCCGGGCTCCGGCGTGTGGGGCGAGGGCCCGCCGCGGGTCAGCTCGCCTGGGACTCCGACGGGCCGGACGCGGTGCCTGTCGGCGCCGCCGGTCCGATGAAGAAGTCGGTCGGTGCATGACGATCGGCCGCCGCCACGGCGCGGTGCCCGGCGTGCCAGACCAGCCCGCCGCGCACCACGCGCACGTCGGGATCCGTCGTGCCGCGAGGCTCGGCCACCACAAGCGGCAGCATCGCGGCCACGACCGCGTTCATCACATCATCCGCCATCGACCGCTGCATCGCCTGCCGCACCGCATCGCGCGAGGGCTGCCGCATGCCCGTGCCCGACACGCCCGCGGGACGCGTCGCCGCGACGTCTTGCATCCGGGCGACTCGCCGCGCTCGCGGCATCGCGGCCATCGACTCGACCGTCATCCGCTTGACCTTTGCGACGCATGCCGTGCTCCCCGGGTTTGTTCGTCCGAACCATGACCCCCCGAACTTTAGCGGATAAGATCCGCGAGATTCCAGATCATTCTCACGTCCTAGATCCGAATAAGCCAACCGCCCCACCCTCAATGGGCTTGGGGAAAAGTGCCCATCCGATGGATGGCTCACCAAAGGAGCTTCGCGTGTCACGCTTTGTGGTGTGTCTCTCGGTGTATGCGATGCAACTTATCGCGGGCGGTGCAGTTGCGTTCATTCTCGGCGGGGCGGGGGAGAGCGCCAAGACCGCGCTGTTCTTCACCATCGGGCCTGCGGTGGTGCTGCTGGCGTGCGCCGCGGCGGCACCGCTTATCCACCGGATGAGGGCCCTCGGAATGGTGGCCATTCACGCCGGGCTTGGCCTGCCGTTGCTGCTGGCGATCGCGTACGCGGGCCGCGCGGCGATGCTCGCGGGCACGCCCGACGCCGACGCGAAGAAGTACCTCGCGGCGTGTTTGTGGATGCTCGCGGTGATGAGCCTCGGCGCGTTTGTGTGCCTGCTGGCGCAGCGTCCCACGCCCACGCCGAAGGCCGCGGCCGCGCGCACGGGCCGCGCCGATGTGGTGACCAGCACCCCGTGACAGTGGGTGGCCCGCCGCCTCAGGGCGCGGTGGGGGCGAGCACGTCGACGTAGTCGGGCTCGATGAGCAGGAGGCCCAGCGCCTCGTCGCGGCGGCTTGGGCCGGCAACGCCGACGATCTGCCCCAAACTGGCGGACAGGTCTTCGGTGGCATCGGGCCGCACGTACGCGAGCGTGCGCGGGTAGGGCCCCTCGGCCGCGACGACGCGATACATCAGCGGCAGGCGCACGCCGTCGTAGAGCGGGCTGGCCGAGAGCCGGCCCACCACGGTGTAGCGGCCCGCGCGGCGGACGACGTCGGCGGCCTGCTGGAACGTGGCGGTGCTGCGCGACTCGGCGTCGGCCAGCACGCGGTCCAGCTCGCGACGCTGGTTGCGCAGGTCCCGGCGGAGGCTGAGCCAGCTGAGGCGCTGCTCCACGCCGCGGCGGATGCCGGGGTCGGTCGCGGTGCCCAGCGTGCGGGTGAACTCGGCGATGAGCTCGTCGAGCGCGTCGTCCTCCACGGCGGTGCCCTGGGCGCGGACGCGGGCGAAGGCGGCCTCGAGCGTGTCGAGCGTGCTGGCCTTCACCTCGGCGGGCTGCGGCGTGGCGCCCGCGGCGGGGTTGGCAGGGTCGGTGGGCGAGGCACCGCCGCCGGTGGGGTCGCCCTGATCCGCACCGCCGGTGGGGTCGCCCTGGTCGGCGCCGCCGGTGGGGTCACCTTGGTCGGCGCCCGCGGCGGGGGTGGCCGGGGTCATGGCGATCGGCGCGGCCGTCGGCGGGGGCGTGGTGGGCTGGGCGCTCGCCGCGGGCGGGGCCACGGGGGGCAGGTCGTCGGTCGGCGCGGTGGCGGGCTGGGTCGCCGGCTGGCTCGCCGGCTGGCTGGTGGAGCCCGCGTTGAGCGTGGCGGGCGTTTCCGCGGCGGTTCGCACCGTGGGAACGGTGGGGTTGGCGGCCGCGGCGGGGAGGTTCTCGACGGCCCGCACCCCTGCGGCGAGGTCCTCGGGTAGGGGCACATTGGCGGCGACGGTCTCGGGCTGCGGCGTGGGCGGGGGCGTCATGCCGGCGGCGAGCAGGCCGGCGCGGATCTCATCCGCCGTGGCCGGGCGCACGTCGCTGGTCGACACAAAGCCCACGGGCATTTGCGGCACGGCCGGGGGGCGCGGCGGCTGGACGCGGTAGCCGGCCACTTCGCCCGCGCTGCCCTTGAGCTCGCCGACGAGGGTCATGGTGGTGCCGGGGGGCAGGGGCTGGGCGTAGATGGCGCGCCAACTGCCGCTGAGGCCCACCCAGAGATTGGGGGCGCGGAGCTTGGAGGCGGAGGTGAGCTCGACGCGGTCGCCCACAACGCGGGCCTCGTCGGCCCGGACGAAGGCCTCGGCGGACACCGGGTAGGCCACGGCCTGCCACTCGGGCGACACGGGCTCGCCCTCGGTGCTGGCGAGGGCGAGGACGGTGGCCTGGGGGAGTTCCGTCACGGTGTAGTAGTGCGCGCCCGGGCCGCAGCGGAGGGAGGCCTTGTCCTTGGTGGTGACAACCCAGCGGGTGGCGGCGGCGTCGCTGAGCGTGGCGACGGCGGCGGACGTGTCGACGGGCTGTGCTGCCCCAGCGAGGGCGGGGGCGGCGAGGCCCGCAGCGGCGATCAGCACCAGAGCGGCGACGGCGTCGTGCCGCGCGGGGGTGCGTGTGCGGCGGGGAGACGTGCGGGTGTTGGCGACCGTGCCGGTCATGGGCGGGCTCCTGGGTGCAAGGCCGCGCGGCGTGTGCGCCGCGGGACAGAGGCCGCGTGATCTTTTGCGCAGCCCGTCGACGGCGGGTCGGGGGTCTGCGGGGGCTCGGCGCGTGGCGATTGCCGCATGTGCATCGCCGGTGCGCACGACTTGCGGCGTCTGGAAGTGTACGCTAACCCCCGCGCGGAGTCCGCCGAAGCACGGGGCTGCGTGTCCGGCCCGGCGACGGGCCGCGCGATTCAGCCGCGGTGCATCCCCGGAGAGTTTGCCCCATGCGACGACCCGATGGCCGCTTTGGTGTGTGTCCGGTTGGGGCGTTCGTCGCCGGGCGGGGGCTCGCGGTTCCGGCGTTGGCGATGGCGATGGCGGCGGGGGCGTGCCAGTCGCCGGTGTCGGAGCGGACGGAGCAGGACCTTCGGGCGAGCGTGCTGCACGCGGTGCAGCGCGAGGTGGCGGACGCCGAGCGTTCGCCCGCGGCGCGGACGACGGACCGGGAGAGCCGGATCTCGCAGCTTGAGATCCGCGAGGAGTACCTGCGGGAGATCGAGGAGGACTACAACCCGCAGCGGTACTTTGCGCCGTCGTTTGACCCGGCGGACCCGTCGCTGCCGGTGGAGCAGGTGCGGGGGCTTTTGGCGCCGGACCTGTACGGCTCGTCGCAGCGGATCGTGCCGGTGACGCTGCGGGACGCGGTGCGGTCGGCGCTGGACCAGAACCTGCAGGTGCAGTCGGCGCGGATCACGCCGGCGGTGCGCGAGGCGGACGTGGTGGCGGCCGAGGCGGCGTTTGACTGGACGTTTTTCAGCGAGGGTCGGTGGGTGGACACCGACCAGCCGCAGGCCGGGCCGGGCTTCTTGAACCTGAACCGGACGGTGAACTCGGACCAGACGCTGACGGGCGCGGCGGGGCTGCGGCGGAACCTGGTGAGCGGCGGCCAGCTCAGCGTGCAGCAGGACCTCGTCTACAGCGATCTGCGGAACTCGGGCTTCGGCGTGCTGCCGAGCCCCAACCCCGCCTCGACGACGAGCCTGGGGATTCAGCTTCAGCAGCCGCTGCTGCGGAACTTCGGCTCGGACGTGGCGCTGGCGCAGGTGCGGCTCTCGCGGAACGCGGAGCGGGACCAGATCGCGCAGCTCAAGTCGACGCTCATCACCACCGTGACGGAGGTGGAGCGGGCGTACTGGGACCTGGTGCGGGCGCACCGGGAGCTGGTGATCGCGGCGAAGCTGGTGGAACGCGGCGAAAAGGTGCGGGACGACATCAAGGTGCGGCGGATCCTGGACGCCATTCAGGCGCAGGTGGCCGACGCGGTGGCCGAGGTGGAGTCTCGCCGGGGCGACGTGCTGCGGGCGCAGACGTCGCTGCGTCGGGCGAGCGACCGCTTCAAGGCGCTGATCAACGACCCGTCGCTGCCGGTGGGGTCTGAGGTGCTGGCGGTGCCGGTCGACCGGGCGCTGGACGAGCCCTTCAGCTTCAGCCTGCTGGACGCGGTGCAGGCGGCGCTGGCGAACCGGCCCGAGATCGACCGCGCGGTGCTGGACATCGACGACGCGTCGATCCGCACGGTGGTGGCGCAGAGCGAGCGGCTGCCTCAGCTGGACCTGACGGCGAGCGTGACGCTGCTGGGGTTTGACGAGATCCCCGGCGACGCGTTCGGCGACCAGTTCCGCAACGAGTTCTTCGACAACTTTTTGCTCGGGCTGGTGTTCGAGCAGCCGCTGGGGAACCGTGCGGCGGAGGCGCGGCTGCGCGGGCGGCGGCTGGAGCGGATCCAGTCGGTGGTGGAGTATCGCCGGGCGGCGCAGAACGTGGTGCTGGAGGTGAAGGACGCGCTCGACGGGGTGATCCTCAACTACCGGCTCATCGAGCAGGCGCGGACGAGCCGGGTGGCGGCGGCCGAGGCGCTGCGCACGCTGCTGGTGGAAAAGGAACTGACGCAGCGCGGCTACACGGTGGAGCGGCTCAACCTGGAGCTGTCGCAGCAGACGGCGCTGGCGGCGGCGGAGCGGGCCGAGGTGAACGCCGTGATCGACTACAACGTCGCGATCGCGGACCTGTACGCGGCGATGGGGACGGCGCTGGAGCGCAACCGCATCGACTTCGTCGTGCCGGACGCGAACCAACTGCTCGACGGCGAGCGGGCGATTGACTACCGCGTGGACCCGGCGCCCGAGTCGGCGGGGGCGTCGGCCCCGGCTCCGGCTGATGCTCTGGCTCCCGCGGCAGCACCCGCCCCTTCCGAGCCCGCGCCCGCGGCGCCGCCCGTGCCCTGAGCGGCGCGGGCCGGCCTCTGTGCAACCAGGGGGCGACGGGCGGTCAACAATGCGGCATGGGGACGTGGAACGCGACATCGGGCCACGGGGGCGTGCCGTCCGCGTTGATCGCGGGGGCGGTGTCGCGGCTTCGCGCGGGCGGGCTGGTGGCGTTTCCGACGGAGACGGTGTACGGGCTTGGGGCGGACGCGCGGAGCGACGCGGCGGTGGCGCGCGTGTTCAGCGTGAAGCGTCGCCCGCCGGCGAACCCGCTGATCGTGCACACGGCGGACGAGGCGGGGGCACGGGCGCTCGCGGCCGGCTGGAGCGAGCAGGCGGCGGCGCTGGCGCGGGCGTTTTGGCCGGGCCCGCTGACGCTGGTGCTGCCGCGGCGGGCGGGGGCGGTCGCGGACGCGGCGGCGGCGGGCGGGCCGACGGTGGCGCTGCGCGTGCCCGACCACCCGGTGGCGCTGGCGTTGCTGCGGGCGTTCGGCGGGCCCTTGGTGGGGCCGAGCGCGAACCCGAGCGGGTATGTCTCGCCGACGCGGGCGGAGCACGTGCGGGCGCACTTTGACGCGGACGAGGTGCTGACGCTGGACGGCGGGCCGTGCCGGGCGGGGATCGAGAGCACGGTGGTGTGGCTCTGCGGGACGGGTCGGCCGCGGGTGCTGCGGTCGGGGGTGATCGGGCCGGGGCAGATCGCAGCGGCGCTGGGCGCGCCGGTAGACGCCATGAGCACCGAGCCGGGCGGGGGGCACGGCGGGGCGACGGGGGCGGCCGCGCACGACGGGGGCTTCGGTGGAGGCTTTGGTGGGGGCTTTGGAGGAACGCCGGTGGCGTCGCCCGGGCTGATCGGGCCGCACTACCGGCCGCTGGCGCGGGTGGTGCTGGCGGATTCTGCGGCGGAGGCGGAGGGGCTGCTCGCGTCGGCGGCGGGGCCGGGGCTGCTGCTGTCGCCGCCGGGGGTGCCGCAGCGTGTGTCTCCGCCGCACGCGTCGCTGGCGATGCCGGCGGACGCGTCGGCGTACGCGGCGGAGCTGTACGCGGCGCTGCGCGAGGCGGACGACTTTGGCGCGACGGTGGTGGTGGTGTGCCGCCCGCCGCGCGGGGGCGCGGAAGAGCCGGTGTGGGCCGCGGTGGCGGAGCGGCTGAGCCGGGCGGCGATGTAGCGCGCGGGCGGGCACGCGGGGGCCGGCGGGGGCCCGCGGGGGCCCGCGGGGGCCAGCGCGGGCCGGGGGAGCCGGAGGAGCCCGGGGAGCCGGGGGAGTTCGCGGGGTGCGGGTCTACCACAGGCACTGGTTCTGGATCTGGTTCGGCGACCCACGGAGCTTTGCGCTGGTCGCGCTGCTCGGCGCGTTCGTGGCGTGGTTCATCGTGCCGATCCCGCGGCGGGCCCTGGCGGCGGCGGGCGGGGGCGCGGTGCCGGCGGCGTGGCTCTGGTGGGGCGGCGCGGCGGCGGGGGCGCTCCTGGCGATATGGCTGGCGGGGAGGCTTGGCGAGCACCGACGCCGCGTGGAGATCGACGAGCGGGCGCAGGTGGTGCGGTTCCGCGGCTTCATGCGCTGGGAGCCGTGGTGGCGGCCGCGGTTCGGCGCGTTCGAGGTGCCGTTCTCCGCGATTCAACTGTGCGAGATCATCCGCGGCACGGCGCGCACGGGTCCGCACGCGGCGTGGCACCGCGTGGTGGCGGGCCGGGCCGTCGTGGACATCCCGCCGGGCATGACGCGGGGCGGCGAGCTGCCCGACCTGCTGCGGGTGCTGGCGTCGCTGAACCCGCCGCCGCCGGAGCGGATGACGCAGCGCGGGGCGGAGCGGGTGCTGATGCGGACGCTGTGGGTGCTGTGGGGGCTGGGGCTGGTGGGCGCGGCGGGGTTGGTGCTGGCGGGGCCGTGAGGCCGACGGCGTCTCGGCGGGAGTTTGGCGGGGCAATCGGCCGGGCTGTCGGCCGTGATGTCGGCGGGGGCGTGCGGCGGCTCCCCCGGGTCTGGCGGGCGGGCGGCGCAGGTGGAACGGCATCGGCCCCCGCAGCACGCGCCGCGCGGCGGGGGTCGGCGGCCCGCACCCGGATTCGGCCGAGAGAGAGCGGGCGGGCGGGCGTGGGCGGGGTACCCTCCGGCCGCGGGTTTTCGGACGCAGCGCGGTCCCGGGCCGGGCACCAGGAGTCGACATCGCCATGAGCACAGCCACCGAGCACACGGGCATGGGCCACGCCGGCAAGATCCAGGTCGCCCTCGCCCCCGGCGACGGCATCGGGCCCGAGATCATGGACGCGTGCCTGCGCGTCTTTGAGGCCGCGGGCGTGCAGAAGGCCGTGACCTTCACGCCCGCGGAGATGGGCGAGCGGGTCTTTGCCAAGGGCGACGGCCGCGGCGTCACCGACGAGGCGGTGGAACTGGTGGAGCGGGCGGGCCTGCTCTACAAGGGCCCGATGGGCACGCCTATCGGCGGCGGGGGAAAGAGCATCAACGTCACGCTGCGGAAGACGTTCGGCGCCTTCGCGAACCTGCGGCACTTCCAGAGCCTGCCGGGCGTGGACACCGTCTTCAGCCGCGCGGGCGTGCCGGTGGACATGTACATCGTCCGCGAGAACATCGAGGATACCTACGGCGGCATCGAGCACCGCCTGACGAACGACGTGGTCGAGTGCAAGCGCCTGATCAGCGCGCCCGGCTGCGACCAGGTGCACAAGTTCGCCTTCAAGACGGCCGCGGCGCTGGGCATCAAGAAGGTGCACTGCTCGCACAAGGCCAACATCATGAAGATGACCGACGGCCTGTTCCTCGAGCGCTTCAAGGCCGCCGCGACGCACTACCCCGACATCCAGACCGCCGACGTCATCGTCGACGCGCTGTGCATGAACCTCGTGCTGCGGCCCCAAGAATACCGCATGATCGTCCTGCCGAACCTGCAGGGCGACATCGTGAGCGACCTCGCCGCGGGGCTGGTGGGCGGGCTGGGCTTTGCGCCGTCGGCGAACATCGGCGACCACATCAGCATCTTTGAGGCCGTGCACGGCACCGCGCCCGACATCGCCGGCAAGGGCGTGGCGAACCCCACGAGCCTGCTGCTCAGCGGGCTCATGCTGCTGCGGCACATCGGCCTCATCCGCACGGCGGCCGTCATCGAGAACGCGCTGCTCGCGACGCTCGAGGACGGCGTGCACACGGGCGACGTGAAGGGCGAGAAGGCCCCCGTCGGCACCAACGCCTTCGCCAGCGGCATCATCGACCGGCTCGGCAAGAGCCCCCGCGGCTGCGAGGCCAAGCACGTCCCCGAGGCCGACCGCCCCCACCACACCCCGCCCAAGCGCCCGCACGTGAACGTGCTGATGCGCACGTTCGAGACGGTGGTGAGCCACTACTGCGGCTGCGACATCTACGTCGACACGACCATCACGCCGCTGGAGCTGGCCGAGCGGCTCAACCGCCTGGCCGAGGGGACGCCCTTCAAGCTGACGCTGATCTCCAACCGCGGCACGCAGGTGTGGCCCACGGGCAGCCCGTACACGGAGGTGGTGGACTACTTCCGCGTGCGGTTCGAGCTGCGCGACCCGGGCCTGCTGCTGGGCAACATCGGCGTGATGCCGACGATCCACCTGCTGACGAAGATCGCGGAGAAGTTCAACATCACGGACTTCCAGCCGCTGAAGATCTACGACGGGCAGCCGGGGTACAGCAAGGCCCAGGGGCAGTGAGCGGCGCGGACGCAGGCCGCGGAGTACGATTTGCTCATGGCTGACTTAGGCAACCGCATCTCGATCGACCCGCAAGTGCTTGTGGGCAAGCCCGTCGTTCGCGGCACACGCATCGCCGTGGAACGGGTGATCGAGCTGATGGCTGCCGGCTGGACGGAGGCCGCCATTCTCGACAACCATCCGCAACTGACCCGTGACGATATTCACGCTTGCCTGGCATACGCCGCGCTGCGGCTCTCCAGCGAGCGGGTGTATCCCGCGGCGGGATGACAATGAGGTTGCTCGCCAACGAGAACGTTCCGCGTGTCGTCGTCGGACAACTCCGCGACATGGGTCACGATGTGGCCTGGGTAACCGAAGTTGCACCGGGCCTGCCGGACTCCGGTGTTCTGCGGCTTGGGCGCGAAGAATCGCGTGTGCTTCTTACGTTTGATCGAGACTTCGGCGAACTCGCCTTTCGGGCGTGCCTGCCTGCAACGAGCGGAGTCATTCTGCTTCGGGTGAGTTCCGAGAACCCGGCCTCATGAGCCGCCGCGATCGCCATCACGATCGGCTCTCGGAACGATTGGGCCGGTCACTTCTCTGTCATCGAACCGGGTCGAGTGCGCATGACGCCGTTGCCCGAATGAAGCGTTCAACCGGCCCGGCACAGCCCGCGCTCTCTTGGTTGTTCGGGGATCCACTCCACTTTTTTCTCGCGTTCCAAGGTCAACCCGCGTCATCCCCCTGCGTCCACTCTCGCGAGGAGGCCGCGTATGACCGCACTCGCACATCTCGCGTCAGATACCGACCCGTTGCTCGATGATCTTTCCGCCGTCCGCCGCTTCGCCCGCACGGGGGACCCCCGAGCCTTTGAGGTGCTGGTGCACCGCTACCAGGGCATGGTGCTGGCGACGTGTCGGCGGGCCCTGATCGGGGCCGACGCGGCCGTCGAGGCCGAGGACGCGGCCCAGGAGACCTTCCTCAGGCTTGCGAAGAACGCCGGGCAGGTGCGGAACAACATCGCGGCGTGGCTGCACGCGTGCGCCGTGCGCACGAGCATCGACCTGCGACGCCGCCGCGAGGTGCGGGACCGGGCCGAGAAGGCGGCCGCGCCCGCATCATCGCACGAGGCGGCGACCTGGGCCGACCTGGAGCCACGGCTGGACGCGGCGCTCGCGTCGCTCCGCGAGGCCGACCGCGACCTGATCGTGCAGCGCTTCCTCGCGGGTCGCCCGCAGACGGACCTCGCGGCCGAGGCCGGCGTCACGCCCTCGGCGATTCACCGCCGCCTGGACCGGGCGCTCGACCGGCTGCGCGACGCGCTCGGCACGGCGGGGCTCGTGGTCGCGGCGGGGGCGATGCCCGTGCTGCTGGACGCCGCGGCCCCGCCACAGGTGTCGGCGACGCTCACGGCCTCGCTGATGAAGACGGGGCTCGTCTCGATGAAGCCGGCGGCGTCGGCCGCCGCGGCGTGGCTTGTGCCCGCTGCTGTCGCCGCCGTGGGGATCGCCGCCGTCGCCGTGCCGCTGGCGCTGATGGGCGGGCCCGGGAGGGCCGGCGGCCCCGGGGCGCGTGCCGCCGCTGCAAGCGTGGTGCCCGCCGCCGAGCGGCCCAAGGGGCGCTTCGCACTCTCCGCCATCGCCGCGGCCCACGCGCCGAGCGTCTCCATGACGAGCGACGGCGCCCGCCTGCGCTTCACCTGGCACGAGGCCGGCCCCGCGGGGGTCGATGCGCTCGTCTTTCGCGTGGACGCGGTGAACGAGTCCGCCAAGCCGCCGACGATGCGGCTGATCACCGAGCGGGCCGTGTCGCCCGAGCCAGGGCGGCCCGCGCCCTTTCAGGCGGGCCAGGCCCTCGACGTCGTGTACGAAATAGACGGCGACTTCCTGACGATGAACCCCGCCCGCGCCCGCGGTGAGCCCGAGCACGACATGTCCTTCGAGGCCTTCCGCTGGAAGGACGCGCCGCTCCCCGCCGTCGTCCCCGCGGCGAACGCGCCGGCCCCGTTCCTCGCCGGCCGCTGGGCCGACTGGAACCAGCTCACGCTCCAGTTCCGCGGCGACGACATCGTGATCACCGCGGGCGACGGCACGTGGGTCATGTACCGCTTCACCGTGCTGGAGTGGACGCCCGACCCCACCGGGCCGACACGCATCCGCGCCATCTGCGCCGACAGCGGCAACGGCATCGCCGTCGGCAAGCGGGCCGCCCTGCTGCTCGACACGCGGGGCGAGGCCGTGCGGCTCGCCTTCAACGAGTTCGCCGGCCCGGCCGTCGGCCAGTTCCCCCGCGGCTTTGAGCCCGACGCGGCCGCCATGACCCTCGTCATGACGTGGAAGAAGGTGGCGCCATGATGCCCGCTCCCTCCCAGGCCCCGGCCGCCCCGGCCCCCGCGGCCGCCCCGGCCGCACCGGCCCCAACTGCCCCGCCAGCCCCTGCGATCCGCTGCTCCAACGCGTCGCCGCGGGCGTTCACGCTTGTGGAGCTGCTCGTCGTGCTGGCCGTGGTGGCGCTGCTCATCGGCATCCTGCTGCCGGTGCTGGGTGGGGCCCGTCGCCGCGCGGCGGCCGTTGCGTGCCTGTCCAACGCGCGGCAGATCGCGACCGCCGTCACCGCCTTCGCCGACGACAACAAGGGCAAACTGCCCGAGAACCGCGTCGCCGTGAGCGCCACCGAGCACGTCACCTGGCGGCATCTCTTCGCGCAGGACGGCCGCCTGCCGGCGGGCGACGTCTGGGCCTGCCCCGCGCACCCGGGTGACCCGTACTCCGAGCTGGGCCAGGTCGACTGGACCACCACCTGCGTCGGCGACGTCGCCTCCAGCTACGCCCTGAACGGCCACCTTCTCTGGGCCCGCGACCGCGGACCCGAAGAGGCCGACCGCCCCATCGTCACCATCGCCAGGCCCAGCCACACCATCCTCATCACCGAGACTCGGGCCCAGTTCCCCGACCTTCGCGTCATCGACATGACCCTCGCCTACGACGACGCCCTCGGCGGCTTCTACGGCTTCTGGCACTTCGGCGACGGCACCTACGCCTTCGCCGACGGCCACGCCGAGGCCCAGAACATCTACGACACCGGCAGCCCCGACTGCCGCTGGCACAACGGCCGCGACCTCACCCAAGACCCCAACGACCCGCAAGAGCCCGCCGAGCTCCGCATCCACGACCACCCCGACTGGCGCTACCTGCTCGACGACGTCTACACCCCCCGCCGCTAACCCCCCCGCCCACAGCGGCCAACCCGCCGCCACCGCAACAAAGCCTCAACCCCTCAATGGCGGCACGTCTCGCTGCCTTCCTGCCGTCTTGCCGTCTTGCCTTCTTGCCTTCTTGCCTTCTTGCCTTCTTGCCTTCTTGCCTAGCTGCCTCGATGCCTCGCTGCCTCGATGCCTCTCCCCCCAAAAAAACAAAGCGGCCCGCGTTTCCGCGGGCCGCCGGTGGTCGTGTCGCCTTCATGGTCCGCGGGGGGTGGCCCCCGCGGTCACCGGGTCAGAGCCTCGCCGCGATTAGCGGTAGAGGTTCGTCGACTCGGTCTCCGTGATGGCGGGGTTGTTGAACTTGTCGCTGGTCATCTCGACCAGGAAGCGGACGTCGGCCTCGTCGTTGGCCTTGATCGTGATCCGCCACTCGGCCTGGGCCTTGGGAGCCAGGCTGGCGAGCGGGGCGAAGGTCACGACCTGGCCGCTGACGGCGCCCGCGGTGGCGCCGGCGTTGGAGACGTGGGTCTGCTGGGCCGGGAGCGTGGCCTTGATGCGGACGTTGGTGTCCGGGGCCGAGCCCTGGTTGGTCACGCGGATGACGTAGGTGGTCTGGCTGCCGACCTCGACCGGGTCCTCAAGGTCGATGACCTCGAGCAGGATGGCGGGGATGCCCTTGAACTCGGTCTCGCACGAGGTGCTGGCCGGCTCGGAGCAGGGGCAGGTCGCCGTGGCCGACACGCCGACGGTGCCGCCGGTGGTGTTGGTCAGGGTGATGTCCACCGTGCGGGTGCCGTTGGGCTCGATGGTGCCGAGGTTCCAGGTCACGCCGCTGCCGGTCGGGCTGCCGCCCTGGCTGGCCGACACGAACGTGCCGTTCGCGCCGTAGTTCACCGTCACGCTCGTGTTGGCGCAGGCGCCGTCACCCGAGTTGCGGATGGTGAAGGTGTAGGTCGCGTTGCGGTTGATGTACTGGTCGCCGCGGGCCTCGCACGCGATGCTGAGCTTGGGCGCGGTGATGACCGTCGTGGTCGTATTGCTGTTCGCCGTCAGGCCGCCGTCCGCCACCGCCGTCGCGGTGTTCTGGAACGAGCCCGTGCGGGTCGCCTTTACGGGCAGGTCGACCGTGCGGCTCTCGCCCGCGGCGAGCGTGCCGACGGGGATCTCGACGTTCGTCCGGCCGTCGGCGGTCGTGATGCCCGCCGGCAGGCTGTCGGTGATGCGGACGTTCTCGGCGGGGCCCGAGCCGCTGTTGGTCACGCGGAACTGCATCGTGACGGGGTCGCACAGCAGGGCGGCGGCCGTCGCGGTCTTCGTGATCTCGAGGGCCGGCTCGACGACGTTGATCGTCGCGCACAGCACGTTGTTGTAGGAGACGCTCACGCAGTCGCCGGCGGTGCCGGTCGCGCTGGCCGTGCCGCGGAGCTTGATGACGCGCGTCTCGCACGGGCCCAGGTCGCCCAGGTCCCAGTTGATGACGCCCGCGCCGCGGCTGCCCGCGGGCTCCGAGCCCGTGATCGACAGGTTGCTCGCGCTCTGCTGCGTCACGACGACGTTCTGCAGCGTGCCGCGGGTGATGTTCGTGACGTGGTACTCAAAGCCGAACTCGGCGTTGCGACGCACCTGCACGGGCGTCACCTGGTGCAGCATGACGGCGCTGCTCCGCACGTCGCCCGTCGGGAACGCCAGGCTCACCACGCCCATGCCCGGGCCGGCCGCGGGGCGGTAGGTGCAGTCGCCCGAGGGCAGCGGCGCGGGCGCCGGGGCCGGGGCGGGGGCCGGGGCCGCGTTGCGGCTGCCCCACCCACGCGTCCACTCGCCCGGGGGCAGCGGACGCTCGACCGGCTGGCCGAACACTTCCGGCTGCGTCTCCGCCGCCGCGATCACGGTGTCAGAGGCCGAGGCCTCCACCACCGGCTCGGCCGGCTTGCTCGCCGTTTGAGTCGTTTCACACGCGCCGACCCCGAGGGTCAGCGAAGCCAGCAGGGCGGCCGCGCCGCTCTGCCACGTCCCGAGGTGCGATCGCATCGTGGTGCTCCCAAATCTCAATGAAATGAACCCAACCTTCTTCCCGTCGCCCCAACGGTGACCACCGGCCACCGTCACGCGACCCTCTGCACAATCCGCGAGTCCGGCGTCTCCGCCGCGACCGCTGCTCCGCCCCCGACCCCCGCGGGGCCCCGCGCCTCGCCCGGCCAACATTCGGCCCGCAGTCGGCCCGCAGTCGGCCCGCACTTGGCCCGCTTCGCCGCAAGCCCCGCAACCGCAAGGCCTTCGACCACTCCGCCAAACCCGGGTCCGTCCAACGAATCCGCCCGGCGAGCACGCATCGCCCGAGGCCCGTTCCCCGCCACACCCGGCGGCAACAGACCGACGCAAGGCGCCCCAACGAATCCACCGAGCCGAGGTCACTCCCCCGCGCTCACACACCAATCCACCGAAATAGGTGGGTCGAGCCCCACCGGTGGATCACCAGTTAGTGTATCGCAACATCATGGGCCGTGTCGTGATCCGAACGGTCAGAGTTTGTTGAACTGCAAAGAAAATCGGCCTCAGCTCCCCACCGACGCCATCGCGCTCTCGCCCCGGACCAGCCGTTCCACCGGGCCCTCTTCCGAACCGATCAGCAGCACGTCCGCCTCGCGCAAAAACAGCCCGTGGTCCACGACACCCGGGATCGCGGTCAACTCCGCCGCGAGCCGCTCCAGGTCCTGGTCGGCCGGCAGGCGGACGTCGACGATCAGGTTGCCGTTGTCGTTCACGAACAGCTCGCCGTTCAGGTCGCGCCGCACCACCCCGTTCAGCCCGATGTCGCGCATCGCCGCGCGGCTCGCCGTCAGGCCGAAGGCCAGCACCGCCACGCACAGCGTCGCGTTCGTGCCGATGCGCTCGCTCACCTTGGACTCGTCCACCGTATAGATCCGCCGGTCGCTCGCCCAGGCGAGCACCCGCTCCCGGGCCACGGCCCCGCGGCTGCCCTTGAGCATGCGCAGCTCGCGGTCCACCTCGTCGGCCCCGTCGATCAGCAGGTCCAGCTGCTCGACCGTGGAGAAGTCCACCGTCTTCAGCCCGCTCTCCCGCGCGACCTGCTCGATCCGGTCCGTCGCCGGCGCGACGCGAACGTCCAGCCGCTCCTCGCGCACGCGCCGGCCCAGGGCCCGCAGACCCCGCGCCGCCGTGCGGCCCGCCCCGATGCCAACGAGCATGCCGCCCTCGACAAAGGCCACCGCCGCCGCCGCCAGCGCATCACCCGTCGCCGTGTTGCTCACCGACAACCCCCCTGCGCCCAAGCCGCCGTTCACAGAAACACCCACAACAGGCGGTTCCTTGGCCGAAACTCCGCCCGAACCGACCAAGCCCGAACCGACCAAGCCCGTCCCGGACGTTCCCGCCGGGCCCAGCACGCGGAGCACATCGGAGCCCCGACCTGTCCAACTGAATGCCACGCCCAACCCTTGAAGGCCGGAAACCCCCCGAGACGCCGCCCAATTCCACCCAGGAAAGGGGTGAAATCGAGGCCTTCGCCCGTCCCGCGGCCAGCCCTACCGCAGAACGGCCCACTGTAGGTCGCCCCGTCTGCCCGGGGCCGACCGGGCTGTCGCGACCAGGCCGGCGCGACCAGGCCGGCGCGACCAGCCCGGACCAACCAGCCCGGGTAGACCACGCACGCCGCCCGACCTCGGCCCGGCGTCGGCCCGACCTCGGCCCGACCTCGGTAGGGTGGCCGGATGCAAGACGCCCCGATCGCCGAACTTGTCGTCGCCTCCGGCAATCCGAAAAAGCTCGCCGAGATCGCCGCGGTGCTGGGGCCCGCGATGCCCCGGCTCCGCCTGGTGCCGCTGCCCGACGCCGAGCGGCCGCTCGTCCGGGCCATCCCCGAGCCGGAGGAGACCGCCGACACCTTCGCCGGCAACGCGCACCTGAAAGCCGCGGCGTATGCGCAGGCCCTCGGCCGCCCGTGTCTGGCCGACGACTCGGGGCTGGTGGTCGACGCGCTGGGTGGAAACCCCGGGGTGCTCTCGGCCCGGTACGCCGCGGCGGAGTTCCCCGGCCGCTGGGCGGGCATGACCCGGGCCGAGCGGGACGCGGCGAACAACGCGCGGCTGTTGCGCGAGCTGTCGGGGGTGCCGGCGGCGGCGCGGACGGCGCGGTTTGTCTGCGCCATCTGCGTGGTGGACGCCTCGGGCCGCACGATCGCCGCCTGCGAAGGGACGTTTGAGGGCCGGATCGGCGAGCCGCCGCGGGTGCCGGCGGGGGCGCACGGCTTTGGCTACGACCCGCTGTTTCTCGCGGGGCGCGACGGCGCGCGCACAAGCGCGGAGATGGACCCCGCTGAGAAGAACGCGTTGAGCCACCGCGGCGTGGCGCTCCGCCGGCTGGCGGCCCTGCTCGCCGGATGAGCGGAAGGATGAGCGACCGGGACGGCGCGGGGCAAAAACAACGCGACCGCCGATGGTCACCGGCGGCCGCGTGGAGGAGAGAGTGAGAACGCTTGTTCTATCGGCCCACCCGTCGCTTCACCTTGACGACTGGTGCGCCACAAGACCCGCGATACCGACGTATTCCCTACGCCGACGCCGCGGGTTGCGTTCGTGCCCCTCTCCCCGAAAGTTCTGGCCTCGCCGCTCGCACTGCCTTGTTTGAGGCGTTGCCCCGGCGCGGGCACCCATCCCGATCGGCCGCGTGGCCGACATGGGCAAGTGCTTGGCTTCGATGGACTTAGCGGTCTTCCTTGACCTCGAACTCGGCGTCGATGACGTCCGGGCTCCCCCCGGATTTGGCGGAATCACCGCCTGATCCGCCCGCGGTCGCGCCTGCCCCACCGGCGGCGGCCTTGGCGGCCTCGGCCTCGTAGACGGCCTTGCCGAGATCCATGCTGGCGGTCTCGAGCTCCTTGATCGCGGCCTCGATCGGGGCCCGCTCGTCGCCCTTCAGCTTGCCCTCAAGGTTGGTGACGGCGGACTCGATGCGGCCGCGGACGTCGCCGGCGACCTTGCCGCCGTGCTCGTCGAGGGCGCGGCGGGTCTGGCTGATGAGGCCGTCGCCCTTGTTCTTGAGGTCGACGAGCTCGCGCCGCTTCTTGTCCTCGGCGGCGTGGGCGGCGGCGTCGGCCTTCATGCGCTCGATGTCTTCCTTGGGGATGCCGCCGGAGTTGGTGATCTTGGTCTCGGCCTTCTTGTTGGTGGCCTTGTCGGTGGCCGTCACCTGCAGGATGCCGTTGGCGTCGATCGCGAACTCAACCTCGATCTGCGGCATGCCGCGCGGGGCGGGGGCGATGCCGGAGAGCTCGACCTCGCCCAGGAAGCGGTTGTCGCGGGCGAACTCGCGCTCGCCCTGGAAGACGCGGACCTGGACGCTGGTCTGGCTGTCGGCGGCGGTGGAGAAGACTTCCTTCTTGCTCGTCGGCACGGTGGTGTTGCGCTCGATGAGCTTGGTCATGACGCCGCCGAGGGTCTCAACGCCCAGCGAGAGGGGCGTGACGTCGAGCAGCAGGATGTCCTTGACGTCGCCGCGGAGGACGCCGCCCTGGATGGCCGCGCCGACGGCGACGACCTCGTCGGGGTTGACGGAGCGGTTGGGCTCCTTGCCGAAGATTTCCTTGCAGATCTGCTGCACGCGGGGGATGCGGGTGGAGCCGCCGACGAGGATGACCTCGTCGATCTTGCTCGGGTCGATCTTGGCGTCGCGGATGGCGGCCTCGCACGCGGGGCGGAGGCGGCGGAAGAGGTCGTCGCAGAGGCTCTCGAACTTGCTGCGGGTCAGTTCGACCTGCAGATGCTTGGGGCCGGTCTGGTCGGCGGTGATGAAGGGGAGGCTGACGGTGGTCTGCTGGCTCTGGCTGAGTTCCTTCTTGGCGTTCTCGGCGGCCTCCTTGAGGCGCTGCATGGCCATCGGGTCCTTGGAGAGGTCGATGCCCTCCTTGCTCTTGAAGGACTGGACGAGGAAGTCGATGATCTTCTGGTCCCAGTCGTCGCCGCCGAGGTGGGTGTCGCCGTTGGTGCTGAGAACCTCGAAGACGCCGTCGGCGACGTCGAGGATGGAGACGTCAAAGGTGCCGCCGCCGAGGTCGAAGACGGCGATCTTCTCGTTCTTCTTGCGGTCGAGGCCGTAGGCGAGGGCGGCGGCGGTGGGCTCGTTGATGATGCGCTCGACCTTGAGGCCGGCGATCTCGCCCGCGTCCTTGGTGGCCTGTCGCTGGGCGTCGTTGAAGTAGGCGGGGACGGTGATGACGGCCTGGGTGACAGTCTCGCCCAGGTAGTCTTCCGCGGTCTTCTTCAGGTCTTGCAGGATGAAGGCGGAGATCTGCTGAGGGGTGAAGTCCTTGTCGCGGATGCGGACCTTGACGAACTCATCGGCGCCGCCGGTGACCTCGTAGGGGACGAGCTTTTCTTCGCCGCGGACCTCGCCGTGGCGGCGGCCCATGAAGCGCTTGATGCTGAAGACGGTGTTGCGCGGGTTGGTGACCTGCTGGTGCTTGGCGGGCTGGCCGACGAGGCGCTCACCCTTTTCGGTGAAGCCGACGACGGAGGGGGTGGTGCGGTTGCCGGAGGCGTTGATGAGGACCTTGGGCTGGTCGCCTTCCATGACGGCGACGACGGAGTTGGTGGTGCCGAGGTCGATGCCGATGATTTTGGACATAGGGGTTTCCTTCCGAGCGGGGCCGGGCCGATCGGGCACGCCCGCGGCGGGGGGTCGGGTGCAAAGGCTGTGCCAGTGAGACAAAGTCGCTCGGCGGGGTCGCGGGGCGGGCCAACGGCAACGCGGAGCGGCGGCAAGCGGCGGCGTCGCCGGCGGCGAGCGGGGCGGGGTGTCAAGTTGGCAGGGCTGTGTGGGCGGGGGCGGGGCGGAGGTGTGCAGAGATTTCAGGAAGTACTGAAACCTGGCCGGGCGGTGGATACGCTCTGGGCATGAGCGCTGCTGCCATCGCCGCGGACCAGCACGGAGTGTCTGGGGGTCGTTCCGGGTCGCTGCTTTCAGCCGGGGGGCCCAGCGGGGTGCCCATGGCGGTGCCGGCGGGGATGCCGATCATCGACCCGCGGCTGGAGCCGATCCGGGCGAAGGTGCTGGCGGGGGAGCGGCTCAGCCTGGCCGACGGCGAGGTGCTGTACGCGACGCCGGACATCTGGGGCGTGGTGGCGCTGGCGCAGGCCGTGCGCGACCGGCTGCACCCGGGCGTGGGCTACTTCAACATCAACCGGCACCTGAACTACTCGAACGTGTGCGCGCTCTCGTGCAAGTTCTGCGAGTTCTATCGGAAGAAGGGCGAGGAGGGCGCGTACACGCGCGACCTGTCGTACATCCGCGACGAGGCGCACAAGGCGTGCGAGAGCGGGGCGACGGAGATGCACATCGTCGGCGGGCTCGACCCCTACCTGCCGTGGTCGTACTACCCCGAGATGATCGCCGCCATCCGCGAGGTGGCGGAGACGCACGCGGCGGCGAGCGGGAGCGACCGGCTCCACATCAAGGCCTTTACAGCGGTGGAGGTCACGCACCTGGCGAAGATCGCCAAGGTGTACAAGCGCGACGACCGCAAGGCGGGCATTCGGCACGTGCTGAGCGAGCTGAAGGCGGCGGGGCTCGGGAGCCTGCCCGGCGGCGGGGCCGAGGTGTTCGATGACCGCGTGCACGACGAGGCCTTCAAGGGCAAGATCCGCAGCGACGAGTGGCTGGATGTTCACCTCGTGGCGCACTCGCTGGGGCTGAACAGCAACGCGACGATTTTGTACGGGCACATCGATCAGCGGCGGGAGCGGCTCGTGCACATGGAGATCCTGCGGCGGGCGCAGGACGCGGCGCTGGAGCGGATGGGGTATGCCGGGGCGGGAGGCACCGGGGCATCGAGGCATCGAGGCACCGAGGGGGAAGAGATTGCGGCGATCCGGGATATCACGGCGCCGGTGATCACGCTGACGCGGGCGGGAGTGCGGCAGCCGAGCGTGCCGGCGGCGGGGGGGGCGGGCGGGGCCGGGGGGTCGGGGTACTTTCAGACGATCATCCCGTTGCCGTTCTTTCCCGATGGGAGCGAGCTGGAGCACTTGCCGGGGCCGAGCGGGCTTGAGAACTACCGCACGCTGGCCGTCGCGCGGCTGATGCTGGACAACTTCCCGCATGTGAAGGCGTTCTGGATCATGCAGACGCTGCCGATGGCGCAGGTGATGCTGCGGAGCGGGGCGGACGACATCGACGGCACGGTGGTGTGGTACGACATCACGCACGTCGGCGGGGCGAACACGCACCAGGAGGTGACGGTGGGCACGCTCCAGAAGGCGATCCGCGAGGCGGGCTACACGCCGGTGGAGCGGGACACGGTGTACCGGAGGGTGGAGCGGGACGGGCGGCGGTGGCGCGTGGCGACGGAGGGGTAAAGGAAGAGAAGCGGGGAGAGGACAGGCGGCAGGCCTATCTCACCGCGGACGAGGGACAAGGCGGCCTCAGCGTGGGCCGGTGCCTTCCGAGCGTTTGGCTTCGAGCGCTTCCCAGCGGGCGTAGAGCGCGGCGACCTTGGCGTGGGCGGCGTCGAGGGCGGCGCAGGCCTTCGCCATCGCGGCGTGGTCGGCGATGATCTTGGGGTCGGCGACGGCGGCCTCGGCCTTGGTCACGGCGGCCTCGGCCTGCGCGATGTCGGACTCGATGCGGTCGTATTCGCGCTGCTCGTTAAAGCTCAGCTTCACGCGGCGGCCGGTGGGCGCGGGCGATGCGGCGGCCGCGCTCGCGCTGCTCGACGCGGCGGGGACGGGCTTGGCGGCCTCGGCCCGCGCCTTGGCGGCGGCGTCGGCCGCGGCGAGCGCCTGGTCGAGGCTTGCGTAGAGGTTCGCGTTGCCCCGGCCGTCGAGGGCGAGGATCTCGGTGGCGAGGCGGGCGATCATCGCGCGGTCGTGGGTGACGAGGAGGATGGCGCCGGGGTAGTCCTCGAGGGCCTCTTCGAGGGTTTCGAGCGTGGGGATGTCGAGGTCGTTGGTGGGCTCGTCGAGGATGAGGACGTCGCTGGCCTCCACCATGATGCGGGCGACGTGGACCCGCGCGAGCTCGCCCCCGCTGAGCGAGCCGACGCCCTGCTCGAGCTGATGGTCGGCGAAGAGAAAGCGCCGGGCCCAGCCGGCGACGTGGATGGACTGGCCCCGGAAGACGACAAAGTTGCCGACGGGGCACAGCGCGTCGCGCAGCGAGAGGTCGGGCGGCAAGTCCTGGCGGCGCTGGCTGAAGACGGCGACGCGGGGCGCGGGGTCGGCGCGGCTCACCTCGCCCCGCACGGCGAAGCCCGCGTCGGCGTCGGCCTGGCTGAGCTGGCCCGTGAGCGCGCGGATGAGCGTGGTCTTGCCGCTGCCGTTGGGGCCCAGCAGGCCCAGCCGGTCGCCCGCGCCGAGGCGCAGCGTGACGCCCGAGAAGAGGCTCCGGCCGGCGAGCGTGACGGACAGGTCCGCCGCGGCGAGGAGCTTTCGGGTCTTTCGGCCGCCGGCGGCGAAGTCGAGCCGGGCCCCGCCCCGCTCGGCGGCGGCGGAGCGTTCCTTCATCTCGGCGAGGGTGTCGATGCGCTCGTGGCTCTCGGCGATGCGGCCCTTGGCCTTGGTGCCGCGGCCCTGCGGGCCCCGGCTCAGCCAGGCGAGGTCTTTGCGCACCTGGTTGGCGAGGGAACGCTGCTGCGCGGCGTGGGCGTCCAGAAACTCCGACTTGCGCTGGAGGAAGGTGGTGTAGTTGCCGTCGGCGGCGAGCAGGCCCTGCGGGTAGGCGTCGCTGAGCTCGGCGACGCGCGACGCGACACGCTCCAAAAAGGCCCGGTCGTGCGTGACAAAGACCGCGGCCGCCGGGGGCCGGGCGCCGCCGCGGGCGGTGACGCGGAC
>CAZCBN010000013.1:23202-41708 GCA_964496975.1 uncultured Phycisphaeraceae bacterium
GTCCACGCGGGCGAGCGCGGCGGCGACGGCGAGCCGCTTCCGCCAGCCACCGGAGAGCGCGGCCGCGTCGGTCTGGGCGAGGGCGTCGGGGAAGTCGAGCTTCGTCAGGACGATGTCGGTGATGAGATCGGCGCTGTGCTCGTCCGGGGCGGCGGCGCCCTCGGCGGGCGGGTGCATGGCGGCGCGGTGCACGACCTCGCGCGCGGTGAGGCCGGGCGGGAACTCGTCGGCCTGATCGACAAAGGCGACGCGCAGGCCGCGGGGGAGCTTGACCTCGCCGGCGTCGGGCTGGTCTCGGCCGGCGAGGAGGCGGAGGAGGGTGCTCTTGCCGGCGCCGTTGGGGCCGATGAGGCCGAGCCGGTCGCCCGCGTGCACGGTGAGGGAGACGCCGCGGAAGAGGGTGCGGAAGCTGATGTTTTTGGTGATGTCGCGGGCGTGGAGCATGGCGGGCGAGCGTACGCCCGGGAGGGGGAAGGGGTGGACGCGCGGGGGCGGGGAAGGAGAGACGTACGGAAGAGATGAAGGCGGGGAGGGGAAGACCCGGCTCGGAGAGCCGGGCCACCCAAGAGGCGGGCCACCCAAGAGCCGGGCCACCCGGGAGCCGGGCTACTCGGCGGGCGCAGGCTCGCGGGCGACGCCGAAGACGGGATGCGTGTACGCGGGGCCGGCGATCGGGGTCTCGGGCGCCTTGCCCGCGAGCCGGGCGGTCTCGGCGGCGGCGATCACCTCGTCGCTGGGCGAGAGGGGGACGTCGTGGAAGACGATCTCGCCCCGCCAGCATTCTTCGGCGATGTCGGAGGCTTCGTACGCCGCGTCTTCGCTCGCGATGAGCAGGACGGTGACGCGGTCGAGGTCGAGGGCGTTGTCTCCGCTGACGCCCCAAGTGTGCGAGACGCCTGGTGGGAAGGCGACGCGGGAGATCATGGCGCGCCGTGACTCGTCGCGCGGGTCGACGAGCCAGACCTCAAAGGACGCGGGCACGGGGAGGTCCGCTGCGTTGATCTGCACGCTCCAATGCTGGCGATGCTCGGGCTGCCGCGAAGGGTTCGTGGTGCGTTGCAGCGTCGTGAGGCTCAGCGACTTCGCCATCGCGTCGGCGTGCGGGGCAAAGTCCAGCGGGCGGATGAGGTCGGCCACGACGCTGCCCGCGGGAAGCGACGTGAACCCGGTCTCAACCACGCGGCGGAAGGGGGCGGGCCCGCGGGGCGGCGGGGTGCCGTCCTGCGGCGCGGCGGCGGCCTCGGCGGGGGGAGGCAGCTCGATCGAGGCCGCGGGCGCATCGACGCTGTCGCCTTCGAGCGCGAGATGGCCGGTGAGGTGCAACGCGAGCGTGTGAGGGCCGGCGGGCAGCGTCTCGGGGAACGCGACGATGGTGCTGTACGTCGAGCTGCCGCCGGAGCGGACGGTGGACCGGGACGGCGCGGGGAGCACGGTCGCCGTCCACGGCTCGCCGTCGAGCGTGGCGGCCTCGGCGGACGAGCGCAGTTGCACCCCGGTGCCGCCGGGGCCCCGGGCGGTCGAGACGGAGACGCTGACGCGCGTCGGCCGGCCGAGCAGCACCTTCTCGCGCACGTTCAGGCGGACGTCGACGGCGCGGTCGAGGAACGCGGCGAGCTCGCTGTCGCTGAGCGCGTCGTACGCCCGCTCGGCGGAGACGACGACATCGCCCCACCCCTCGTTCCACACCGCCACCGGGTTGGCCTGCAGCGCGAGGGCCTGCTCGACGAGGCGACGCACGGCGGGCGCACGCAGGCCCTCGTTCTCGATGCGCAGCACGATCTCGGCGAGCGCGGCGTCGGCCTCGAAGTTTGTGCCGACCGCCTCCAGCCGCAGGAGCCAGAGGGGCTTGTACGTGTTCCAGTTCACGCCCGCGACGGCCCGGACGCCCAGCGCGCCCACGCCGGCTCCCCCCGCGAGGAAGAGCAGCAGCCCCGCAACGAGCAGCCCGGGGCGGACGCGACGGCGGCCGTAGCGGACCGACTCGGCGAGCGACACATCGCGGCCGCACTCGGGGCAGCGGCCGCCGGCGCTGGATTGGGCGAGGGTGGACTGGGCGAGGGTGGATTGGGCGAGGGTGGACTGGGCGAGGGTGGATTGGGCGAGGGTGGATTGGGCGAGGGTGGACTGGGCGAAGCTGGTCTGGGCGAGGGCGGGCTGCGACGCGATGCCCGTGAGGTCAAACCCGCAGCCGCGGCAGTGCGGCTCTCGGCCGACCCGCCGGCCCCGCACGCCCAGCACGAACAACACCAGGCCCGCCAGCGCGGCGACACCCCCGGCGATCAGCAGCAACAAGACCGGCACCGCCATGCTGACAGCGTACCGGCGAAACAGGGAACGATCGACCGCGGGGCGACCGCGGGGCGATCGGGCGCGGGCGAGGGCTCGCCCGTTCGCCACGCGTTTGCCCCCTTAATCAGCGGCCTTGGTCGGGGTCGCGGCCGAGGCGCCCGTCGCCGCGGCGGCGGCGTCGCGGGTGACGCCCGATCGGGCGATCCACTGCAGCAGGTCGCCGGCGAGGCGGCCGTCCACCGTGCCCTGGAAGGCGTTGGACAGGCTGCTCTGCAGGTCGGGGTGGCCCGTCATGCCGTGGTCGAGGCCCTGGACATTTCGGAACTCGGCGAGGCCCGGGGCGCGGGCGTTGACGAACTCGGCGATGGTCTGCGAACCCTCTTCGCCGGCGACCCAGTCAAACTCGCCGTGCATCACGAGCGTCGGCACGCCGCGGTCGGCAACGTCGGCCCAGGCGGTGAACAGGTCCTGCAGGAAGAGCTCGTGGTGAAAGCGCGCGTGCCGCCCGGCGTAGCTGCGGCCGTCCTCGCCGTAGCCGCTGGGCTCGCGCAGGGCGGGGCTCGCGGCGAAGATCTCGTCGGGCGTCTGGCCCAGAACGACCATGCGGGCGAGGAACTCGGTGAGCGGCTGGAGATTGGCCTCAAACTCCGCGCGGTCCGCGCCGAAGAGCAGCGACTGGCGGCGCGTGTTCTCGATGAGGTACTCGAACCAGTTGCCCGGCTCGGTGCCCCACACGGCGACGCCCGCGGGCCGCCAGTCCTTCGGGGCGTTCTGCACCATGAGCGGGGCCATCAGGCCGCCCATGCTGGCGCCGACGATGTAGATGCGGTTGGGGTCGATGCGCGGGTCGGCCCGCAGCGCGGCGAGGCCGGCCTCGTAGCCCTCGAGCTCGCGGTCAAAGCCCAGCTCGTCGCAGGGCCCGCCCTCGCTGTCGCCGCAGCCCGGCTTGTCCACGCGGTACACCGCGAGGCCCGCGCGGGCGATGGGGTCGAGCAGCGCCCGGACCGGGCCCACGGGCTGCTGGGGCGCGACCGGGGGCAGCTCGATGCTGGAGCACGGGATGCCCTGCACGAAGTAGACGCACGCCACCGGCCCGACCGCCGACACCGGCACGCTCAGCATGCTGCGGAGCCGAGCCCCGTCCTTCAGCGACACCTCGCCCAGGTGCACCGTGCTCAGCGCGAGCTCGTCCTTCGGGGCCTGCGTCGGCGTGACCGTGAGCGCCACCGACTCCTCGCCCCGCCGCACGCCCATCTGCACGGGCCGGCCTTCCTTCAGCGTCTGCGCCACGGCGGCGAACTCGGGCCAGGTGAGCGTGGGCTTGCCGGCGAGCGCGACGACCACGTCGCCCGCCTGCACGCCCGCCGCCTCCGCCGCGCTGCCGGGCGACACGCCGGCGACGGGCACGCCCGAGGTCGCCTCGCGCCCCGCGGCGTCGACACGCACACCCAGCACACCCCGGCGCGGCAAGGGCGCCGGAAGCGTCGCGGCGTCCGGCGCCGCCGCGGCGCCCGAGGCCTGTTCCGCGGAGAGGCCCAGGGCCGCGTCGGCGGCCAGGCCCCACGTCAGCGCCATGGAGAGCGCCACCGCGCCCACCGCCGCGGAGGCCGAGGCCCACGGCGCGATCGCGCCGTTGCGGCCCAGGTTGCTCGCCTGGTTGCTGGCCTGGTTGCTGCCTTCGTGGTGCCCGTTGTGCCGCTCGCGCGCGCCGCCGCCGCCGGACGTGTGTGCCGTCGCCATCGCTGTGCTCCTGTCGAAAAAAGGACCGCCCAGGTGCGGGGCACCGCCGTCTCGCCGGCCCGCGCCGCCCCGGCCGAGCCATCCAACCCGGCCCGACCGGCAACGAGAGATGCGCCGCCCCCGCGGCCCCGTCAGGCCCAACGCATGGAGTCGCACGCCCGGCTCGCCGAGCGCGAAGGCCGCCGCCCCGCGATACACCACCGCCATGCCGCCCGCCCCCCCACTCACGCCCCTGGCCCCGCTCGCCCCCGTTGCGGCGCTCGCCCCGCTGCACCCGCTCCTCGCCGCGGGGCTGGTTTTTCTCGGCGGTGGGCTGGGCAGCGTCGCCCGGTATGCCCTGGCCGAGGCCCTGCGTCCCGGTCGGCCCACGACGGGCGACTTCCCCTGGGCCACGCTGCTCGTGAACCTCGCCGGCGCGGCGACCATCGGCCTGCTCGCCCCGCGCCTGGCCGACCGCGAGCCGGCCCGGCTGCTGCTCGCCGTCGGGGTGCTGGGCGGCTTCACCACGTTCAGCACGTTCGCCCTGGAGGCCGCGAGGCTGGCGCAGGCCGGGCACTGGGGCCGGGCGGCCGCGTACGTCGCCGTCACCAACGCCGTCGGCCTGCTCGCGGCGGCGCTGCTGCTGGCCGCCCCGGGCCCCACGCCCAACCCGCCCGCCGACTCGCCCGCCGGCCCGGCCGCCGAACCCGCCTCACCCCCCACCCCCGGGCCCACGCCCGGGCGCGAGCCGTAACGGCCTCCGCCCCCCCGCCCCATCCCTACACTGGCCCCGCCATGGATCAGATCCTCGAAGCCATCCAGAACTTCGTCACCACCCAGCTCTTTGTCAGCGTGCACGTGCTGCTCATCATCGCGCACGTCCTGCTCATCGCGGTGGCGTACGCCGTCTATCTGGAGCGGAAGATCTCCGCCTACATCCAGGACCGCATGGGCCCCAACCGCGTGGGCTTTGACTTCGGCCTGCCCTTCCTGAAGTTCCTCTCGTGGGAAGGGCCCCTGAAGGGCCTCTGGGGCCTGGGCCAGCCCCTCGCCGACGGCGTGAAGTTCCTCCTCAAGGAAGACTTCACCCCCCGCGGCGTGGACAAGCTCCTCTTCTCCCTTGCCCCCGTCCTCATCATCATCCCCGCCCTCATCGGCTTCGTCGTCATCCCCTGGGGCGGCGTCTGGAACATGCCGGGCCCCTTCAACCTCCCCCTCGTCGGCCCCATCGGCGGCGAACCCGTCTACATCACCGGCGCCCACGTCAACGTCGGCATCATCTACCTCCTCGCCGTCGCCTCCGTCGGCGTCTACGGCGTCACCCTCGGCGGATGGGCCTCAAACTCCAAGTACTCCTTCCTCGGCGGCCTCCGCTCCACCGCCCAGATGATCTCCTACGAGATCCCCCTGGGCCTCTCCCTGCTCGCCGTCCTCCTCATGGTCGGCACCGTCATGCCCGAGGGCATCATCGGCTACCAGGCCAAGCACGGCTGGAACGTCCTCGCCCAGCCCCTGGGCTGCGTGCTCTTCTTCATCTGCGCCCTCGCCGAGGCCAACCGCGCCCCCTTCGACAACGCCGAGGCCGAGCAGGAGCTCGTCGGCGGCTACCACACCGAGTACTCCTCCATGCGCTTCGCCCTCTTCTTCCTCGCCGAATACATGCACATGTTCACCAGCAGCGCGTTCTGGGTGCTGCTCTTCTTCGGCGGCTACCACCTCCCCTTCCTCGAGCTCACCGACCCGGCCAGCACCTCGCTGCTCGCCGTGCTCGCCAAGTTCGGCGTCTACTTCGCCAAGGTCGTCCTCGTCATCGCGTTCATGATGGTCATCCGCTGGACCCTCCCCCGCCTCCGCTACGACCAGGTCATGATGCTCGGCTGGCAGACGCTCATCCCCATGGCCCTCACCCTCGTCGTCTCGAGCAGCGTCATGGTCTACCTGGGCTTCACTCCCGCCGAGATGGCCGAGCGCATGCGCGGCAGCACCCTCGTCGGCATCCCGCTCGCCACCTTCCCGTTCATGCCGATGCTCGCCGTCAGCGGGCTCGTGCTCGTGGGCGTCTACCTGGGCCAGACCCTGCTGCCGAGCAGCACGGCCAACCGCAAGGTGCCGATGTACGGCAGCCGCTTCGCCCCCGTCCCCGGCACCCGCGTGGTCACCGCCCCGACCAACCCCATGGCCGTGGAAGACCGCCCGGTGCAGGGGACGCGGATTGAGGTGGGGGCGTAACGGTTCACGAAAACCCAGGGACCCAAGTCCTTGGGCTTCGCCGTTCACTGCCCAAGCGCCCGCGTGGAATGACTGGCTCCACTGCACCGCAAACGCCGACGCCATGTGGCTGCCCGGCGTACCGCAAGGCCGGCGGACGCGACACAACCGAACCCACATTGATCGCGACAGCGACCGCCCGTTGCCCTCCCGAGAACCCCCAGGGTTCTAGCGTTCTGCGCACAGAATCAACTCGCCTCTGTGCGGGCGACAAAGAGCAGAACATCGCTTGCGCCGTGACCGAAGGCGGGACGCTTTAGGAACGCGGTAACGTGTGAGACGTCTTGTCCCGTGCTAACCAACTCAGCGACAGCGAGTCCTGCATGGCCAATCAGCAGCGATCGCCGCAACAAGTCGTTGCGTTTGACGACTTATTGACAAGAATCGACTTCATCAGCATGCGATGACAAACCCGAAGAGCACGCACGAAATTATAATAAATATAAACTATAGCATGCACTTAAATAAGACGCTTACGTAGAGCAGAGCCTTCGAGCCCAAGACACGCACAGATAGCACTACAAGATTTCGAGCTCGACACCATGCTCATTTGCAAGTGGCAACAATCGCCTCCGCAGCTCGTCTCGACTTAAACCCTGATGTCTCTTGTACAAAACGCTGATGACGATGCCAAGGGCGTGATCGCCATCCACATCGTCTTTGTGCGGCACCCACCCATCGAGCTCGACGATATCCAAGTCAGCCTCTGCTCCGACATCCCTGAGGCGAACGCACAGGGCGTGCAATAACCCCGGCACGTCACGGTCACACGAAACCCGGATAGTGGCGCACGCCAGTTCCCTTCGGTATTCCCACGGCGACGTCGGCGATACGAGAGTCGCAAACATCACAATATCATCTGCCCGGAAGGGCTCCTGAGGCACGCCATCAATGTTATTGGGAAAGTTTCTAATCGCCCTGTTCACTGTGAGCACAAACCGGTCGCGGGACATGTGCACGCCAATACCGGACGGTTCTATGCCGTTACGTTCCACGGCAAGAATGTTGACGGCGAGGCCCGACATCGCTCGGCAGCAACTCCTTACGATCTTCTGCGGCGGTATCGGTTGCGTACTACCTCGCGATAAGTCTATCGCAGCGCCGCATGTTGAGACGAAATCAGCCGACGCGCTCAACAATCCAAGTCTGTCTCGACACACCAAAAAAAGGTATGTGTAGTCACGAGTAGACCTGTCCGCAGCTTCCAGAGGTCCAGTTCCCTCGGGCAGCCCCCGGCCGAACGGCGGAACCGCCACACTGAACGACTTCCTAAAATCACCCTGCTTGGCGGCATCTAATGTTGGGAGTACCTTACCTAAAATGCTCTCGCGGACAACCTCGTCTTCCGACTTACCTTCTGGCAAACGATCTCTTCTGATGTAGATGCGAAAAGCCTGCTCGAGATGGACTTCTGCCCCCCCGGGTACAATCCGACGAGTTATCTCATCGTGCTGAGCTATCTCCCACCCAAGCTCTCCCAGAGTACGGGCATAGAACACTGGTCCGTATCTCGCTGCATTGAAGACGACATAGCGGTGGAGCAATCTATCGCGACGCACCGTGTCGAAACGAGGCGCACGAGAAGGCTCAATACGTACGTGAATCTCCTCGAGGCCCCGACAATCCACCGGAGCCCCAGCGATTCCCATGGGCTTTTTCGATAGCGATGCAGCGAGCGCAGCCTGTTCCTCGGAACTGCAAAGTCGACTGATCGATGAAGGCGATCCTTCAACAAAGAGTTGCAAGAAACCCACCGGACCCATTGCCCGAACGCATGCACATCGAATTGTAAACGGTATCTTCGGCCCGTCACCCGCTTGGTCAGAACTCGAATTGCGATGCGAAATGGGCGCAAGGTCCCCGCGACCAGCAAGATAATCCAGAACTTCCGCCGAGACACCCCGGCGATTGACGCCGCAGACAGTTACAACGGCAAACTTGTTCTGGACTTTTGGCACGATCATCCTCCGAGGAGCGTCTGCGATGCAAAGGATACCAGAACGACCCTCTGAAGTTGAACCCGGCCTCGCGTTTTTTTCTGGACGCCACGCGAATGGCATGACCTAGAGGTCATTTCTTACCTCGCTGTGATCTTTCCCCCTCCCGCCACCCCTCCAGCACCCGCGCCAGCTCCTCGCACACCTCCGCCATCGACGTGCTCGGCAGCAGGCCCAGCGGGTGATCGATCAGCGCGAACCGCCCGCGCCGCTTCGCCGGCGTCTCAAGCTCCGCCAGCACGCCCAGCGCCGGCGCGGCCGCGGCCGCGTCCGGCGCGCCCGGCGGCTCGCCGTACGCCCTCGGCTGCAGCAGCACCACCGCGTCGGGCGAGAGCCGCAGCACGTCCTCCGGCGACAGCTCCACCCACGCCGCCCCGTCCGCCAGCGCCGGCACGCCCCCCAGCCGCACCAGCAACTCGTGGTGCACCGAGCCCGGCCCCAGCGCCCCCGCTGGCTGCACCGCCCCCAGCAGCAGCACCCGCCCCACCGCCGCGTACCCCTCCCCCCGTCGCCGCGCCGCCGACAGCACCCGCGCCCCGGGCTCGGCACGCGCCGGCTCCACCCAGGGCGACAGCGCCGCCGCGATCTCGTCCGCCCCGCGCGCCACGTCGTCCAGGCTCAGCAGCCGCACGTCCAGCACGACCCAGCCCCGCTCACCCGCGAGCCGCACAAACGTCGTCGGCAGGTCGCGCGAGCCCCACTGCGTGAAGACGTGCGTGGGCCGCGCGCGCAGCAGCGCCTCGTAGTCGACGTGCTCCTGGTGCCCCACCGTCGGCACACCGGGGTCCAGCACCACGTCGTAGTCATGCCGCCCCACCACGCGGTGCGCCAGACCAAGGTCCCGCACAATCACGCCCACCGCCGGGCTGAAGGCGACGATCCGCGGGCCGTCATCGGCGTGCCCGTCGCCATCGCCGCCGCCGCCGCCGTCAGGCCCAGCCCGGCCGCACCCCGAGGCCAGCAGCAGCACCACCACCACGCCACGCCACGCACGCCCGGCGAGCCACGTGCCGCGCGTCACGCGTCGCCCCCCGCCGCGTTCACGGCGTCGGCCAGACGCTTCAGCGCCGCGTCGCTGTGCAGGGGCCACGCCCAGGTGCGGTCCTCGGCCAGCGCCGCGTCGGCGCTCGCCGCGCGCACATCGAGCGCCGTCCGCCGCAGCGCGTCGATCCCCTCGCCGTGCGCCGCGCGCGAGTCCTCCAGCAGCGTCTGAAGCCGCGCGTACGCCGCCGCCCGCTCCGCGCTGCGCGGCGGCATCGCGGCGATCTGCGCAACCAGTTCATCGCGGAGCCGCTGCCGGGGCGCGTCGCCCAGCAGGCGCGGGTGGTGCCGGGCGGCGTGCGCGCGCCACGCGGCCCGCGCCGCGTCGGCGCTGCTGGCCGCGGGCTCGGGCCGCGCGCACAGGTCTGGGTCGAGCAGCAGCGTCGCGGTGACCACGGCCGTGCGCGCGGGCGCGGCCCCCGCCGCCCCCGCACCCGCGGGCCACCCGGCGAGCCACCGCTCCGTCGCCCGCGTGTACGCCCCGCCGCCCACGCCGTGGATGAACAGGTCCGCCCCGAAGAGCCGCACCGCCGCGTCGAGCAGCAGCGCCCGCGGGGCCAGCTCCGCCGGCGGCACACCCGCCGCCTCGGACGCGAACACCGGCCGCCGGGCCCGGCCCGGCGCGAGCCGCCACAGCGGGAGCTCCACCCGCGACGCATCGGCCCGAAGCGGGCGCACGTCGGCGGCCTCGTGCTCCCGCGCGGCGTCGTTGTACGCGCCGACGCACGCCGCCGGGTCGTCAATCATCGCACGCACCAGCGTGGCGAACGCCGCCGTCCCCGCGAGCCACGACGCAAAGACCATGGGCCGCTCGGGCAGGCCGAGCCGCTCCTGCAGCAACGCCGCGTTGGCCCGCGCGGCTTGCTCCGCGAGCGTGCGCGCGCCGGCCTCGGCGTGCTGCGAGAGCGCCTGCCGCACACGTGCGACCACGCCGCGGTGGTGCGGGTGGATCCCCGGGTCGATGTCCTCCGCCGAGGCCGCCGACGCGGGCCGCGACGCCGGCGGCACGCCCGCCGCCTCGGCGCGCTCGCCCTCCCCCGCCAGCACGCGGACGGTGCGCTCGACGAGCCGCCCGCCCGCGGCGTGCGCGGGCACGCGGAGGGTGCCGACCTCGGCCTCGTCCTGGTCGGCCACGAGCCACACCACGCCCGCGCCGAGCCGCCGCGCCGCCGCCTCGGCCGCGAGGTACTTCGCCACAATCCCGGCGTGCCAAACTCCCGGCTGGTGCCCGGTCCAGATCAGAGGCCGATCCAGGGGCAGGCCCAGCTCACGGCGGAAGGCCTCGCTCGCCGCGGGCCGCGCCCCGCGCGGCACCGACCACGCCGCGAGCAAGGGCTCCACGCGGACAAGCGGCGCAGGGAGAGACGCCGTGGCGAGCGACATGGCGGAAGGTAGGCCTCCCCCGAGCGCACGCGGGGCGGGCCGGGGACGCGCGAAAAAAGACCCGCCGGCTCATGATCCGAGCCGGCGGGCCGTGGGCTTTCTTCGCACGCGGCGCGACATGGGCGACGCGCCCGCGTGCGGCCTTTGGCGGCGCTCCGATCACGCCGCCCGCGATCAGGCGCGGCGGCGACGCGAGGCGAGCACGCCCGCGGCGAGCAGCGCCGTGGCGGCGCCCGGCGTGGGCACGCTGAAGTACCCGTTGGCGAAGAGCCACTCGCCGATGGAGCGGCCGGCGAACAGGCCCGCCTGGTTGTCAAACTGCCAGTGGATGCCGCCGTAGATGCGGCTCTGGCCCGCCTCGTTCGCCGCCTCGGAGAAGGAGGAGAAGAAGCGGGTGAGGCCCGTGGCCTCCTCGGTGTACGAGAAGGCGACGTTGTCGGTGCCGAAGTAGAGCTCGAGGATCTTGCTCATGGCGCCGCTGAAGGTGCTGTGGCCCGAGGTGTAGGAGGGGTGGTTGGGCGTGGTGAGCAGGGGCACCCAGTTCACGTCGCCGATGGTGTCGTCCGAGCCGTCCGTGTCGCCCAGGTTGATGCCGGTGACGGGGCGCCAGTACTCATAGGCGTACTTGGTGTCCCAGGCCGAGACGGCCGCGTCGGCCGCGCCGGCGCCGAGCATCGCCATCAGGCGGGCCGTCTCCACCAGGCTCAGGTTCTGCGACGAAGCAAGGCTCATGCCGATCTGCAGGAACTGGCCCGGGGGCGTGACGGTGCCGGCGTTCGCGGCCCAGAAGCGGGCGATGTCGGTCTGCTCGGCGGTGCGGGTCGCGCTGTTCAGGCTGCCGAGTGACTTCACCTCGTTGTACGCGGCGATGTACTCGGCCGAGCCGACGGCCGGCGGGGTCGGGGCGCGGAACTGCGAGGTGGAGTTCATGAGCCAGGGCGTGACGTTCGCGTACTGCGGCACCGCGCCGTTGGCGAAGCCGGGGGGCGTGGGCCGCCACTGGCCGATCGCCGCGCCGCCCGTCTCCACGACGGCGTTGCCCGCGCCGTCGCCCGAGCGCAGGCCCAGGAGGCCGCTGGCGACCGAGGCGCCGAAGGCCGCGCCGTTGGCCGTGTTGTTGTTCATCGGCAGGCCGCCGAGCTGCGAGGAGAGCAGCGCATCAAAGGAGGCCGACTGGCTGCCGAAGAGCGAGGTGAGGACGCCGTGCGCCGCCGCCGCCGCCGCCGCCTCGGACGACCAGTTCGAGTTGCCGCGCTGCGTCGTCGCGTAGCGGCGGTTGCCGCCCTCGATCGACACCACGGCGTCGTACATCGCCGTGTTCACCATCGCCATCGCCCGGGCCGCGGCCGGCGGGGGGGTGTTGGACGTGCGGATCGCGTTCAGCAACGCGTCGTTCCACTCCAGAATCGGGCTCGCCGAAGCGAGGCCGGCCGACAGGGCCACGGTGGCGGCGATCGCCGCGGTGTGCAGGTTCTTCATCTCTTGAAACTCCAGGTGCGGAAGCGCCCGCGCGCAGCACCCCCACTGGCCGCCGAGCCGCCCTGTGCGGCTTCGCTCGGTCAGTCCTTCGTTGCGCGCCGGGTGGCGTGTGGGAACTATGCGTAGGAAACTACACCCGACTCACACGCCGAGCCACCCGTTTTCTAGACTGCTGGTCTGGCCAGCCCGCAAAGGCTGAAGATTCCGCGGGGACCGCCCGTTTACCGGCCTTCGTTCGGGCCCTGATCGCCCGACAGCTCGATCTCCAGCGTCCCCCGCTCGCCCCGACGCAGCACGTCGAGCCGGGCCACCCGCCGGCCCCCGCCCGCGCGGCGCTCGTTCAGGTCCAGCACCACGTCGCCCACCTGCAGCCCCGCCTCGGCCGCCGGGCCCGCGGGGTCGACGTACGCCACCACCTCGCCCCCGGGCGAGCGCAGATAGCCCAGTTGCCGCGCAAGGTCCGGCGTCGTCGGCGCCAGCACCACACCCAGCGTTTCCACCGCCCGGCCGTTCACCTGGTCGGCCAGGGACGCGAGCTGCGCCGCCTGCCGATCGCCGACGGTGACGACGAGCGTCTCCCGCCGCCCGCCTCGGAAGAGATCAAGCCGGGCCCGCTCGCCCGGCGGGATGAGCGAGACGATGTTGCGGAGCCGGTTGAAGCCCAGCACGCGCTCGCCGTTGATCGCGAGCACAACATCGCCCTCGCGCAGGCCGGCGTCCTCGGCGGGTGAGCCGGGGACGACGCGGGCCACGCGGGCCCCCTCGCCGATGCCCAGGCCCATGGCGCGGGCGTCTTCCGCGGGCAGATCGGTCGACTCCACGCCGAGCCAGCCCCGCTCGACGCGGCCGTTCTGCACCAAAAAGTCCGTCACCCGGCGGGCCATGTTGCTGGGAATGGCAAAGCCGATGCCCACGCTGCCCCCGCCCCGCGTCGCGATGGCCGAGTTGATGCCGACGACCTCGCCCTGCAGGTTCACGAGGGGCCCGCCCGAGTTGCCGGGGTTGATCGACGCGTCGGTCTGGATGAACTCCTGGAACCGGCTCGGGTCTTGCCCGCCGATGCCGGTGCGCCCCTTTGCCGACACGATGCCCGCCGTCACCGTCTGGTCAAAGCCGAACGGGCTCCCCGCGGCCAGCACCCACTCCCCCACTTCCAGCGCGTCCGAGTCGCCCAGCCGCGCGGCCACCAGCCCCTCGGCCTGCACGCGCAGCACCGCCAGGTCCGTCGCCTCGTCGCGGCCCACCAGCTCGGCCTCGATCTCCCGCCCGTCGTAGAGCCGCGCGACCAGCCGGTCCCCGTTCTCGATCACGTGGTTGTTCGTGATGATGAGCCCCTGCGACGCGTCGATGATCACCCCGCTGCCCAGCCCGCTCTGCCGCAGCACCTCGTCGCCCATCCCCAGCGGCATGCCGAAGATGTTCCGCGGCACCGACCGCACCCGCTGCTCGGTCGTGATGTGCACCACGCTGGGCTCGATGATCCGCGCCGCCCGCTTGAACACCAGCGAGAGCGACTGCGCCTGCGTCAACGCGAACGCCTCCGCCGCGTCGGTGTTCACCGCCGGGCCGGCCGAACCCGCACCCGCACCCGCACCCAAACCCGGCGCGGACGCGTTCTGCAGCAGGCCGTCCTGAACGAGGCCGTCCTGAGCGAGGCCGCCCTGCCCGGCTTGGCCCTGCTGCGCAAGCCCCCACGCCGCCGCGGGCAGCCCCACGAGCAGGCCCGCCGCGGCGAGCAGCATCCCGGTTGAGCGAGTGCGAAGCGAGCGAGCGTGCATCGGTCGGTGCTCCTGTCCCCACGCCGCGGGGCGGCAAAGCCCGGCGCGGCGGGGGCGTCATCGTGGGCGGGGAAGTCATCGTGGATTGTGCGCCGGGCGGGCCCCGCGCGGGCAAGCCGCCCGCCCCGCCCGCCCCGCCGGGAGGGACGGGCCCGCCGGGCAGGCCGCTCACCCGGGCCCGTACTCGGCCCAACTGGTGTTCGTCTCCGTCACCCGCACCCGCTCCAGCCGCAGGCCCCGCGGCAGGGCGTACCGGTTGCCCTCGGCGTCGGCGCAGTCACCGCCCAGGGCGAGGCGCTCGGCGACAAAGTCATAGATGCGCCGGGCCATCGCCTCCGTCGTCGGGTCATGCCCCTCGAACACAATGAGCCGCTGCCCCTCGGGGTGCTCGCGGAGCCGCGGCAACGCGGGGTCGTCCGAGTTCAGGGCCAGCGCGTGGTCGTACTCGTCGATGTGCCCCTGCACCGCGAGCTTCAGCGCCTTGAAGTCCACCACCATGTCGTTCGCGTCCAGCGTCTCGGCCGACAGCACCACGTCCACCCGACGCGAGTGCCCGTGCGGGAACCGGCACCGCCCCGGGTGCTTGCTCAGCATGTGCCCGCTCTCGACATGAAACGACTTGCAGACCCGGTATCGCATGAGGCATCGCTCGCACAGCCCGAAACGGGCGGGTGAAAACAATAGGAAAGCCCCCACGCCGCGACCGCTCCCCGCCCCAACACCCGACGCGAAACCCGCCCCCACCCGACCCCTCACGTCCCCCGCGTGTGCCCGAACAGCTCGATGTGCAGCCGGTGCGCGTAGCGCCAGTTCCGCGCCAGGCACGTGCGGATCGTCCACTCCACGAGCGCCCGATCGGGCCGCTCCGTCCCCTCGGGCATCAAAAACACCTCGCCGGGCCGCCACCCGCGCAGCGTCGCCAGCAGCGCGTCGATCTCCGCCAGGTCCCGCTCGCCCGTCACCACAAACTTGAACTGCCGCGCCCGGCCCCCGCCCCCAGCCCCACTGAACATCCCCGAATCGCTGCGGTCCAGCAGCGCCTGCAGCGCCGCGGTGTTGATCCGTCGCGCCTCGTGCCGCTCGGCCCACAGGCCCAAGGGGTCCCGCGCATCCCCCCGCGGCGTGGAGTTGGACAGCTTCGGGCTCAGGCTCAGCAGGTCAAACGCCACGTCGTCCCGGTCCACCGTGCCCGCCGTCTCGATCGTGACATGCACCCCCTGCGCGCGCAGCCCGCTGGAGAGCGCCGCGAGCTGCGGGAACACCATCGGCTCCCCGCCCGTCAGCACCGCGTGCGACAGGCCCGACGCCGCCGCCTCGGCCAGCAGGCTCTCGACCGTCCGCGTCTCCCCCTCGGGGCTCCAGCTCGCGTAGGGCGTGTCGCACCACCGGCACCGCAGGTTGCACCCCGAAAGCCTGCAAAACCAGCTCGGCACGCCCACGAGCGACCCCTCGCCCTGCAGGCTGCAAAACGTCTCGGAGATGAGCACCGCGTCGCCGGCCACGCCCAAGCGTACCCGCAGCCCGCCGCCGCGACGGCCTTACACCGCGTCCCCGCTCACCTCGGCGTACCGCGTCGGGTCGTCCAGGTGCGCCTCGGCGAAGCCGCGCCGGCGGATCTGGCAGCTGTCGCACCGCCCGCACGCGAAGCCCTCGGGGCTCGGGTCGTAGCACGAGTGCGTCAGCCCCAGCGGCACCCCGTGCCGCGACGCGAGCCGGATGATCTCCGCCTTCGTCAGATCAATCAGCGGCGTGTGCACCCGCACCGACTCCTCGCCCCGGGCCGCCGCCTCGACGCCCGCCTTGGTCGCCAGGTTCGCCACCTCGCCAAAGGCCGCGATGAACTCGGGCCGGCAGTCGGGGTACCCGGAATAGTCCACCGCGTTCACGCCGACGTACACGTCGCGCGCGCCCAGCGTCTCGGCGTAGCCCAGCGCGATGGAGAGAAAAATCAGGTTCCGCGCCGGCACATACGTCACGGGGATGCCGCGCGACATCTCCCCGTCGGGCCGGTCCTTGGGCACGTCGATCGCCGCGGTGAGCGCCGACCCGCCGAAGAGCCGCAGGTCCAGCGGGTAGACGACGTGCCCCGCCGCGCCCAGCGCCGACGCCACCCGCTGCGCCGCCTCGATCTCGGCGTGGTGCCGCTGCCCGTAGCGGAACGTCAGCGCGTGGCACGAAAACCCGTCGTGCTGCGCCACCGCGAACGCGGTCGCGCTGTCAATCCCGCCGCTCAACAGAACGACGGCCCGGCGAAGCGAAGACGTGCCCGTCATGCCCGCCAGCGTACCGGCCCGGCCGCGCGAGCGCCCGACCGCGCCGGCGTGCAAAGGAGCCGGGCCGCCCCGCGCATCCCCACGCGGAGCGGCCCGCCCCAAGGCCCACAGGCCCCCAGATGTGCACACGATCGCCGCGGCTCAGGCGTCGCCCGGCCCCTGCGGCGGGCCCGAACGCTCCGGCCGCTCTGGCCGCTCCGAGTCGTCCGGCCGCGCAGGCCGCGGCGGACGCTCGCCCGGCCGCCCGCCCGGCCGCCCGCCCTGCCCCCGGCCCGCTCCGACGCCCCGTCCGGCGTTCGGCCCTTGGTCGAACCCCTCGCCCCGGCCCTCGCCGCGACCATCTCGCGGCCGCGCGGGACGCCCCTCCGGACGAGCCCCCGGCTGCGGCACGGGCCCGCCCCGGCCGGTGGGGCCCATCGACTCCAACAGCGCGCCCAACTCCCGCGCGTCCAGCAAGCCGTCGCCCGATCGATCAAAGCGTTCGATCATCGCCTCGGGCGAGGGCCGCGCCGCACCCGGGCCACCGGGACCACCCCGGCCTTCGGGGCCACCGCGTCCTTCGGGACCGCCGCGGCCGTTCGGGCCGCCCGCGCGATTGGGGCCGCCGGGCCCGCCGGGGCCGCCGAGTCCACGGCCGACGCCCGGGCCGCGCTGGTCGTCCGGCGACTCGCGACGCGGGGGACCGCCGCGCCCCTCAAAGCCGCCCCGAACCTGCGGCTCACCGCGGCCTTCGCGCCGGCGTTCGTGCATGGGGTGGTCCACCTCGGCCAAGTCCCATGACGCCATCGGCGTCGGGAGGGGCTCCGGCGCCTCGTCCGCGACGGCCAACACGTCCAGCCGGTAGGGCCACGTCAGCCCGGCCGGCGCGGCCTGGGCCCACGCCGCGCCCGCCGCGGCCAGCAGCACGCCGACCGCCACCCAAGGCCCCACCCCGCGCGGGCCACCCGTGTTCACCAACCTCGCGCTTGATTGCATCCCGCCACGCATGGTCCGACTCCTTGTGTCCTGCCCGTTGTCTCACGTGCTGCGGTGTCAGGTCCGAACGTCCGGCGCCGTCTCCGGGGGACCGTGTGCCGCCCTGCGCGTCGCGGGGCGGCCGGCCCCCGGTGCTCGGCACCGGCCCCGGGTCGATCGCAACGCCAAGGGGTTGTCGCCGCGGGCCGACGGGGGGACAGTCGGCGATGCGCCCATCGCGTGCGCCCGGGCCGCGGCTGTCCCCGGGGCGGCGGGGGGCGACAATGACCGATCGCCATGCCGCAGTCCCCCATGCCCGACCACGCCCCCGCGCCCCGCGGGCCCTCCCCCGCGATGGGGCTGCCCACGCCCGACGGGTCGCCCGACAAGTCGCCCTTTGGGGGGCCCACGGGGATCGCCGCGCCGGACGTGTTTGAGATCCTGATCCGCGAGCACGCCGACATGCTGTGCGCGTTTTTGCGGTCGCTCGTCCGGCGGCCCGAGGTGGTGGACGACTTGTTTCAGCAGACGGCGCTCGTGGCCTGGCGGCGGCTCGGCGACTACGACCGGGCCCGGCCCTTTGGACCGTGGCTCCGGGGCATCGCGGCGCGGGTGGCGATGGCGCACCGCCGCAAGGCGGCGCACGACTTCGTGCGGTGCGAGCCCGGCGTGATCGAGGCCCTGGGCGCCCGGCTCGACGAGGTGAACCGCCTGCCGGGGGACACGTTTGCGCAGCGCGCGGCGGGCATCCGCGGATGCCTTGACCAACTGCCCGAGGGCATGCGCGACGCGGTGGAGATGGCGTACGAGCGGGGCATGCTGCTGAAGCAGATCGCCGCGGCGCTCTCCAGCAGCGAGGAAGCGATCAAAAAGCGCGTGCAACGCGCACGGGTGCTGCTGGCGGACTGTCTGCGGCGGGCCCTCGCGGCCCACCAGACGGGTCACCAGATGGGCCACCCGATGGGTCACCCGATGGGCCAGAGCGCCGGGGCGGCGGAGGGGCTGCGATGAACGATGCCACCGAGGGGCGGGGCCCGCACACGCACGCGGCGGGCGCGCACGAAGCGGGTTCCAACGGAGCGGCCCCGCGCGGGCCGGGGGCGATCGATCCGGGGCTGCTCCCCGAGTCGCTGCCCGCGGCCGACGCGGCGGAGCGGGCGGCGGGCCTGATGGCGCACGGGCTTTTGGAGCACCTCCGCCACGACACGGCGGGGGCGCAGGATCGGCGCGTCGCCGCGGCGATGCGGGCGGTGCGCGCGGCGGGAACGGTCGGAACGCCGGAGAGCGAAGGCCGCGCGCACGCGGCCGGGCGATCGGCCCCGGCC
>CAZCBN010000014.1:0-5115 GCA_964496975.1 uncultured Phycisphaeraceae bacterium
CGTGCAGCGTCGGCAGCAGCTTCTGGTACACGAACGCCCGCATCTGGTACGCCAGGATGCGCCGCACGCCCTCGACCTCTTCCTGCGGGAAAAGCCCGTAGATGCGGCTGAACGTCTGCGTCGTGCTGCTCGCGTGGATCGTCCCGTACACCAGGTGGCCCGTCTCGGCCGCGTGCAGCGCCGCCTCGAACGTCTCCTGGTCGCGCATCTCGCCCACCAGCACGATGTCGGGGTTCTCACGCACCAGCGCCCGCAGCGCGATCTTGAAGTCCAGGCAGTCGATGCCGATCTCGCGCTGGTTGATCGTCGCCTTCTTGTCCTCGAAGATGTACTCGATCGGGTCCTCGATCGTCACGATGTGAACGGGCTTCCGCGCGTTCACAAAGTCCAGCATGCTCGCGATCGTCGTGCTCTTGCCCGAGCCCGTCACGCCGCACAGCAGCACGATCCCCTGCGGCTGCAGCGCGATCTCGCTCATGATCGGCGGCAGGTGCAGCTTCTCGAACGGCAGGATATTGCTCGTGATCCGCCGCGCCGCCACGCTCAGCTTGCCCCGCGCCTGGAACAGGTTCACGCGGAAGCGGGTGTTGTCGTCGTAGTCGTACGCGAAGTCCACGCTGCCGAACTTGTGCAGGTCCGCCTTCTGCTCCTCGCTCAGGATCGCCTCGCAGATCGCAGACCAATCCTCCATCGTCACCGGCGCGGTGTCCAACTTCTTCAGCGAACCCTTCAACCGGATGCTCGGCGGCTGGTTCGTCTTGATGATCAGGTCCGACGCCTCGAACCGGATCGTCGCCTTCAAAAAGTCGCCCCACCGCGTCGCGTGCGGGTCGCTCTTCGGCTTCCCGAACGAAACATGCCCCGTGTGCGCCGCCGCCGAAGGCGTGGAATCGGTGTTCACTGTCACAAACGGCTCCCGTACACAGTTCGCCACCCACCCCCGGCCAGGCCCACCAGCCGCCGAGAGCCCCCCCGGGCCCGGTCCCCCTCGACACCGGCCGCCCGACACCACAGCATACGAGCACCAACCCCCGCCGGTCGCACCCGAGGCCACACGCCAACCGCTCCCCGGTCTGGACGGTCCGACGGACAACGACGTCTCGCCTACCCCGGCTCGGTGAAGGCCCACCGCAGGTTCACAGGGTTGTTCACATCCCGCCCCTCCACCCCGTCCGGCGTCGTCACCACCGGCCACGGAACCCCGCCGTACGGCCGGTGCCACGTCGCGTCATACACCGCGGGCTCACGAATCCACAACCGCCCCGCCCCGTCCGTCGTCACCAACGGCGTGGCGTCCGTCGACACGTTCGGCTTGGCCCGCTGATAGGACGTCTCCAGCAGCAACCCCTTGTCGCTCGGGTATCGCACCGAATGCAGCGGCATGCCGCGGTACTGCTCATCCCCCAGCGCCGGGTTCTCCGCCCGCCAGAGGCGCGGCGTAGCGGCGAAGGCGTTGCTGAGGAGTGCCGAGGATCTGGCGTACCCATGGTCACGCCACAGCGCCTCCGCCGACTCGCTCGGCCCGTCCCAGTATTCGAGTTCTGCGATGTCGTACCCCGCGGCCCGAAGGGGCATCACATAGTTCCACGCCTGCGCCAGCAGATACCCCGAAAAGAATCCCGCGTCCACGATGCGATCGTCAAAAGCCGACGGATCGCCCCACGTCATGACCGACGGCAGCACGCCGTCGCCTTCATCGCTGTACTGCAGCACCGCGGCGGCCAGTTGACGAACATCACTCAATCGCCGAGCGAGCCGCGCGCCATACCGAGCCGCTCCGAGCGCCGGCAGAATCAACGCGATCAACACGGCAATCACCGAAACGACCGCGAGAAGCTCGATCAGGCTGAAGCCGCCGCGCGGGCCCATCGGAGACGCGGTCCCATCCGAAGACCGGATGCGTGCGTGCCGGCGTTTGTGACGCATCCACACGTCCCATCTAAAAGCACATGCAAGGCGTCTGGCCCGGCCCAAGTCCCACGTTCGTGAAGTACATGCCGAACAGCCGCCAACGCCCGGTCTGCGGGTCGTGGTACCACTGGAGGTACATCGGGCGCCGGTGCTCCTCCACGCTGCGCGTCACCACGGCCACCACGCACGTCAGCACCTTCCCCGACGCCGCCGCGATGTCCTTGTAACCGCGTCCGCCCGTCCAGAGACCGACGCACCCGTGCACGTCCTGACCTCGCCACAGCGACTCCGGAATCTCGTGATCGAAGTTCGCTCGGAACGCGCTGCTGGCTTCCGTGTACCGAAAGGACACGGCGATCCCGCCGGGGTCCGCGCTCATCTCAAGCACGCCGCCGTGACCCCTTTGCTCCGGTCGATTGACATCCCAGGTGACTCGGAACGCATCTTCCGGCGTCGCACCCCGCCGAGATTCCTCGGACCCGCCAAGCACGACGGCGAACAGCTCGCCGGGCGTACGCCCGACGTTCGCGCTGCGAAACTCGTCGATCGTTTGAAATCGATCGCCCTGCCGCTTTCGCCACGCGATGTACGCCTCGATGTCCGGCTGCCCGAAACGCAGCCACAGCCACTCTGCCGAGAGCCGGCACACGGCGTCGGTCGCTTCTGTGAATGAAAGCCCAGCCACCTCGACCGCCTCGCGCCCCGATGGCTGCACGCCCTCGAACGCCTGCCGCACCGACGCCGCATCGGTCACCCGTTGCAGCGAGACGCGATCAAGCGAGGCCCCGTCGGCCCGCGCCCGGCCCGTGCCGCCGGCCGCGCCGGTCCCCACGCCCGTCCCCGCGCCCGGTGACGCTGTCCGCATCCACGCGATCGCGCACCACGCCGCGAGCGCCGCCGCCACGCCGACCACCGCTCCCGCGCCCGCTCTCCGCCCCAGCATGGTTCCCCCCGCGCGCCCTCGCGAAAACGACCACGCGACCGCCGCGACATCGTGAACCGCGCCCAACGCCCGCGGGTTGCGTCCGCGGCCGCGAAACCGGACGGCGGACGGCGGGCGGCGGACGGCGCACCCCAAAAACGAAAAACGCCCCTTCCATCGAAGGGGCGTGCGAAAACTTCGTCGCGGTCAACCATCGGCCGTGCGTTCACCCGTCCGACGCCATCGTCACCGATGCGGCGAGCGGGTCCGGCGAACGGGGTTCGGCGTGTGGGGCTCGACGCGTTCGCCCGCGCCTCAGTTGTCCCCAACCGCCGTGGCCTCTTCCGGCTCCTGGCGCTCGCCCAGGAACTTGGCCTCCAGCTCCGTGCGGATCTTCTCCATCGCCTTGTTCTGGATCTGCCGCACGCGTTCCTTCGTCACGCCGATGATCTGGCCCACCTGCTCCAGCGTCATGGGCTTCTCGGCCCCGCTCTCCAGGCCGAAGCGGTGCTCGATCACCGTCCGCTCCACGTCGGTCAGGTCGGCCCGGTTGTCCATCACGATCTGGCGCACCTCGTCGGCCGCGTCCTTCTCGAACGTCGCCCGCTTGGTCTCCAGGTAGTTGGACTTCTCCAGCTTGGGGTCAAAGTCCGTCGGGAAACGCTGGCGGTACTTGCTCAGCTTCATCCCCTGACGGCTGAAGGCCTTCAGGATCGCCCGGCACGCGTACGTGCTGAACTTGTACCCGCGGCCCGCGTCGAACTTGTCGACCGCCCGCAGCAGCGCCATGTTCCCCTCGCTGACCAGGTCGGCGAAGTCCACCTCGCTCATGCGGGTGCGCTTCGCCATCGCCAGCACCAGCGCCAGGTTCGTCTCAGCGATCTGCTCGCGCACCCGCTCGGCGATGCGGTACCACGACAGGATCTCGTCCGCCTGCTCGGCCGTCGGTTTTTTGTCGGGCCGCGCCCACACCTCGTCCTGCAGCGTGCGGATGCGGTACCGCGCGTAGTTGAACTGGTGGAAGAGCACCTTCTCCTCGGCGCCCGTCAGGATCACCTGCTGGCTCGACTTCACCGTGCGCGACCGCGCGCTGGACAGGTCGTCCATCACCGGGTGGTACCACGTCGTGTCCGGCTTCTGGATGTCCGGGGCCTCGGTGTAGATCTCGGTGGTCGCCGTATCATTAAAAAACGCCTCCGAGTCGATGAAATCCTGCGGCTTCGCCATGATGCGGTTCAACAACCGCTCGTCGTCCACCGACAACTCCCGGCGCACCGACCGCCCGGCGCGGGCCGTCGAGCGCGTCACGCCGACGCGGTGACGCCGGCGGGCTTGCTCAAGCGGACTCGGAGAGCGGTTCGAAATCTGAGACATCGCGTCACGTTCCCTTCGGCCCCTTCGTGGCCTGCTCCGAGCAACCCAGCCCATCCGCCGTCAATGCGTCGGCCCCCTGGTGTGCCCGGCCTGTCCTTCCGCCAACCCACCCCCAACCCCACCGCCGACTCACTCGGCCCCATCCCCGCGGATTCCGCACTCCGCTCCCCGCCCCCCGCCGGCGACGGTCGTCCGGGCCGAGTCGCCCGCCGGTGTCCGCCCCGCCGGCCGCGCCGTCATGGCCGCGGCCTTGGCACTCCATGCGTCGCCCGGGCCCGCCCGGCGACCGTCATCCGTCGCGGGACGCCCCGCAAAGCCCCTGACGCCCCGACGAGTCTCAACGCTCGACCATCCCAAGATGTTCGAGCCCGCCCCAGCCAGCGGATGCCCACCGCCCCTTTTCCCGCCCCGGCCGTCAAACACCGGCCCGACGAAACAATCCTCCCCGCCGTCCCACCCGCTCCGGCCCCGCCACACCCGAGTGGCCCACTTCACCCCGAAAGCCCGCAGAAAATCCAAACAAAACCCAATCAAGCCCACCCAAACCCGTCAGAAGCCTCCGCGGCTCCGTGTGTTTTGCCCCAACTGCCCGTCCCAGTCCCGCCCCGCCCCCCGCGGCACCGCGTCACCCGGGCAGGTCGCGCTCCCGCCGCATGCGTCGCCGGCCGCTCCGGGGGCTGCTCGACGCGCCGTTCGTTGGGCGACGCGTGAGTCGTTGCGTTCCGTCGGTCGTTGAACTGGGTCGGTCCTCGCTGTGCGTCGCTGCTGTACGTCGGTCCTTCGCTGATGTTCGTCTTCAGTTCTTCTGGCACCCCCGGCTCGGGTTTCGTTGCCGAGACGGCCCGGCCGAGGCAACGCGGGATGGTTCTCTCCGAGCGGGGGAACCGGGCGGTTGCTCGCGTTCCCGT
>CAZCBN010000014.1:5125-41517 GCA_964496975.1 uncultured Phycisphaeraceae bacterium
CCCGTCACGAACGCAGGTTGCGTTCGTGAAAGCATTTCCAATCTCGATCCAACGTCCGACTTGTCCGACGCGCACCGCTTTCAGCGTTCCGTCCCGTGCCCGCTCCGCCGGCACCGCCGCCGCGACGCCCGGCGGTCCCCGCCCACGCGCCGCCCCCAGCCCACCAAACCACCCGTTCCGTGCGAAATGCACGGGGGCGTTTGCCATACGCCGACACGCGTCCGCGGCGGACACGCGACACGCCCCAACCGTCCATCCGGGAGCGTTGGCGTCGGCCTCGCCGGGCCGTCCAGGCCCCTCGAACAACGCCACGCGGCCCGGTCGCCGTGGCGCACCGGACATGTTCCGATTTGTACCCGAGATCGGGGGATACTTTCCGCCCGCCGGGATTCACCGGGGGCGGGCGTTGACTCCGGGGGGAACAACTCCCTAGGGTCCCCAGCGGTTATCGCTCCGCGAACCCGGCAGGGAAGGGAGATTCTACGAGGAATCTTCATCCGCCGCAACCCGTCCTGTGGACAGGCGGGGCGGTTGCGTCGGCTCCTTTCTGGGCCGAGGCGGCGATCCACCGATCATTTTCCGTTCAAACGCACGCATCGCCCCTGGTCTAGGGGGATGCTTCAGGGGAGCCACGCCGATGACCCACACCCTTCCCGCTCTGCCCTACGCGCCCACCGCCCTTGAGCCGCACTTCGACGCCCGCACCATGGAGCTGCACCACGGCAAGCACCACGCGACCTACGTCACCCGCGCCAACGACGCGCTAAAGGGCACGCCGTTTGAAGCCACCCCCGCCCACGAGACGATCCAGCGGCTGGGCGAGCTTCCCGAAGCCGTGCGCGGCGCGGTGCGCAACAACCTGGGCGGGCACGTCAACCACTCGCTGTTCTGGCAGACGCTCGCGCCCGCCGGGAAGGGCGGCGGCGGGGCGCCCACGGGCGAGCTGGCCGCGGCGATCCAGCGGGCGTTCGGCTCGTACGACGCGTTCAAGGAGAAGTTTGCGGCCGCGGCCACGACGCGGTTCGGCTCCGGCTGGGCGTGGCTCTGCGTCGCGCCCGGCGGCGACGTGCACGTCTGCAGCACCGCCAACCAGGACAACCCCGCGATGCCGACGGCCTTCGGCGGCGAGGGGCCCGGGCACACGGCGATCCTGGGCCTCGATGTCTGGGAGCACGCGTACTACCTGCACTACCAGAACCGCCGGCCCGATTACATCGCGGCGTTCTGGAACATCGTGAACTGGCCCCGCGTCGCCGAGCTCTACGCGGCGGCGAAGCGGGCCTGACGCGTCGCCCGGCCCGGCGGGCCTTGCTCGCCGGTGGGGGGTTTCGGGCCGGCCGGGGAGGCGGGCCGCATGTCACCGCGCACGACGAAGAACCTGCTGCTGACGGCGTGGCTCGCCGGGCCGTTCGCGGTGCTCGCGGTCATTCTGTGGCTGGTCGTGGTGTTTTTGGGGAAGCCCAAGATGCTCGCCACGGCTCGCGGCCCCGGCGCGGGCGACACCGGCGGGGCCAACGCCCTGGGCGAGTGGCTCGCGGGCCGCAACCCCGAGGTGCAGGCCGCCGCGCAGCAGGCGCTGCGCGAGGGCCGGCTCATCGATCCGACGCGCTGGCCCGGGCCGGTGGAGGTGGTGGTGCCCGCGGGCGTTGTGCACGCGGTGGCCGCGCTCGCCGCGACGGAGCCGGCTGCGGCGCCGGCCGCGCCCGCCGCCGCGGCGGCGCCGGCCCTGCTCTTCTTCCGGCTTGACGGCACCGAGGCCGTCTTCCGCACGCTCGTCGCCGAGCGCGATGCCGCGGGCGAGCCCACGGCTTACATCGCGCGGCTTGGCGCGGGCGAGCTGCAGGCGGGCGAGCCGGTGTACGTCGTGCCCGGCCGCGGCGTGCGCATCGAACGCCCCGGCGGCCGGCCCAGGGTGATCCTGTCCAACCCGGGCGACGCCGACGCACGCGGTGAGAACGGCGCCGCGGGCGACGCGCCGCACGTCGAACTGCCGGCCCGCCTTCTCCCTGCCGTCGATGCGGCCACGGTCGACGGCTCGGGCACCGTGCGCGTTCGGCTGCCGGCGGATGCAGCAGCGTCGAGCGACAACGCGGCGGGCGAGGGCTCCGCCGTGGGCGGTCGCTGAGCGGCGGCGGTGTGTCGGGCGCGGACCGGCGTGGGACGCGCTGCGTGGCGCCTCAGCGCTGCCGCGGGGCGTTCACCCAGCCGAACTTGTCGTTGCCGTTGGAGCCGGCGGCGTTCAACTGGTACCACGGCGCCCGGCCCTGCAGGCTCACGAAGATGTACCGGGCCGTGAAATCCTGCCCGCTCTCCTCGACGTCCTCGAGCGGGCCGCCCTGGGTGCGGAGGAGCTCGACGCGTGCGTCGTGATAGAAGACGTTGCCGCCGCCGTCGTGGCGACGGGTGATCTGGTCGACGTTGCCCCACTCCCCGTCGTCGACGCCGACCACGCCGCCGCGGCGGGGGTCAAACCCCTGCGAGTTGTACCAGAACTCGTGCTCCTCCACGATCACGGGCAGGCTGGGCATGGGCGACCACACCTTGTTGTTCTTGGCGATGTTCACCTGCTGCTGCTGCAGCACGGTGCGGTCAAAGCCGCCGAGGGCGCCCGAGATCTGCACCACGAAGATCTCCAGCCCGAGCTTCGCCCCCTCGGCCCCGCTGACCATGGTGTAGTCAAAGTTCACCTCGCCCTTGCGGCCCCAGACGTTGCCGTCGTAGTTGGGGTCGCGGACGTTCTCGCGGCCGTTGGTGGGGCACTCGCTCGCCTCGTCGGCGTTGTCCATGTAGTCGAACATGAGGCCGGGCCGGCGGCCGCCGGTGATGGGGTACTTGTACGCGAAGGTGGCGGTGAAGGCCTCGGTCGTCCGCCGGGCGGCGGGGATCTCCCGCTCGCTGACGGGCATGATGACGCCGTCCCAGTCGTTGGCGTAGATGTGGTTCACCAGGCCCACGCTGCGGACGTTGGCGAGGCACGCGGCCTGCTGCGCCGTCTTGCGGGCCGCGCCGAGCGAGGGCAGCAGGATGCCGATGAGCAGCGCGATGATGGCGATGACGACGAGCAGCTCGATGAGCGTGAAGCCGCGGGCGCGGGGCGGGACAGCGGTGAACGCGTGGGCGGGCGTGTGGCAGCGGGGCATGGTCGCGGCTCCGTCGGGGTGAGGCGTGGGTGGTCGGGTCGGTGGGGGCGGCAGGGGCGGCGGGGGTGGCGCGCCGTGTCGGCTCGGGCTTACTCGAACAGGCCCGAGTACAGCGGCAGGCTGGTGTTCTCCGTCACCTTGGCGATGGACTCGACGTGGGCGTCGAGCCAGACGGTCTGGCACTCGTTGCCGTGGCGGAAGTACTCGCGCTCCCAGTTCTGCTGGCCCCGGGCGACGTCGGGGTTGTCGTACTGCGAGAGGTCGTTCAGCGTGTCGCCGTTGGCGTCGAGCATGTGCTCGTAGGCGTCCTGGAAGGTGATGATGCGGCTCGGGAAGTTGATGGTGGTGAGGCGCGTGGCGGGCGAGCCGGTGAAGGCCAGCTCGCCGCCGGGCCTCTCGGGGCGGAAGAAGGTCGTGCCGCGTTCGCGGTAGACGCCGTTGAAGCCGTAGGTGCTGTAGAGGTGGTCGGGGTCGAACGCGGTGCCGCCGGGGAAGGGGTCCATGTCGGTGGCGTCGGGGCAGCCGAACTGCTCCCATCCCGGCACGGGCAGGTTGGTGCCGTAGCCGCCGCGGCCCGCGACGAGGCGGAAGTCGTCGGCCTTGGGCTCGTAGCCGAGATAGGGCGAATAGATCGCGCCCCAGTACGTGTCGTCGGCGCCGCTGAAGCCCCAGGGCGAGCTGGTGTGGAACTGCGTCAGGAACGCCGAGCCGTTACGGACAAAGAAGCGTCGGCCCGCGTTCTGCCGGCGGGCGTGGTGGAAGTCGTCGTTGTCATCGGCGTACATGTGCAGCGCGGTCATGATCTGCGACATCTGCACGCCGCAGCGGACCTTTCGCGCCAGCGTCCGGGCCGAGCCGAGCGCGGGCAGCAGGATGCCCACCAGCAGCGCGATGATCGCGATGACGACGAGCAGCTCGATGAGCGTGAAGGCCTTCATGCGGTTCGCGGTCATGGGGCGTCAGGGCCTCCGGCGGTGGGTTCGAGCAGCGCGGCCGTGCGGCGGTCGGTCTCGCCCGCGGCGCCGAAGGCCCGCACGCGGTCCGCCCCGGCGAAGGCCGTGTGACGCACCGCGCGCAGCGCCCGGGCCGCCGCCTCGCGCACCACGGGCGAGGCGTCGTGCGTCGCCGCGGGCAGCAGCAGCGCGAACGGGCGCTCGTCGGCCGCGGCCGCCGTGAGCAGCGCGGCGCGGAACCAGGGCGTGGCGCCGCGCCACGCGGCGCCCAGCGCGCCATCGGGCTCGCTCGCCGCGGCGGCGCGACGCAACGCGGCGGCCGCCCGCTCGCGCAGCGGCGTGTACGCCCCGTCGGCGTCCGCATCGACCCACACGGGGTGCGTCAGCACAAAGGGCCGCTCCGACGGACGGGCCCGCGGCAGCAGGGGGGTGATGTCGTTCTCGCCCCACGCCACCACGGCCAGCCACGCGTCCTCCGCCACCGGCACGCGCACACGCGTGTCAAGACGCTGCTCGGCCCCGGCCGGGCCCAGCGTCAGCCGCGCGGCCTCGTCGCCGTTCACCAGCACCGCGGCGTGCGTCAGCAGCATGTCGGCCGGCGCGGTGATCGTGAGCCGCACGAACGCGACCCCCCGAACCGCCCGGGCGCACCCGCCGGGTCCGACGCCGTTCACCCACACGTCCGCGAGCGGCCCGTTGCCGATCTGCCGCGGCGGCAGCATGGCCTCGCGCCACGACTCGGCCGGGGCCCCACGCCGATCGGCCGGCACGCCCGGGTCCTCGCTGTGCCACGACCAGACGGCGAGCCCCAGCACGCCGTCCGCCGGCGTCGCGGGCGCAAAGCCGACGGCTACGCCCTCACCCCACGCCCACATCACGTCGCGCAGGAACGCGAGCCGGTCGTCGTCGCGATCTTCCACCACGCGCCCGCCGTTGCCCAGAACAACCACCTTCGGCGGCGGCTCCGCGGCCAACTCGACCGCCGCGCCGTGCGACCATGCCGGGCTGTTCGACGCCGCATCCCACGGCACGAAGGCCGGCGGAAGCCAACCCTCGCCGTCGTCCAACCGCACCGCCCCCGCGGGCCAACCGTCCGCCGAGACGTAGCGCGGGCCGGGCGTGCGTGCGTCGCCCGCGGCGTCGCTCTCGGTTGCGTTTGGCGTCACGCTGGGCCTCGTGCCCGGGCCAGCACTCTCTCCAGGCCACGCCACGCGCCAGCCCAGGGCACCGGGTGCGCGCACGGCGAAGGCCTCTTCCAGAACCTTCCCCGTGCGCACCTGCAGCGTGCGTCCCACGCGGCTCGCCGGCGTCCCGCGTGAGACCGCGACGTCATAGCTGCCCGGCGGCAGCGTGAACTCCGCGTCGCCGTCCGCGTCCACCACGTCCACCGCGGGGGGCATGGCGAGCTGGCCCTCGGCCGTCCACGCGGCGATGCAGATGCGCACCGGCCCGTCCACGCTGGGGGCGACGCCCGTCGATGGTCCGGCCGGCTCGCCCCCGGTTGTGACGATGCGCAGCGTGCCGGCGGCTGCGGCAGGCGCCGACTGATTCACCTCATCGCCCGTTGCGGCCACGGCCCGTCCGACATCCAGCCCGACCGCCAGCCCCAGGGCGAAGCGTGCAACCCGCGCCGCCGTCATCCCAGCGGCGATCGCGAGCGACAGAGCCTTCACCCCCTCCGCGCCCCGGGTTTCGACCGGTCCGCGCCGCCGCAAGCCCCAACCCGGGGTGAAGCGTCGCGCGGCTCGTGTCCCGGTCAGGCGTGGCATGCGTCGGCGGGGGCGTGGCGCGGCTCCGAGGCCGCGGGGCGTGGTGCGGGCGTGGCACCGCCGCACCGTGCGGGGCACCCCTGGGAATATGAGTCTAATGCAAGATGCCCCGTCGAGCGCCCGGGGCGTTGGCTGGTCACGTGACAAAGGCCGCGACTGTGCGCGCCACGGGAGACGAAAGATCAAGACTTGATGATCGAATCATCATGATTGTGCAAGCATTTGATGAAGCATCCTCTGGTATCCCCCAGAACGGCTGGCTTTCTCGGGAAAAATCGCCGCTTTTCCTCGTGTTCAACAGATCGTGTCCTCTCTGTCAAAGTTCGTTGAATCCTGTGCGACCTCCCAAACGTGAACAGGTGGATCAGTTAGGTTGTGCCCTGCGGCGAGGGTCGCGGCGAGCCCGAGTGGTTCTGGTTCGCCCCCTGCGCCACGCACCAGAGACGATGGAGATCCACCCGTGAAGATGACGACCACCCTGATCGTGCTGCTCGCCGGCTCTGCCGCGATCGCGCAGCCCACCTCGCTGCCTGCGCCCATCCCCACCCCCGTCGTTCCCGGCGGCAACGACCAGTACGGCGCCCCCTTCCTCGCCCCCGGCGCCTTCCCCGCCACCCTCTACTCCGGCCTCGTGGAGCTTGACAGCTTCCCCGGCGGCTATGTCCTCGACGGCGCCAACAGCAACTACGTTCGTCAGCCCTACAACCCCGTCGCGGGGGCTTTCCCCCTGGGTGGCGAGTTCGTCGGCGAGTCGAACGAGGGCGACCTCGACACCAACGTGGGCATCAACCCCACGCTGCTCGATCCCATGAACCCGCGGTCCGCCTTCGCCTTCCCCAACACCAACTGGGACGTCCGCACCCCCGGGCAGATCAACACCATCCGCGCCGGCGGCGGTGAGATCGGCTATGGCTGGGCCATCACCGGCGCCGCGGGCGTCACCCTCGTCACCGTCGCCAACAACGGCCGCGACAACCTCGCCACCGACTTCGGCACCCCCGTCGGCACCCTCTACTCCATCGCCCACGCCACCCCCAACAGCTTCCGCAGCGGCCGCGGCTACAACATGCTCACCGGCCAGTTCTCCGGCGGCAACGGCTCCGTCTTCCTCTCCTTCCAGGCCGTCGGCTTCCCCACCGAGTACATCGTCGACATCGCCCCCGCCTTCTTCCCCTTCCTTGAGGGCTGGGTCGCCGGTTGCACCAGCAGCCACAACCCCCCGACCTTCGCCAGCCAGACCACGGCCAACGACCCCGTGACCGGCATGCCCGTCTCCTGGCCCAGCCGCTCCCCCGTCCTCCCCGCCGACGCGGCCGACATCATCACCCCCGCCGGCAACGGCCTGATGCAGGGCACCATCGACTTCACCCAGGCGGGCCTCGACATCAGCCCCGAGAGCGCGATGCTCTTCATGCAAAGCGCCTCCGACAGCAACAACGACAACATCTACAACCTCATCGAGGCCGGCGCGGGCTGGCAGTTCGCCGGCCGCAAGGACGAGAGCATCGACGACACCGGCGCCACCGGCTTTGCCACCAACACCGAGGGCGGCTACAACTTCGTCGCTCTGCCCTACGACACCGCCAACCTCGTCGGCGGCAAGATCAACGCCAACGGCACCGTCTCCGCGGGCCAGAGCGCCGGCGCCTTCACCATCGCCGCGGACACCGCCAACCCCGGCCGCTACTTCCTCACCATCACCGGCGTCACCGGCGAGGACGGCATGCTCCTCCTTCAGGACGTCGGCGGCATCCTCGTCGGCGACACCCTCCTGCCCGGCCGCACCTTCCTCAGCTACGACTTCGACGCCAACAACAACCGCTACGTCATCGAGTCCCGCCAGGTCGTCCCCGGCAGCAACCTCTACGGCGAGGCCTACCCCCTCACCGCCACCGACTTCTACGTCGCCTACATCAGCTTCTCCAACCCCCCCGCCCCCGAGGCCGACTGCCCCGCCGACTTCAACGGCGACACCACCCCGGGTGACATCTTCGACCTGTTTGACTTCCTCGCCGCGCTCGACGGCGGCCTCGACTTCAACGGCGACACCTCGCCCGCCGACATCTTCGACCTGTTCGACTTCCTGGCCGTCCTCGACGCCGGCTGCCCGTAACACCCGGGCCGCGACCCGCGCGGCCTGACCATCACCGTGGAGCCACGGCCCGACTCCGCCCGTCCGTCGAAGCGACCCACGCGGACAGGACCGTCAGGCCACTCCGGCTCCCACGGGCCAGCAACGACCTCGACGCCGCCCGCGCTCGCCGCGGGCGGCGTTTTTCATTCGGGCTCTGTGCGGTTCGGTTGCCGGGCCGGCGACGCCGCTGCGGGACGGCACGACCCGCCGCCGGCATCGCTTCCACGATTCCGCTATCTTCGCGGCCCCGGGCGGCGGGGGCTCGCGGCCGTGTCGGTCGCGCCCCGCGTTGCACGCCCGCTCCGCAAGGCCTGTTCGGGCCGGGCGGCGCGGGTTCTCGCCCGCTGAAACGGGTCGGCGTTCTTCGCCGCCCGGTCCGGAGGCCGCCCGTGGGCGTCGCACTGAGCAATATCGACATTGTCGTCTTCATCGCCTTCGTCGTGGTCGTGCTCATCGTGGGCCTGCTGGGCAGCCGCGGTGAGAAGGAGACCAGCGAGGACTACTTCCTCGCCGGGCGAAAGCTCACCTGGCCCCTCATCGGCTTCAGCCTCATCGCCGCCAACATCTCGGCCGAGCAGATGGTCGGCATGTCCGGCGCCGCGGCGAACGCGGAGATCGGCCTCGCCATCGCGAGCTGGGAGTGGATCGCCGCCATCACCCTCGTCGGCGTCGGCTTCCTCTTCCTGCCCACCTTCCTCCGCACCGGCATCTACACCATCCCGCAGTTCCTCGAGCAGCGCTTCACCCCGGGCGCCCGCACGCTGCTGTCGCTCCTCACCGTCTTCGTCCTGTGCCTGGTCAACATCGCGACCGTCACCTACCTCGGCGCGAAGTTCTTCGTCCCCTATTACGAGGGCACCATCGGCCTCTCCGGCTGGTGCTGGATCGTCGCCGCCATCGCCGCGGTCTACGTCGCCGTCGGCGGCCTGAAGGCCACCGCTTGGGCCGACGTGATCCAGGGCGCCGCCCTCATCATCGGCGGCGCCGTCATCACGGTCCTCGCCATGATGGCCCTGGACGACCCCGACCCCACCAAGTACAGCGGCATCAACTCGCCCGAGATCATCCAGCAGCAGCTCGGCCCCGCCGCCACGGGCGACCTCTCAGGCAAGCTCGGCGTGTTGAAGGAGGAGCGCATGCACCTCTTCCTCCCCGCCACCAGCGTCGTCCTCCCGTGGACGGCCTTCCTGCTGGGCGTCTGGATCCCCAACTTCTACTACTGGGGCCTCAACCAGTACATCGTGCAGCGCACGCTCGGCTCGCGCTCCCTCGCCGAGGGGCAGAAGGGCATCGTCTTCGCCGCGATGCTGAAGCTCATCATCCCCTTCGTCGTCGTGGTGCCGGGCATCATCGGCTTCACCCTCTACTCGGGCAAGATGGCCGAGAAGGCCGACCGCGACACCAACATCAAGGTCGTCGAGGCCTTCACGAAGGCCGAGGCCGAGCTCGCCGCCGGCGCGCCCCCCGCGGGCCCGGCCGGTGCGGAGCTCTTCCTCTTCGATGACGAGTACGCCTCGCGCGACATGGCCCTCGCCCGTCGCATCTTCGCGTACAACGCCACGCTCGCCAGTGCATCGGCCGACGAGTTCATCGCCAAGGCCAGCACCGGCCCCGACGGCCAGCCCCTCAAGGACCCCGTCGACGGCAAGCCCAAGACCGAGGCCGAGGCCCTGGCCGACGCCAACGACGCCCTGACCTCCGCGGCCAAGTCCGCCTCCGCCAAGGTCTTCACCACCTCCGCCCGCCTTGACGGCTACGACTTCGACGACGCCTTCCCCATCCTCGTCCGCTGGCTCACGCCCAGCGGCGTCCGCGGCTTCATCATCGCCGCCGTCATGGGCGCCGTCGTCAGCTCCCTCGCCTCCATGTACAACGCCGCTTCCACCATCTTCACGATGGACGTCTACCGCGCCCTCATCAACAAGAACGCTTCCCAGTCCAACCTCGTCTGGGTCGGCCGCGCGTTCGTCCCCATTGCCGCCGTCGTCGGCTGCATCATCGCGCCCAACCTCGGCAAGCTCGGCAGCGGTGCCTTCAACTTCATCCAGGAGTTCCAGGGCTACATCTTCCCCATCCTCGCCGTCTTCATCTACGGCCTCTTCGTCAAGCGAGCCCCGCGCCAGTGCGGCATCGTCGGCGTCGCCCTCAGCCCCGTCGTCTACGGCATCCTCCACGCCGTCACGCTCAACACCGACTTCGCGCCCAACTCCCTCGGCGCCCTCGTCATTGACCCCTTCATCAACCGCATCGCCATCACCTTCTTCGTCATCATGCTGGTCCTGGGCCTCATGACCGCCGCCAAGCCCATGCCCGAGCCCTTCCGCTTCGAGGCCACCACCAACCTGGAGCTCAAGGGCTCCGGCCTCGCCAAGGTCGGCGCCGTCATCGTCATCGCCGTCACCGTCCTGCTGTACATCATCTTCGCCTGATTCACCCGGCGTTCGCCTGATTCACCCGGTCTCCGCCTGACCCGCCCGGCCTCCGCCCTGATCGCGCGGTCGCCGCATCACCACCCGGCCCCGGGCCGAACGCGCCGCCGCCAAACGCGTCGCGCCCCGTCACACCGCGCAGCCTCCTCCGCCTATGCCGCCCGCGCCGCCCGTTCTCGGGCCTGCGCCGTGCGCCCCGGCATTTCTCGCATCGGCCTCCGCCCGGGCCGCTCTATCCTCCATCGTCCGTCGGGCACGCCCACAGGCCGGGCCGCCCCGCGACCGCGGAACGCACGATGCTCCCAGACCTCGTCCAAGACATGGTCAAGGCCATCGAGGTGAAGGACCTCTCCACCGCCGCCCACACCTGGCGCGTCGTCCTCTACCTCCGCGCCATGCTCGAAGAGCACGGCGTCGACCCGCACACCCTCGAGATCGCCACCCAGGGCGCCGCCCTCCACGACGTCGGCAAGCTCGACGTCCCCGACCACATCCTCCAAAAAGCCGGCCGCCTCACCGACGAAGAGTTCGCCGTCGTCCGCACCCACACCGTCACCGGATACGACCGACTCGTCAACGCCGGCGTCACCGACCAGCTCATCCTCGATGTCGTCCGCTTCCACCACGAACGCTGGGACGGCCTGGGCTACCCCGACCGCCTGAAGGGCGAGCAGATCCCCCTCATCGCCCGGTGCTTCGCCGTCATCGACACCTTCGACGCCCTCACCAGCCTCCGCCCCTACCGGCGCGACGTCGGCCCCGAGGCCGCCCGACGCGCCCTCGACATCATCCACGCCGACACCGGCACCCACTACTGGCCCGAGGCCGCCGACATGTTCAGCCGCCTCTACGCCAGCGGCCGCCTCGACTACATCCTCGAGTATTTCAACGACACGGCTTCCGTCCCCACCCTGGGCGACCGCACAGCCGGCGGCCGCATCACACGCCGCCCCACCCCCGAGTAACGCGCCCCGCCACCCCGGCGGTTGCCGCGGGTGCCGCAGCCTCCCAGCCCATGCTGCCTTCGGGTGCCACGGCCTTCCAGGCCGTGCTGCCTTGGCGTGCCACAGCCTTCCAGCCCGTGCTGTCTTCGGGTGCCACGGCCTTCTAGGCCGTGCCGTCTTCGTGTGCCACAGCCGTTCAGCCCGTGCCGCCGTCCGGCTTCACGCCCCTCACCGCTCCACCGGCGCCGCCGCCGGCCGCTGCACCCGCGCCGGCACGCTGCCCATCGGCGGCGCATCCACCAGCCGTGCGCTCTTCAGCACCGGCGGGTTCGAGGGCCGATCGCTCTCATCCACCGGCGTCTTGGAGATCGCGACGATCGCCTCCGCCCCGCGCACGCACTCGCCGAAGCCCGTGTAGTTCCCATCCAAAAAGCTTGTCCCCTCGCGGCTCAGGCAGATGAAGAACTGCGACCCGCCCGAGTTCGGATCCCCCGACCGCGCCATGGACACGATGCCGAAGTCGTGCAGCAGGTCGGACTTCTCCAGGTCGATGTTGAACCCGGGCCCGCCCGCCCCCGTCCCCGTCGGGTCGCCCACCTGCACCACAAACGGCCGCCCGTCGTCCAGCGTCTCCACCACCCGGTGGAAGATGATCTCGGTATAAAACCCGCCCGCCACCAGCTCACGGAAGCTCCACGCCGTGTTCGGCGCCTTCTCCGGCCGCAGGCGGATCTCGATCTCCCCCTCGCTCGTCTCCAGCACCGCGTGCTTGTCCGGGTACGCGCGGATGCCCGCGTACACCGGCGCCCAGGGCCGCCCGCTCTGCGCCGACAGCTCGCTCGTGAACACCGCCTTGTTGCCGCGCAGCGTCGCCGTGTCCACCGACAGCATGGGCTGCAGCACCACCGCGGACCCGATCGGCCGCCCGCCCACCTCAAGCTGCGCGTACAGCACCGTCGGCTGCTCGCTCGTCCAGAGCCTCGGGAACAGGCCCGCGAGGTCGACGCCCCCCAGCGCCGCCGGCGCCGTCTCCAGCACGTCCCCCTCGGGCGAACGCAGCGTGATCACCACGTCCGCGCTCGCGTCCGCGGGCGTCCCCTCGGGCAGCGCCGCACGCATCGGCATCTTCTGCCGCACGCCGTAATACACCCGGTCGGGCGTCAACTGCGCCGAGGCCAGCCCCGCGCCGAGCGCGAGCACCGCGCCGAACGCCGCAGCCGCGGCCGGAAAGGTGCGTGACATGCCGAAAAACGTCGTGCCGGTGGTCGTCATGCCCGAATGGTACCGAGCCCGCCCACCCCGCGGCACGCACGCCCGACGACCCAATGTGAGAAGTGCCCGCCCCGCGCCGCGCTCTTCGCCGCTCAGCGGTCGCGACCCACCGGCAGCGACGAGGCCGTCGACGTCTGCTCCGGCGCGTCGACGATGTTCCAGAACTCTTCCACATCGCCCGGCGTGAGCGCCGCGCCGCTGCCCCCGGCCCCGTTGTCCTGGTCGCCCCGCACGAGCTGCACGAGCCGCCCGGAGTCCGCGAACCACTCCACCGACAGCCCCGCGCGCAGCAGGTTCGTGCCGCCGACATGGTTCACATCGCGCGGCGTGCGCACGCCGTCGCTCACCAGGCCCGCCCCCGTCGCGATCTGCGTCAGCCGCCGCTCGCCCCCAGGCCCAAGCCCGCGGAACTGCACGTTGGAAAAGATCTCCGCGTTCGCCGACCGGAACCGCTCCGCGTACCGCTCCACCGGGTGCTCGCCCGTGTGCGAGGGGCAGTAGAACACGTCCGCCGCCGACAGGTACCCCAACTGGTAGAGCCGACCCACGCCGTCCCACGGCGTGTCCCACGTGCGCCGCAGCAGCGTGGCGTACTGGGACGTCGCCGCGTTGGTCAGGCGGATCCGCAGCGTCTCCTGCGGCGCGGGCGCCACGCCAAACGTGCCGGCGGGCGAACGCTCGACAAACAGCGTCGCCGGCAGCAGGTCGCGCTGGTCGTCCGCGTACATCTGAAGACCCAGGCCCACCTGCCGCAGGTTCGACGCGCACACCACCCGCCGCGTGCTCTCCCGAACCGCGCTCATCCCCGGCAACATCAGCGCGACCAGCACGCCGATGACCGCGATGGACACCAAAACATCGATCAGCGTGAAACCCGCCGCCGCCCCGCCTCGGACCGACGCAAGGGACGACGCCCCGGCCGCCCCGGCCGACCCGCTCGACCCGTGGGCCCCGGGCGACGAAGGCCGCGCCAGCGTTCCCTCGAACGCCTGACACCGGCTCCGCTGTGTCGCCTCAGATCCGTCCATCGAACGCGGCCCTCGAAACTCCGGGTTTTCCCTACCCCAGCAACGTACCGCGAAGAGCGCCCTCACACAACGTCCGTCACGCGAGTTCCGTCACAATGAATCGTCCGTGCACCCGCAGGATTTCACCCGGCGGCGCGATCCGACCAAATTGAACCGTCCAAATTCCGAAAATACGCCCCGCGCTTGACACTGCCCACGAATCTGGCACCATGCCAGATCACCGCGAAGCGCCCGAACGGGCCTCGCGGACGGGGCCTCGGCGCGTGTCCAACGACGATCAAGGGCAAAACCCGGTTGATCCATCCGCAACGCCGCCCGAGCGGCCGCTGCGCGAGCACCACAGCAGCAAAGCCACCCCAGAACAGGCGGCAATTGACGCCGATCTCATGCGCCGCGTTGCCGCCGGCAACGAGGCCGCCGTTGCCGCCCTCTACGACCGCTTCGGCTCGCTTGTCTATCGAATGGCGTTTCAGGTCATGCCGTCGCGATCCGAGGCAGACGACGCGGTCCAGGAAGTCTTCGTCCGTCTGTGGCGCACAGCCGACCGCTACGATGCCGAAAAGGCCGCCCTTGTCACCTGGGTGATGCTGATTGCTCGTCGGCACCTTGTGGACAAACTTCGTCGCACCCGGACCCGGGTGAGCGCCGTACAGAACGAGGAATCGGCGACGTGGGCCGCGCCTGGGGGGGACGGTTCCGCGTCTCGGCTTGAAAGAGACGAGCGGTTCGCCGCTTTGTTTCAACGCATCGAAGGTCTGCCCGAGCTGCAGCGGACCGTGGTCATCCGGGCGTACCTCGGGGGCCAGACGCTGCGGCAAATTGGACTGGAACTCAACACGCCTTTGGGGACCATCAAGTCTGCTTTGAGCAGGGCGCTGGTTCGGCTTCGGGAAAGGGTGGACGAGGAAATCGCGCTATGACAACCCCGCCTGACAACCACAAACCTTCGCACGCCGCCCCGGGTGCGGGGCACGGCTCGCCCGCTTTTTCGCCTGCCTTTGCCCACGACGACACCGCGCCCCGCGGCTCCGCCGAGTGGCTCTTCGAGACCGCCGGCCTCGACGCCCTGGGCGTCCTGGATGACGACGAGCGCCGCGAGTTCGCCGCCGCCCTCGCCGCCGCGCCCGTCGCGGTGCAGCGGCAGGTGCTGGCCGAGCAGGCCCGCTCGCTCTGGATCGAGTCGTGGCTTCCCGACGCCGAGGCCGGCGGCGATCTCCGCCGCCGCGTGGTGCAGGCCGTGATGCGCGATGTCGCGGCCTCCCGCGCCGCGCCCGCCGCCGGGTCCACCTCCACCGCCCGGTCCCGGTTCTTCGCGGCGGCGGGCGATGAGTCCGGCGCCTCCTCCGCGGCCGACGCCGATCGCCGGCTCCGCCACGCCTCGCAGATCGCCCGTTTGGCCCGGGGCAAGCGCGTGCACGCCCTCTGGCGGGCTTCGGCGCTCGCGCTCGGCGCCGCGGTCGTGGTGCTCGGGGCCCTGCACCTGCAGGTGCAGCGCGACGTCGCGACCATCGCCAACGAGGGCGACGTCGCCCAGCTCATCGACCGCCTGGGGATGTCGCACACCGTCGACTCGCTCTTTGACCCCCAGACCACCCGCGTCTACTTCGCCGCCACCGACGCGGCCCCGGACGCCAAGGCCGTCCTCCTCGTCGAAGGCGACGGCGCCTCGGCCCGGCTGCTGGTGCACCGCCTGCCGCCGACCACGTCCGGCGCGTTCCGCCTGGTGATGCTCAGCGAGTCGGGCACGGTGGAGGGCGAGCTCGCCCGCTTTGAGAACGACGGCGCCCTGACGGCCGTCAACCTCGCCGCGGCGCTCGCCCCCGGCACGCGCCTCGCCATCGTCGCCGGGTCGGAAACGACGCCCCTGCTGACGGCCGTCGTCTCCTGACCCCGTCCGCCCGGCACCCGCCGGGGGGTGGTTCGCGGGCCGCACCGACGCGGCATTGCGGATCGTGGCGTCGGCTTTGGGCGTCCAGACTTTGAGCGTCCAGACTTTGAGCGTCCAGGCGTTGAGCGCCCAGATGGCCCTGCCCCGGCCGGCCGCGGGGCGTGCGTTCTCGGGCCTGCAAGCCTTTCCGATGGAATACCGCCGTTGGCCCCGGCGTTTTGCGACCGCGATCGTCCGAGGACCGGACGATGGCGGTACGATCGAAGGCTGGGCGTAGCCCCAGCCCGCGTGCGACGGTTCGCGGCTTCCCCCGTTCCCCCGCCCCTCCGCATGAGGCCGGCGCGGGTTCGGCCCGATGGGAGGTCGGAACGACCCGGACGGCCGGAACGGCACAAGCAGTCCGGACGGCCCGGCCGCACGCAGCACGTTTTCCTCGCAAACACCCTCAGGACTTGGAGCACAGCATGAGCATCAGCAGCATCGGTCTGGCGAAGTTGGTCGCGGTCGTCGGCGCGGCGTCGGTCGGCGGCATGGGCGTCTACAACGCCATGACCACCGGTTGCCCCCTGGGCTCGTGCAGCAAGGACGCCTCGGCGGCCTACGTCGCCGCGAGCGCCACCACCGGCTCGTCCTGCGCCCTCTCCTGCGGCAGCGGCGTTGAGATGGTCGCCGCCTCGGCCGCCGCCGAGCCCGCGTGCGCCAGCGCCTGCAGCGCCGGCGCCGCCGAGATCGTCCAGGCCGCCGGCACCGCCGAGGCCCCCGCGTGCGCCAGCGCGTGCAGCGCCGCCGCCGCCGAGGTGATGCAGGTCGCCGGCACCGCCGCCACGGAGTGCACGAAGTCGTGCGCCGCGACCGACGGCTGCGACCCCGCCGCCTGTGCGGCCGAGGGGTGTGCGTCCGAGTGTCAGCAGAAGACGGCCGAGCCCGCCCAGCAGGCCGAGCAGGTCGTCGAGGCGACCGAGACCGTCGCGTCCAACGGCTAAGGCCGCGGGACGGACCGGGCCCCCGCGGGCCCTCGCGCGCCCACGGGTGCCCACGCGCGCCCACGGGGGGCCCACGCGGGTCCGAGAACGGCCCACGCCGACGCCGACCGACGTTGTTTGCGGACGGGAGCCGGCGCTCCGGTTGAAGAAACCGGGGACAAACGGCCGGAAGTCAAGCCGTTGACGTCGCGGGCTCCCTATGCTCGACCGTCATGACGGCCGTCATCCTGGAATGCGAGTCGATCCGCGCAGCGCTGGCCCCGGATGTGGGCGGGGCGCTGGCGGATCTTTATCTTTCTGGGCCCGGCGATCTGTGGTTCCCGCTGCTCCGCCCCTCGCCCGGCGGGCTCTCGCGCTGGGTGGACGCGGCGATGTTTGTGATGGCGCCGTGGGCCAACCGCATCGCGGGCCCGGCCTTCTCGCACCGCGGCGCCACGCACCGCCTGCAGAGCAACGAGCCCAACGGCACGGCCCTGCACGGCGCGGTGCTCGACGCCCCCTTCCGCGTGGTGGACCGCACGCCGCACTCGGCGGTGCTGCGGTACGACAGCCGCTCGAACGGCGTGCTGAACTGGCCCTGGCCGCTGGAGGTCACGGTGCGGCACGAGGTTCGGCCTCGGGGCTATCGCTGCGACCTGTCGGTGCGGCACCTGGGCGAGGCCCCGGCGCCGCTGGGGGGCGGGTTTCACCCGTGGTTCTGCCGCGGGCTGTGGGCGGACGGGGAGGACGTCGAGGTGCGCGCGCCGGTTCGCGGTGAGTACCCCTCGCGCGAGCGGCTCCCGACGGGCGAGGCGACGCCGAGCGAGCGGTCGAGGCTGCTGAGCGCGGGCGGCGGGCTGTCGCGGCTGAACGCGCTGTCGGAGCCGATCGACACGGTGCTCGACGGCTTCGCCGGCGAGATGACGCTGCGGTACCCCAAGAGCGGGGCGACCCTCCGCGTGCGCGCGTCGGAGAACCTTCACCACCTGGTGCTGTACGCCCCGCGGCACGCGGCGAGCGGGCGGCCCCTGTCGTTCGTGTGCCTGGAGCCGATCAGCCACGCGGTGGACGCGTTGAATGCGCCGGCGGATGTGCGCGCGCGGCGGGGCGTACGCGAGTTCTCGCCGGGCGAGACGTTCCACTGCTGGATCGAGATGGCGGCCGAGGTGGACGCGGGGGCGCGGGAGGTCGTGGCGGTACCCTGACGGGCGGCGAGAACGGCCGCGTCGGGGGACACCATGGCGACCTATCTGCTGAAGACCGAGCCGGGGGAGTATTCGTACGCCGATCTGGAGCGCGACGGGGTGGCGCCGTGGGACGGCGTGACCAACGCCGCGGCGCAGAAAGCGATGCGCGGCGTGCGCACGGGCGACGAGGTGCTGATCTACCACACGGGCGATGAGAAGCGGATCGCGGGCCTCGCCCGGGTGGCGCGCGGGGCGTACCCCGACCCGGCGGTGCCGGGGCTCACGGCGGCGGGGGAGCCCAAGGGCGTGCTGGTCGACGTGGAGCCGGTGCGTGCGGCAACCAAGCCGGCGACACTCGCGGACGTGAAGGCGGACGCGCGGTTCGCGGAGTTTGAGCTGGTGCGTCAGCCGCGGCTCAGCGTGATGGCGGTTCCGCCGGCGCTGGCGAAGGCGTTGAAGTCGATGGCGGGGTTGTAGACGCCGGGCGCGCGCGGCGGGCGGGTGCGCGGTGGGGTCCCGCGGGGCGGGTTAAAACTGCAGCGACGCGGTGAGGCCGGCGTAGACGGTGGGGTCAAACTCGGTGTCGGCGACCTCGTCGCCCTCGTCGTCGAAGAACTCGAGCTCGCGGGTGGCGATGGCGCCGACGCGGCCGGTGAGGGTGAGGCGCTGGGCGGCCTTCCACGTGACGGCGCCGCCGAGGAGGATGCTGGTGTCGGTGACGCCGCCGCCGGGGAGGGCGCGGTTGTCGTCTTCGAAGCGGTACTGGGTGCGGGCGAAGCCGCCTTCAAAGGCGAAGGACCAGGTCTCGAGGGGGGACCAGGCGAGGCGGAGGCCTTGCAGTTGGTTGTCGCCGCCGGTGGAGAGGCGGAGCGTCGGGGTGATGTCCCACTCGACGAGGGGGATGGGGGCGAAGAAGACTTCTTCGTCGAGGCTGCTGGTGATGGCGAAGCCGATGCCGAGGCGGAGGGTGTCGGAGACTTTGTAGCTGCCGGCGACGAATCCGCCGGCGATGACGGACTCGCCGGCGTCGGCGCCGGGCTCGCCGGCGAAGACGACGATGGCGCCGCCGAAGAGGGTGAGCTGGTCGTTGACGGCGTAGCGGGCGCCGGGGCCGATGGTGAACTGGATGACGTCGTCGAAGGGGTCGCCCGCGTCGGCGGGGGCGCTTGGGATGAGGACGCCGTCGTCGTCGAAGTCATAGAAGCTGGCCTCGAAGTCGAGCTCGACGGAGAGGGCGAGGCGGTCGTTCACGACGTAGGTGGGGCTGACCCAGGCGCCGAGGCGGCCCAGGGAGAGGGAGCCGGCGTTGTCTTCCTCGTCGGCCTCGCCGGTGGCGATGAAGCGGGCGCCGGTCTCGACGCGCCAGCGGGTGGGCGAGCGGACGTCGCTTTGGGGCTGTGCGGCGTCGGGGTCGAGCAGCACGGGGGAGGCGAGGGTGTGGGGCGCCTCGGGTGAGGAAGGCGAGGCAGGGTTGGGCTGCGCCGGGGGCGGGCTCGTGGCCTGGGCGGCGGCGGTCGAGATGAGCGCGGCCGCGGATGCGCCGGCGAGAAGACACGGCACGGAACGACGGACGCGGGCGGCCTTGGTCATGCGACGATGGTAGTGGCGTCGCTCGTCGGGGTTGGACCGGTCGGGGCGGTGGGAGCGGTCGGGCCTGTCGGGCCTGGCGGCGTGGGCGGGGCGGGCTCGGCTGCGGCGCTGCGCGTGCCGGCGGCGAGGGTGGCGCGGGCGTGCTCGATGAGGGCGTTGACGGCGGGGTTGAGGCCCGTGCGCTGGGTGGTGACGGCGTAGATCGGCTCGACGATCTCCGGGGCGTGGGCGATGAGGCGGAGGGCGCCGGGGCCCAGCAGCTCGCCCGCGACGAGGGCGGGGGCGAAGAAGAGGCCGTGGCCGGCGTGGCCGAAGGACTTGAGCAGGGCGGTGTCGTCAAACTCGCCGGCGACGGCGGGGGTGATGCCGCGGCGGTCGAGCCAGGCGTCGATCGAGCGACGCACGGCGGAGGCCGGGGCGGGCAGGAGGAGCGGGGCGAGGCGGAGCGCGGCCTCCAGCGGGTCGGCGTGGGGGGGGAGGTCAATAGGGAGGGAGCGGGCGGCGAAGAGGGCGAAGGTGACCTCGCCCAGTCGGTGCGAGAAGCCGCGGACGCGGGCGCTGCCGGGGAGGGGCTCGTCGGTGATGACGAGGTCAAGCCCGCCGGCGGCGAGGTTGGCGAGGAGGTGGTCGGACTTTCCGCCGGCGCAGAGGAGCCGTGGGGCGGGCTCGGCGGCGCGGAGGTGGGCGAGGAGGGCGCGGGCGAGGGAGCGGTGGATGACGTCGCTGACGCCGACGTGGAAGGTTGCGGGCAGGTCGGCGGTGCCGCGGGCGGCGGCGAGCATCTCGGAGCCGATGGCGAAGAGCTGGGTGGCGTAGGCGAAGGTGGTTTTTCCGGCGGGGGTGAGGGCGAGGCCGCGGCCGGTGCGCTCAAAGAGGGGGGTTCCGACGGCGGCTTCGAGGTCGGCGACCTGCTGGCTGATGGTGGGCTGGCGGAGGTTGAGGGCGCGGGCGGCGGCGGTCATGGAGCCCTCGCGGGCGACGGACCAGAAGGAGCGGAGGTGGGCAAAGTTGAGCGGGGGCGGGTTGGCCACGGGATAGTATAGACGTCGCCTATGGCACGCTGCTTTGTGTGCTATTCGATCAATGGGATCGGGTGGCCTACAACTTTGGCGGCTGGAGTTGGCCCCTTTGCCGTCGCGGGGTTCCGTCGCGGGGGATGGGTGGGGCGGTTGGGGCGGGGGGCGTGGGGAGGCCGGTGGAGACTGGGTCGGGCGTTGCCCGGGGGTATCGCGTGGGCCATGAAGGCGGACACGGCGGCGACGGCGGGGGTGGGGCGGGCGAGCGGCGGCTCGGGCCGCTGCGGGCGTTGCGCCATGTGTGGCGGTTGGTGAAGCCGGACCGGGGCGACCTGATCGCGGTGACGTGGTTCTCGCTGGCGATCGGCGTGCTGGCGTTGGCGACGCCGGTGGCGGTGCAGACGCTGGTGAACTTTGTGGCGTTCGGCAGCCTGGTGGTGCCGCTGGTGGTGCTGGCGACGGCGTTCTTTTTGGTGCTGACGGTGTCGGCGGTGATCCAGTGGACGCAGGTGTACGTGGTGGAGCTGCTGCAGCGGCGGTTGTTTGCGCGGGTGGCGGCGACGCTGGGGGACCGGCTGCCGCGGGTGTCGGCGGAGGCGTTTGACGCCGGGCACAGCCAGAGCACGGTGAACTATTTCTTTGATGTGCTGACGGTGCAGAAGCAGGGGGCGACGCTGCTGCTGGACGGCGTGGCGCTGACGCTGCAGGCGGTGGTGGGGCTTGCGATTCTGGGGTTTTATCACCCGCTGCTGCTGGCGTTCTCGGGGCTGCTGATCGGGTCGATCGCGTTCGTGCTGTTCGTGATGGGGTACGGGGCGGTGCGGACGGCGGTGGCTGAATCGGACGCGAAGTACCGGGTGGCGGCGCGGCTCGAGGAGATCGTGCGCAACCCGTTCACGTTCAAGCAGGCGGACGCGCACGGGCTGGGCTTTGCGATCGCGGACGGGGCGGCACAGCGGTACATCGCGCGGCGGAAGGAGCACTTCCGGATCGTGCAGCGGCAGGTGGTGGGGGCGCTCGCGCTGCAGGCGATCGCGGCGACGGCGCTGCTCAGCATGGGCGGGTACCTGGTGATCCAGCAGCAGCTCACGCTGGGGCAGCTTGTGGCGGCGGAGCTGATCGTGGGCACGGTGCTGGCGGCGTTCGCGAAGTTTGGCGTGAAGCTGTCGAGCCTGTACGACCTGTGCGCGGCGTCGTACAAGCTGGAGCTGCTGATGGACCAGCCCCGCGAGCGGGAGAGCGGGCACACGCCCCCGCCGGCGAACGGGCCGGCGCTGGTGGACATGGCGCACGTGCGGTTCTCGTACCTGCCGGGGAGGCCGGTGCTTGAGGACTTTTCGCTGCGGCTTGAGCCGGGGGAGCGGGTGGCGCTGGTGGGGAGCCTGGGGTACGGGAAGAGCACGGTGGGGGAGCTGCTCTTTGGGCTGCGGCCGGCGGAGTCGGGGCGGATCGAGATCGACGGGGTGCCGCTGGCGGAGCTGAGCCTTGGGGCGATTCGGCGGGACGTGGTGGTGCTCGGCAAGCCCGAGGTGGTGGAGGCGTCGGTCGAGTGGAACGTGACGCTGGGGCGGCCCGGGCTTGGGTGGGAGGAGGCGCGGCGGGCGCTGTCGGACGTGGGGCTGCTGGACGAGGTGAACGACCTTCCGAACGGGGTGCACACGGTGCTGCGGCACGACGGCACGCCGCTGTCGAGCACGCAGGTGTGCCGGCTTGTGGTGGCGCGGGCGATCGCGGCGTCGCCGCGGCTGCTGGTGGTGGACGGGCTGATCGATGACCTGGACGCGTCGGCGCGTGACGAGGTGCTGCGCGGGCTGATGCCGCCGGGGCGTCCGTGGACGCTGCTGCTTCTGTGCCGGCACGAGTGGGCGGCGGGCGCGGTGGACCGGGTGGTGCGGCTTTCGGCGCCGCCGCGGACGGACTTCAGCCGGGTGGTGCCGGTGCCGGTGCGTCGGGCGTTGTTGAACGGGGACGGCGCCTCGATGGAGTCGGGGGGGCTGGAGGGACGCGGGGCTGGGCACGCGGCGGGGTCTGGATCGGGGTCGGGGTCGGGGGAGTCGGAGGGTTCGCATGGGTCACATTGAGACCGAGCCGGCGCTGGGCGACGCGGGGCGGCGGCCCTATGGGCTTGCGGAGCTGTCGAGCCGCTCGCCCCGGTGGCTTGCGCTGTCGCGTCGGTGGCTGGGGCTTGCGTTCGCGTCGCTGCCGTTCGCGATGGTGTTCGTGCCGTGGCAGCAGAACCTGTCGGGGTCAGGGCAGGTGGTGGCGTTTGCGCCACTGGAGCGGCAGCAGGAGGTGGAGGCGCCGATCGACGGGCGGGTGGTGAAGTGGTGGGTGCAGGAGGGCTCGCGCGTGAAGGCGGGGGACCCGCTGGTGGAGCTGGCGGACATCGACCCCGGGCTGGTGGAGCGGCTTGAGCTGGAGCGGCGCGCGGTGGAGGCGAAGCTCGCGGCGAGTGAGGACAAGGTGCGCTCGTACGAGCAGCAGCTGATGAACGTGGCGGCGACGCGGGACCTCGCGGTGCTCGCGGCGCAGTACCGGGTGGAGACGGCCCGGGAGCGGGCGCGGCGGGCGCGGGAGGCGCGGTTGGCACGCGAAGCGGAGTTCCGCGTGGCGGGCGTGCAGCTTGCGCGGCTCCGCGGGCTGCTGCCGGAGGGGATCGTTTCGCAGCGGGAGGTGGAGCTGGCGGAGCGGGATGACGAGGTGTCGCGGGCGATGCTGGAGGCGGCGGACGCGGAGCTGAAGGGGGCCGAGGCGGAGCTGCAGTCTGTGGAGGCCGAGCTGGAGCGGGCGAAGGCGGACGGGCAGGCGAAGGTGGACTCGGCCGGCGCGGCGGTGAACCAGGCGCAGGGCGAGCTCGAGGACGCGCGGGCGTCGCTGGCGCGGATGGACGTGCGCGTGTCGCGGCAGGCGTCGCAGCGGATCGAGTCGCCCCTGGAGGGGACGGTGTTCCGGCTCGTGGGGAACCGGGGCGGGGAGATCGTGAAGGCGGGGGACGCGCTGCTGGTGCTGGTGCCCGACGCGACGCAGCCGGCGGTGGAGCTGTTCATCGACGGTCGGGACGCGCCGCTGGTCGAGCGGAACTCGCCGGTGCGGCTGCAGTTTGAGGGGTGGCCCGCGGTGCAGTTCGCGGGGTGGCCCTCGGTGGCGGTGGGGACGTTCGCGGGGCGGGTGGAGCTGATCGACTCGACGGACGACGGGCGGGGGAAGTTCCGCATCATGGTGGTGGCGGACGATCAATCCGACCCGTGGCCCGACGCGCGGTATCTTCGGCAGGGCGTGCGTGCGAACGGGTGGGTGCTGCTGAACGAGGTCTCACTGGGCTACGAGATATGGCGACAGCTGAACGGGTTCCCGCCGGTGGTGGCGCAGGACGAGCCGACGGGCGTCGCGCGGAAGCGGATCAAGTGATGCGACGCGTGCGGACGGGCGTGCGGACGGGCGTGCGGACGGGCGTTCGGGCGGGGCCGTGGCAGGAGGCTGAACCGCGGCGGGGGCCGCGGCTGAAGCCGGGCCCGCGTGCGGCGGCGGCGCTGGTGGCGGCGTGCGGGGTGGTGGCGTGCGGGCTTGGGGCGGCGGGGTGCCGCGGGCCGCTGGACGGCGACTTTGACGCGCGCGTCGGGCCGCGGACGCGGTCGATCAACCACCTCCGGCTTGAGGATGCGGCGGGCGCGACGCCGGTGACGGTGGAGGAGGCGCTGAAGGCGTTGAAGGAGAACCCGCCGCTGCGGGAGGCGGTGCCGGCGGGTGAGTCGGTCGCGCTGACGATCGACGCGCTGCGGGCCGATGCGCTGCGGCACAACCTGGACCTTGAGGTGGTGCGGGTCGATCCACGCATCGCGGCGGAGCGCGTGAGCGAGGAGGAGGCGAAGTTTGACGCGATCATCGGCGCGGGGGTGTCGTACGAGCGGATCGACCAGCCCCGGCTCGACAGCGACCTGGTGGAGTTCACGGCGGCCGACCCGGACCTGAACAAGCAGGTGGTGAAGCTGACGGAGGTGGAGCAGGAGAAGGAGAAGCTGAAGTTCGACCCGGGCCTGCGCGTGCCCCTGCCGACGGGCGGCACGGTGGGCGTGCGGAACATCTTCGAGGAGAGCAACAAGACCTCGCCGCAGCGGTTCGAGCAGTACACGAACGCGCTGAGCTTCTCCGTGAGCCAGCCCCTGCTGCGCAACGCGGGCGTGGACGTGAACACGGCGAGCATCCGCATCGCGCGGCTCGAGGCGGGGGCCATCTCGGCGCGGACGAAGCTCGCGGCGATCCGCGTGCTGGCCTCGACGGAGAAGGCGTACTGGCGCGTGGACGCGGCGCGGCGGGCGCTCGACGTGCGGCGGCAGCAGTACCGGCTCGCGTCGGAGAACCTGGACTTCATCCGCCGGCGCATCGCGGCGGGGCTGACGCCGGCGATCCAGGAGTTCACGGCCGAGGTCGCGGTGGCGCAGCGGCTTGAGTCGCTCATCACGGCCGAGACGGCGCTGCGGCTTCAGGAGCGCGAGCTGAAGCGGCTGCTGAACCGGCCCGACCTTCCGATCGAGTCGGCGACGCGCGTGGAGCCGGCGAGCGCGCCGCGGCTGGTGCGGTACGCGTTGAACCGCGAGGAGCTCGCGAGCCGGGCGCTCGCGGAGCGGATGGAGCTGCTGGAGCTGGAGCTGCAGATCGCCGCCGACGGGACGCGTGTGGACTTTGCCCGCAACCAGGTGCTGCCGTCGTTCGTGCTGGACTTTGAGTACGGCGTGCTGGACCGGGACGCGCAGTTCTCAACGACGTTCAACGGGATGTTCGACTTTGACAACACGACGTACCGCGTGGGCGCGCGGGCCGAGATCCCCGTGACGAACGACGCGGCCGAGGCGAGGCTGCGCCGGGCGCTGCTGACGCGCGTGCAGCGGCTGGCGACGCGGGCGCAGCGCGAGCTCGCCGTGCGGCAAGAGGTGTACGACGCGCTCGACGTGCTGGAGCAGGACTGGCAGCGCATCCTGGCGGCGCGGCAGAACGTGGCGGTGTCGGCGGTGAACTACGAGGCCGAGGTGCGGCAACTGGAGGCGGGCACGGGCACGGCGCTGAACGTGCTGCTGGCGCTGAACCAGTTGGGCGAGGCGCAGATCCGCGAGGTGCAGGCGATCGTGTCGTACCAGGTGTCGCAGATCGACCTGGCGTTCGCGACGGGGACGCTGCTGGGCTATGCCCGCACGGACGCGGCGGCGGAGCCGGGGGCGACGCTGCAGGACACCACGCCGGTGGACGTCGCGCCGGGCGACCTGGCGGCCAACGCGGCGGAGGCCGGGTCGGCCAACGCTGCGGAGGCCGGCGGCGGGGCCGGGGCGACGAGCGCGGCGGAGCCGGTTGGTCGGGTCGGCGGTGTTGCTGGGCCGGGCGCGGGTGCGGTGCCGGACGGGTCCAACGCCGCGCCGGAGCCGAGCGGGCCTAACATGCCGCCGGAGACGCCGGGGCGGTAACTCAATTGGTAGAGTGCCAGCTTTGCAAGCTGGAAGTTGAGAGTTCGAGTCTCTTCCGCTCCACTCGTGCTTGCTTGACGAGCTGTGACGCCCGCGGCGTGACGCCGCGGGTCGACGGCCCTGTGCGCGCGGCGACGGGCGGCGAATCGCCGCGATGGCACGCCGGCCGTCGGGCCAGCCAGTCGTGGGGCCAGCCAGTGAGGTCAGCCAATCCGGTCAGCGATCAAGGCCCGTTCGGGGTTCAGGCCCGCTTGATGACCTGCGCGGGCTTGTACGTGCCCTCGAGCACGACGCGGCTGTCGGCGCCCATCCAGTGCTCCAGGATCGACGCGTAGACGCTGCGGAAGTCGGTGGTGTACTTCAGGTCGCCCTCGTCGAGGTCGGTGAGCGAGGGGTGGCGGTTCCGCACGCCCGGCTCGACCATGGGGCCGAAGAGGAAGACCGGCGCGGCCGTGCCGTGGTCGGTGCCGCCGCTGGCGTTCTGCCCGACGCGGCGGCCGAACTCGCTGAACGTGAGCGTGAGCACGCGCTCGTTGTTGCCCTGCTGCGTCAGGTCGGCGTAGAAGGCCCGCATGGCATCGGAGAACGTGCGCATGAGCTGCGCGTGCCGCCCGTTGGCCCCGCCCTGCTGCGAGTGCGTGTCAAAGCCGCCCAGCGTCGCGTAGAACACGCGCGTCTTCAGGCCCGCGCGGATCATGTTGGCGATCATGCTGAGCTGCTGGCCCAGCTCGCTCCGCGGGTACTCCACGAGCGACCGCAGGGCCACGGCCTTGCGGATCTTGTCGCTGGAGACCTGCGCGTCCAGCGTCGTGCGCATCAGGAACGATGCGTTGGACTCGGGCGCCATCCCCGTCCCCGGCTCGCGGTTCATGAGCGCCTGGTACGGCGCGGCGAGCGCGGGGTGGATGTCCTCGCCCGTCCAGCGGAAGAGGTCCGCCGTCTCGAAGCTCACCGGCTGCATCTGGCCCCCCTGCAGCGCGAGCGGGGCCGTGCGGCCGATGGTGATGGGCGGGTCCATCGGCGTGCGGCGGGCCGCGGCGGCCGCGTCGGCCCGGCCGCTCTCGCCCTTGCCGAAGCCGCAGCACTCGCTGTCGATGTAGCGGCCCAGCCAGCCCGTGCCGGTGCCGCTGGTGTCGGCGGTGTGCCAGATGTCCATGCTCTTGAAGTGGCTGCGGTCGGGGTTCGGGTAGCCCACGCCCTGCACGATGCTGACGAGGCCTTCGTCGAACATCTCCTTGATGCCGGTCATCGAGGGGTGCAGGCCGACGGCCTCTTCGGCGCCGCGGCCCAGGTGCAGGGCCTGGTCCTCGCGGACGCCGATGCCGGGCCGCGCGCGGTGGTAGGCGTCGAAGCCATAGGGCACGACGGTGTTCAGGCCGTCGTTGCCGCCCGAGAGCTGCACGACGACGAGCACGTGGTCATCGGGCACGCCCGGGTTGCTGCCGGCGGGGCTGGGCATCGCGAGGGCCGAGCGGTTCAGGAACGCCGGCAGGCTCGCCGCGGCCGAGGCGAGCACGAGGCCCCGCGAGACAAACTCGCGCCGCGTCCACGCCCGCCCGCCGCCCGAGCCGCTCCCGCCGAAGTTCCGCGTGCCGTGGTCGTTGCTCATCGCGTGTCGTCCTTCATCTCCAGGCGTCTGGAGGCGTGTGCCAAGCGTCTTGTTCGGCGTGGGCCCCTCGGCCCCGCGCGTGCGTCAGCAGAGCTGGTACTCGGGCAGCGCCGAGATCAGCACCAGCATCCCGGTCACGAGGTCGGGCGTCACCTTGCCCCCGTTCACGCCGCTGAAGGCGACGAGCTTCTCCATCGCCACGTCGTCGGCCCGGCCCACGGCGAAGCGCAGCAGATACTCCGCCACGCGCCGCGCGTCGCGCTCGGCGCCCGCCTCGGCCTGCGCCAGCGGGGCGAGCAGGGGCGAGGGGTCGAACTTCTCGTCGGCCACCTTCGCGTCGTAGCCCACGGGCAGCTTGCCCGTCAGCACGAAGTTCAGGATGTTCTGCCGCACGAAGAGCGTTGCCGTGTTGATCCACGCCCGCCCGCCGTCCCACCCCTTCACGCTCGGCGGGAACATCAGGCTCTGGCCCATCAGGTCCATCGCCTGCAGCAGCACGTTCAGGTCGCGCACAGGGGCCCGGAGCGACCGCACCGCGCCCACGACCACCTCGGCCGGGCTCTTGATGCGCTCGTTCATGACGCGCGGGTGGTAGAAGTGCTCGCTCAAAAAGAGCTTCCGCAGCACGGGCTTCACGTCGTAGCGGCTCCGCAGCATCTCGGCCGCCATCTGCCCGATCGCCCGGTCGACCGCCTTGCCCTCGGGCCCCTCGGGCAGGCCGTGCAGCACGTGCAGGGCGAAGAAGTCGTACAGCTTCATCGAGATGAAGCGGGCGCACTCGCGCTTGCCGAGGATGGCCTTCACGAAGTCGTCGCCGTCGAGGTTGCCGCGGGCGCCCAGGATCGCCTTGGACCCCTGGTCGTGGTTGCGCTCGTTGAAGTAGAACGCGTCGTCGGCGTAGGTGTAGCCCGTCAGGGCCCGCGCGCCCTCCTTGATGTCCTGCTCGGTGTAGTTCCCCACGCCCAGGCTGAACAGCTCCATCAGTTCGCGGGCCAGGTTCTCGTTCGGCATGCCCGCGCGGCTGTCGTTGTTGTCCAAATAGGCGATCATCGCCGGGTCGCGGATGATCGCGAACAGCAGCTCCCCGAAGTTGCCCAGAGCCTTGCTCCGGAACAACTGGTTCTGCATATACATGTGGTAGCTGTTCTCGATCGTCCGGTGGCTCGTCGCGAAGTGCCCGTGCCAGAAGAGCGTCATCTTCTCTTCCAGCGGCTTGGGCGTCTCGATGAGCCGCGTCAGCCACCACCGCTGCATCTGCCGCACCTGGTCGCGGTCGGCCCGCTCCGACTGCTGCTGCTGGAGCCGGAACCGCGCCAGCGTGTCCTCGTCGCCCCGCCGCGCGGCCGCGCGATACTCGGCCTGCTCCGCCTCGCTGGGCGGGCGCATGATGTTCTTGTCAAACTCCTCCGCCGTCGGCCGCTTGTACTCCACGGCCTCAACGTTCAGCAGGTGGTCGACGGCCCGCTCGGGGCCCCAGTTGGCCAGCGTGCGGATCTGCTCCGGCGTGCCGCCGAAGCCGGCGCGCAGCAGCAGGTGCCGCGCCTGCTCATAGCCGAACGCCGCGGGCTCGATGGGCGTGAGCACGCCGGGAAGCCGGCCCGACTCGTCGCGCAACGCGTCGTCGCGCTCCGGCGCGCCCTCGCGCCCCGTGCCCGCCGGCGGTGATCGGTCGGCCTGCCGCATGTCGTGCTCCGCCATGTCGCCAACTCCTGCGCGGGGCCCGCGCGGCGTGCCCCGGCGTGTCGAACGCGGGCCCGAGACCAGTATTGCGGAAACCGCCGCCCACGGTTGCACGAGCCCGCCGCGATCACACGGGCTCTGTTCGGGATGCCCGCGGCCACCGACCCCCGCGGGCCGCGTCCGGCGCGCGGGAAAAGCCGCCCGTCTCATCGACGCATCAAGGGGTCACCACGCGAGAACCAGACGTGGGCCCGGCATGCAGGCTTGGGCCCGCCGCGGCGGGCGGCGCGGCCGACCCACCTATGGGGGTGGGTGTCGCTCCCAGGCGGCTGGTGGGGTCTGGCCAGTTGGGTCGGGCCGATTGGCTCAGACCAGGTGGCTCAGGCCGGGATTGGGGCCGCGGTGGATGGGTCGCGGCGGCCCACGCGGGCGGGGTCCAGCTTTGCCGTGCGCCACGCCCAGTAGGTGCCCAGCGTGACGAGGGCGATGAGCAGGGCGCCGTTGCTCTGGTGGGCCGTGGCAATCGCCGCAACGGCGGGGTCGATCGGGTCGGCGGCGGCGAGGCCCTCGGCCGTCGGGATGCCCGCCCCGCGGTCGCGCTGGCCGACGTAGGCAAAGGCGATGAGCCCCAGCATCATCTGCGCGAAGACGCTGGCGACCATCCAGCCGCCGATGCCGCGCAGGCGTTGCGCCGCGAGGCTGAACGCGTCCCCCCCGCGCAGGGCCGAGGCGACGACCACCACCAGCGTGGCGACGAACAGCGAGCCGATGACGTGGGTCCAGACGGCGTGGACCGCGCCGAAATGCCGCGACGTCGCGCCCGTGAGGAGTTGCACCGCGAGCAGGCCGAGCGTGACGGCGCCCGCCCGGGCGGCGAGCCGGGCCGTGCGGCCGGTCTGCTCGGGGACGAGGCGCTCGTCGCGTGCGCACGCGGCCGCGAGCCGCGCCGCGAGCCAGACGGCGACGGCGAAAACGGCCTGGGCCGTCGCGCCGTGCACGAGCGCAAAGCCTGCGCCCGCCGACGTCACGCCGGGGTCGCCGCCCTCGCCGGGCGCCCCGCGGTCCACGCGGACGATGCCGAGCAGGCCCTGCCCGCAGACCATCGCGAGCAGGACCCAGGCGTGCGCGACAAGGCTGCCCGCCCGGCGGCGGAGCGTGATGGTGAGCAGCACCGCCTGCAGCAGCGTCGCGAGGCCGACCAGCGTGCCGAAGAGGCGGTGCGTGTGCTCCAGATAGACACGCGGCTCGGCCATGAGGCTCAGGGGGAAGAGCACGCTCACGGCGCCGTAGCTGGTGACCGCGTCGGGGACGGCGAGGCCGCTGGCGGTGCTGGTCACGCTGCCTCCTACCACAAGCAGGGGCAGCACCATGACGGCCGTGACGGCCCCGAGCCGGGCCGACCAGGCGACGGCGTCGTCGGCGCGCGCGCGGCCGGCGGGTGTCGAGCGGGTGGGCGCGGCAAACACCCGCCCGATGAGGCCGCCCAGGCCGCCCACCACGGCGCTCACGGCGACGAAGCCCACCAACGCGACGCCGGCGCCGGCGGCGAGTTGGTTGGCCGAGTCGGACATGGCCCCGGTGCTGGGGGCCTGCACCGCGAGGCGGCTGCCGAGAAGCAGGAGATTGACAACGGCCGCGACCACGCCCGCCCCGATGCCCACGGGCAGGGCGCGTTTCCGGCCGGCGGCGGCGGCGGTCAGGGCGCAGCCGACGAGCAGCAGGAGGCCCAGGGCGAGCTCGACGGGCCGCTTGGGGGCGTTGACCCCCGGCATGTGGGTGATCCACCACAAGACCCACATCAGGGTGGCCGAGCCGAGCCCGCCGACCACAGACGGCAAGAGCCAGGCCGCGGCGGGGGGGTGCGGGAGGTTTGTGTCTGGGGAGGGCGACTGGGGGCGTTCAGATAGGTGGTTGTCTGGTGTTGGGGTTGGCATGGTGGATCCGACGTGGGTTCGTCGTTGCGTGGGTGGGGGAGGCGGGGTGGAGGCTGTTGGGCGCGGGGGGAGGGACTTGTTGAGACTCGGGATCATTTGCAGTCGTTCGCGTCTGACTCGGGGGGTGATCGGGAGTTTCGGGCGAAATTCCGGTGAGACGAGAATGCCTGCAGCGAATGACCTTGATAGGCTACGCCGCCTGCGGGCTTTGGAGCTTCCAGAGTCGGCGAGGTTGCCCGGCTTTGGCGGGGGATCGTTCGGTCCGCCGATGCTTGGGGCAGGTTGGGGCAGGCGTTCGGGCGGTGCCGGACCGGGGGGTCTGTTGCCTTGGCTGGTCTGGGGGTCGCGTTCGGGCGGCCTTGGGTGGTGGGTTTCTGCGGGGTCTGGCAAGGGATTTTGGGGGGTTTGGAAGGTGAGGCGGGCGGGTTGACAGCACACGACGGGCGGCCGGCGGGGGGTTTTCCCCGGGGCTTGTCCGGCTGACGGGGATGCGTGGCATGCCTGGACTTTTTCCGAAGTGGTTGAACGCGTTGCCGACGCTCGGTGCCCTTGCGGGCGGCGGCGGCGTGACGGCGGTGGTGGTGGGGGGCTGGTACTGGGCGACGCCTGACTTCTGGGAAGTCGGGTACATGCCGACGCAGCCGGAGCAGGGGTTCAGCCACCAGATCCACGCGGGTCAGTTGGGGATGGACTGCCGGTATTGCCACACGCACGTGGAGGAATCGTCGCACAGCAACGTGCCGACGGTGTCGACGTGCGTGGGGTGCCACGGGGAGAACAAGCTCGCCGGGTGGGACCAGCACCGGGTGGGGTGGCTCCGCGAGGCGTACGCGACGAACGAGTCGATCGAGTGGCGGAAGGTTCACAAGCTTCCGGACTACGTGCACTTCCCGCACCACGCGCACGTGGCGGCGGGGGTGAGCTGCTACTCGTGCCACGGGCAGATCGCGGGGATGCCGGTGGTGCACCAGGTGGAGAGCCTGAGCATGGGGTGGTGCCTGGACTGCCACCGCAACGCGGAGAAGAACCTGGTGCCGCCGGAGCAGGTGACGAACCTGGCGTGGGTGGAGCACGAGTGGTTCTCGCAGCCGGTGTCGGAGCGGGCGCACGAGGGGCTTTCGCCGGCGGAGCTGGTGGAGAGCCTGCGTCGTGACCCGCCGCAGCACTGCGCGGCGTGTCACTACTGACCCGGGTGATGGTGTGGCGCGGGGGTGCCGGCCTTGGCCCGGCGAGCGTGGGTGTGGACCGGAACGGAACTTTGGCGGGCGTCGGGCGGGGGTGATCCCCGGGCCGGCGTGCAGCGCGGCGGATATCGAAGATGAGCATCATCGACCAGTGCCCGTCGACGAAGGGTGAGCGTGAGGTCCCGAGCGTGAACGCGCCGCTGCTGAACGCGGGCGGGCGGCCGGCGTGGCGGAGCCTGGAGGAGTACGCGGGGAGCGCGTCCTTCCGCGACTGGGCGGAGCGCGAGTTCCCTGCGGGCGCGAGCGAGCTTGACCTGCGCGAGGCGGCCGACGCGGGGGCGGGCGGGGGGGAGAGCCGGCGCGGCTTCATGAAGCTGATGGCGGCGAGCTTTGCGCTCGCGGGGGCGGCGACGATCCCCGGGTGCCGTCGCCCGGACCACAAGATCCTGGCGTACAGCGGTCAGGAGCCGGAGCACACGATCCCGGGCAAGCCGACGTTCTATGCGACGAGCATGGCGCTGCCCGGGGGCGGGGCCGAGGGGCTGCTGGTCGAGACGCACACGCACCGGCCGACGAAGATCGAGGGCAACCCGCTGCACCCGGCGAGCCGGGGGAAGACGTCGGTGTTTGCGCAGGCGGAGATTCTGCGGCTCTACGACCCCGAGCGGCTGCGGGACATTTCGCAGAAGCAGGCGGACGGGACGCGGGCGGAGCGGACGGCCGAGCAGTTCACGGCGTGGGCGAAGGGGCACTTTGACGGGCTGGCGGCGGACGGGGGCGCGTCGCTCGCGGTGATCGCCGACCGGGTGGACAGCCCGACGCTGTGGGCGGTGCAGGCGGAGTTTGCGCAGCGGTTCCCGCGGGCGACCTGGGTGTGGTGGGACGCGGTGGACGCGCGACGGAACGAGCTGGACGGGACGGCGGCGGCGTTTGGCCGGGCGATGCGGGTGCACCACCGGCTGTCGGGCGCGCGGTGCGTGCTGAGCCTGGACGCGGACTTTGCGTGCGAGGGGCCGGACCATGTTCGGCTGGCGGGCGAGTTCGCGGCGACGCGTCGTGTGTGGAAGAGCGGGGAGGCGATGAGCCGGCTGTTCGTGGCGGAGAGCCGCCCGACGGGGACGGGCTCGCTGGCGGACCACCGGATGGCGCTCGGCCCGGCGAAGATCGCGGGTCTGCTCGGGCAGGTGGCGGCGATCGTGCTGCGGGCGCGGGGCGGGGACGCGGCGCTGGTGGAGGCGGCCTCGTCGATGGGCGCGGGTCTGCCGGCGGAGCAGGCGGCGCTGATCGCCGAGGACCTGCTGGAGGCGGCGTCGACCGCGCCGGGCTCGGCGGTGGTGATCGCGGGGCCGACGGTGCCGGCCGCGGGGCATGCCCTCGTGGCGGCGGTGAACGCGGCGCTGGGCGCGGCGGGCCGGAGCGTGCGGTACACGCCCGCGCCGGCGAGCGAAACGGAGAACGCGGGCGCGGCGCTCGCGGCGCTGGCGAAGCGGATGTCGGCGGGCTCGGTGGGCACCGTGGTGTGCGTGGACTGCAACCCGGTGTACGACGCGCCGGCGGGCAGCGGGTTCGCCGAGGCGTTCAAGCAGGTGGCGGCGAGCGTGACGCTGAGCGTGGGGCGGAGCGAGACGGCGTCGGCGTCGGCGTGGTCGGTGAACGCGGCGCACTTCCTCGAGGCGTGGGGCGACACGGCGGCGTACGACGGGACGGTGGCGCCCGTGCAGCCGATGATCGCGCCGCTGTTTGCGCCGGCGATGAGCGCGATCGAGTTTGTCGCGATGCTGGCGGGGCGTGCGAACCCCGACGGGTACGCGCTGGTGCGCGAGGCGTGGCAGGCGCGGATGGGCGGGGGCTCGTTTGATCGGGCGTTCCGCCGGGCGCTGCACGACGGCGTGGTGGCGGGGAGCGACGCGGCGGCGGGCGCGGCGTCGGTTGATGCGGGCCGTGTGGCGGCCGCGGTGGCCGGTGCGGGCGGGGCGGCGGGCGCTGGTGGGGACGGCGCGGTGGAGGTGGTCTTCAGCGCCGGGCGCGTGGGGGATGGGCGGTACGCGAACTGCGGGTGGCTGCAGGAGCTGCCGCAGATGGGGACGCAGGTCGCGTGGGACAACCCGGCGGTGATGAGCCCCGCGACGGCGGAGCGGCTCGGGCTGATGCCCAAGGGCGGGCTGCACGGGATGTACACGCGGGCGCAGTTCCCCGAGGGGCGGATGGCGTCGCTGAAGGTGCCGGGCGCGGGCGAGATGTCGCTGCCGGCGTGGATTCTGCCGGGCATGCCCGATGACGTGGTGCACGTGCAGGTGGGCTACGGGCGGGCCGACGCGGGGGCGGTGGGCGACGGCGTGGGGTTCAACACCTACGCGGTGCGTCCGGCGTCTGCGTCGGCGGTGGGCGGGGCGACGCTGACGCGTGCGGACGGGTGGTACACGATCGCGAGCACGCAGAACCACTGGTCGCTCGAGAGCCGCACGAGCCTGGTGCGGGCGATCGACCGCAAGTGGTTCGAGAAGCACGCGGGCGTGGTGGCGACGATCCCCGACGAGGTGTACGGGACGGCGGTGGGGACGTCGTCGCTGTCGCTGGGCGAGCAGCTCGGCGAGCTGAGCCACACGCCGCCGAACGTGTCGGCGTACAAGAACCCGCAGAACGCCTCGACGGGGGACGCCGCGGCGGGTTCGGCGTTCGCGATGGGGCCGCAGTGGGGGATGACGATCGACCTGGCGAGCTGCACGGGGTGCGGGGTGTGCACGGTGGCGTGCCAGGCGGAGAACAACATCCCGATCGTGGGCAAGCAGGAGGTGATGAAGGGCCGGGAGATGACGTGGATCCGCGTCGACCGGTACTTCACGGGGGATGACCTGAACAGCCCCGAGGAGATGCTGCACCAGCCGGTGGCGTGCGTGCACTGCGAGAACGCGCCGTGCGAGACGGTGTGCCCGGTGAACGCGACGGTGCACGGGCCCGAGGGCACGAACAACATGGCGTACAACCAGTGCATCGGCACGCGGTACTGCGCGAACAACTGCCCGTACAAGGTGCGGCGGTTCAACTTCTTTGACTGGGGCCAGACGAAGTACAACGGCTCGTTCCTGGGCGAGAGCCTGATCGGCGGCGACGACGGGCGGGTGAGCCAGCGCGACTTCAACAAGAACTTCATCCCGCCGCGGCTGCGCGAGAAGCTGAACGAGATCGAGAAGATGAAGATGAACCCGGACGTGACGGTCCGGGGCCGCGGCGTGATGGAGAAGTGCACCTACTGCATCCAGCGCGTGAACGAGGCGCGGCAGGAGGTGAAGGTGCGCGACATCTGGAAGCGCGACCAGACGACGGCGGCCGGGGCGGGGTACACCGCGCCGATCCCCGACGGGTTCTTCCAGACGGCGTGCCAGCAGGCGTGCCCGACGGGGTCGATCGTCTTCGGCGACGTGCTCGACCCCGCCAGCGAGGTGACGCGGACGCGGAACAACACGCGGTCGTACGCCCTGCTGAACTACCTGAACACGAGGCCCCGCACCAGCCACCTCGTCCGCGTGCGCAACCCCAACGAGAAGCTGCTGCGGCTCAGCATGCCGGCGGCGTACGCGGCGCGGCTGGAGCACGACCCGATCCACGCCCACCACGGGGGCGGGCACGGTGATGGGCACGGCGACGGGCACGGGGGCGACGGCCACGGGGGCGGGCACAACGGCGAGCCTTCGGGCGGCCACGGCGGCGAGCAGCACGGCTCGGCGTTCTTTGACCGGTTGAAGAAGTTCGAGGACCGGGGCTACGCGGCGAGCCTGCGGGTGTTGTCGTAAGCACGGCGAGGGATGCTTCGAAGGAACGGGCACCACGGCATGAGCACCATTCATCCAGACCAGATCACGGCGGAGCGGCTGGCGGGCCTGCGCGGCCCGGCGGCGATGCCCGGGCGCGACGTCGACATGGGCCTCGGCGACGGCAGCCTGACCGAGGACGTCGCGGTCGAGGCGCCGCTTGTCCTGGGCGGCCGCTCGTTCAAGGACGTCACCAACATCGTGTGCGGCTGGGCGGAGAACCCGGCGCCGCTGTGGTGGTGGGCGGCGCTCGTGCCCGCGGCGAGCCTCGCCGGCCTGGGCGGCCTGCTGATCCTCTACCTGATCATCACGGGCGTGGGCACCTGGGGGCTGAACAACCAGGTGGACTGGGCGTGGGACATCACGAACTTCGTGTTCTGGATCGGCATCGGCCACGCCGGCACGCTGATC
>CAZCBN010000015.1:0-39190 GCA_964496975.1 uncultured Phycisphaeraceae bacterium
GCAGGTACACCCCGTCCCACCCCACCGCCCCGAACCCCGCGTTGTGCACCAGGGGCGACATCGACTGCCCCACCGGCCACCCGATCACGCCGTACACGTTCGTCGCGGGGCCGATGGATCGAAACCGGTACATCCCCAGCAACTGCTCGATCGTCGGCTGCCCCGGCGCCGTGGCCGCCGCCTCGCGCAGCGCCGCGAACGTGAGGTACCCGCCGAACTTCGGCGCAAGCACCCGCGACATCAGCCCAAACTCGCCCATCCCGAGCGCAATCGTCGGCTTGGGCGCGCCGCGCAGGATCTCGAACAGCTCCAGGTTGTCCCGCAGGCTCCGCGCCCGGAACGCCACCTTCACCACGCTGCACGCCGGCTCCTCGTACGCCTGCGCCAAACGCCTCGACAAGTCCGCCGGCCTTCCCTCAAAGTCATGCATCGAGAGGATCAGCCGCGTGCGCACGCCCCGCGTCTGCTTCGGGTGCTCCACGCACAGGTTCACCTTCTGCCGGATGTTCGCCGACGCCGTGTACCGCGCCAGCTCCACATCGAGATACGCCGGCGCATGCTCCGGCCGGTCCACCGCCGCCGTCAACTGCTCCAGCAGCGAGACGCGGTCGCTCTCGTCCCCGTCGTACAGCCCGCCCTCGCTCGCGTGCCGACAGGTCAGGATCGTCGGCAGGGGGCTCTCGGCGAACAGCCGCCGCAACTGCGCGACCGTGAACGCATCGGCCCCCATCCCGCCGGCCCCGCCCGTCTCACCCGCCTCGGCCAGATCGCCCCGCTCCGCCCCGACAAAGAACGAGTCGATCCGAAACTCCACCACGTCCGCCCCGCGCCGCTTCGCCTCCGCCGCGTCCGCGAGCGAAGCCTCCACGTCCTCCACCATCACCGGAACGCAAACCAGCGTGCGCGTCATGCCGCGAGTCTAAGGCCCGGCCTCACTCCCCCGCCCCCACCCCCGCCGTCGCCACTTCCACCCGCCCGGCGTCCGGCTCCGCCCCCAGGTACCGCAGCGCCCGCTCCATCACCCGCCGCACCACCGGCGCCGCCACGTCGCTCCCGTAGTGCTCCTTGTTCCGCACCCGCACCGGCCCCGGGTCATCGATCACCACCAGCACCACAAGCCGCGGCTCCTCCAACGGCCCCCCCGCCACAAAGCTCGAGTTGTACTGGTCGAGGAAGTACCCCTTCGTCCCCCGCGGCCGACGCAGCCCCGGCGGCGGCGTCAGCGGGATCACCGCCGTCCCGCTCTTGCCGAACAGCACATACGCCGGCTTCCCCTCCTCCGGGAACCGCTTCTGCATCTTCTCGTCAGAGTTCACCACCACGCCCGCCAGCACCCGCCGCGTCCGCTCCGCCACCTCGCGCGGCAGCACCCGCTCCACCGGGTCCGCGTCCAGGTCCTGCACGCTGGGCGACACCAGCCGAAGCCGCGGCAGCGTCCCCGCCAGATCCCCCGACCGCGCCAGGCTGCTGAACGCCCGCGCCATCTGCACCGGCGTCACCGCCACCTCGTGCCCGATCGACACCGAGCTCTGCGTGTACTTGCTCCAGTCCCGCGCCGACGTTGTCAGCCCGGGGCTCTCACCCGGCAGCGGCAGACCCGTCCGACGGCCAAAGCCAAACCGCGTCACCACCCCGCGGAGCTGCTCGTGCGTCATCCGCTCGCTGATCTTCACCATCCCCACGTTCGACGAGTTCACCAGCACCCCGTCCCAGTCCAGGCTCGTCGCACGCCCCACGTCCTTGAACACCCGCCCGTACGGCGTCACATACCCCGCCCGCCCCGTCCCCGTCACAATCTCCCCGGGCTTCAAGATCCCCGCCGCCAGCGCCGAAGCCCACACAAAGCTCTTGAACGTGCTCCCCGGCTCGTACGCGTCCTCCACGCACCGATTCCGCGCCAGCGCCGGCTCCTGCCCGGACGCACGCATCGGGTCCGGGCGGATCACGACGTACCGCTTCCGCGGCCCCGTCTCCGCCGGCGCCGTGGGCCACGTCTCCCGGGGCGTCTTCGGGTCCACCCACGGGTACGGCACCGCCTCCGGCACCTCCCGCAAGATGTCCACCATCGCCAGAATCTCGCCCGTCCGCGGCTCCACCGCCACGAGCCGCCCCCCCGCCGCGTCCGCCTCCTCCACCCCGCGCGCCAACTCCTCCGACGCCAGCGTCTGCAGCGTCAGATCAATCGAAAGCCGCACGTCCGCCCCGCGCTGCGGCGCCTCCACCGCCCCCTGCGGCAGCCACAGCGGCCTCCCCCACGCATCGCCCACCAGCCGCAACGACCCGTCCTGCCCCTCGAGCCGCTCGTCCAGCGCCGCCTCTGCCCCGAGCACGCCCAGGTTGTCGACGTTCACCTTCCCCACCAGCGCCGCCGCCTCCGGCGGCGCGTTGTAGCTCCGCACCGGCCGCGTCTCGATCCGCACGCCCGAAAGCTTCAGCGCCTGCACCGTCTTCGCCTGCTCCCGGCTGATGATCCCCCCCACCGGCAGGTACCGCCGCACCTTGGGCCCGGCCGCCGCGCCCGAGGCGTCGTCCTCCCCCGCCGCAGCCGCCGATGCCCCCTCGTCAGGCGCCCCGAGCACGCGGTCCAGCGCCGCCGCGAGCCGATCCAGTATCCGCCGCGCCGCGTCCGCCTCGCTCTCCGCCGTCGGAGACGCCGCGCCCGACGCGGCCCTCGCCGCCTCGTTCGCCGCGATCGCCCCCATGATTCGCCCGCCCACCTCGTCAGGGCTCAGCCCGAGCGCCGCCGCCAGCGACACCACCGCCCGGTCCCCGCGGCTGCGCAGCTCCTCCGCCTTGGGCCCGCTCGCCTCGACATTCCTCGGGAACGTCTCGGGGTCCACCACCACTCGGTACCCGTGCGACGTCGACGCCAGCAGCCGGCCCCGGCGATCCATTAAATCGCCCCGCGGCGCCGGCAGCGCCCGCGTCACCATCCGGTCCGTGATCCATTCCGAAAGCCGCGGCCCCGGCGACGCCTGCAACTGCGCTACCCGCCCCACCACCGCCAACAGCCCCAGCGTGGCGCACGCCGCGAGCACGAGGCCCACCACATCGCCCCGCCCCCAAGGCCGCGCGATCGACGCCCCGCTGCGCTTCATCACCGCGGCTCCGAAGGCGCACGCCCCGCAGACCCGTCAACCGAGCCCGCCAGCGCCCCGCCCGCCACCTCCGCCCCCCCCGCCACCACAGCGCCAGACCCCGGAGCAGACCCAGGAGCCGACAGCCCCGGCGTCGCGTCCGCGATCGGCTGCATCGACCCGATCTCCGCCTCCCGCTCCCGCAGCATGAACTCAATCGCCTCGGGGGTCACCCGCCGGCCGATCTCCGCCCGCAGCACCAGCAGCCGCTGGTCGTGCGCCCGGATCCGCAGCCACGCCTGCGCCGCCTCGTGCCCCGCCTGCAGCCGCGCCTGGCGCATCGCGAGCAGGCCGCACGCGCAGCCCCCCACCGCCACGATCACCAGCGACAGCTTCCCGACCAAGGCCGAACTCCTGCCCGCGGCACGATCCCGGGCCCCGCCCTCAACGGAAACCGCCCCGAAACCGCCCCAAACCCGGGCCGGTCACTTCGCCGGCAGCACGATCGACATCCCGACCAGGATGTCGTTCGCGTCGTCCACCCGACCCTTGTTCAGGGCCAAAATCTCCCCCATCCGCTTCGCCGAGCCGAGCATCTTCTGCGAGATCCCCGTCAGCGTGTCCCCGCGCTGCACCACGTACTTCCGCGTCGCGCCCGGGGCGGCCGTCGGCGTGCCCGCTCCGGCCGTCGCCGTGGCATTCTTCGCCGCGCCGGTCTTCGGCGTCGGCGCGGGCGTGCGCGTCGGTACGGGCGGCTGCTTCGCCGCCACCGGCTCCGCCGCAGCCACCGCCGCCGTCCCGCCGGGCATCCGCAGCCGCAGGCCCACCCGCAGCGAGTTGCGATCCGGCAGCCGATCCTTGTTCAACTCCGCGATCTCCGGCCAGCGATCCCCGCGCCCCAACATCTTCTGCGCGATGCTCGTCAGCGAGTCCCCGGCCCGAACGTGGTACTCCGCCGCCGCCGGCAGAGCCGCCCCCGCCACCGAGCCACCCGGGCTCACACCGCCCGCCGACCGCGACGACTTGTCCACCGCCTGCACCAGCGTGGGCACATCGCCGATCTTCACACCAAGCCGGCGCTCCAGCGCGCTCCGTCCATCACCGCCGCCCGCGAGGGCCGCGGGCCGCGTCGGGCCCGTCACGATGACGTCCACCGGGCCCTGCCCCACCAAGCCCTGACTTCCCGGGGCCCCCGGCGTATTCGCCGTGGCCACCGGCACCTCGACCAGACGCGGCGCCTCACCTTCGTCAATCCGCGTAAACCCAGGAATTTCAGGGAGTTCCGACCCGCGATCGGCCGGCGAAAACGCCTGGGCCAGCGTGCTCGCCCGACGATCCGCCCCCGTCCCGACGGAGCCAAGGTCCGTTGCCGCGGACTCGCCCGCCGCCGTCCCCGCGGCCCCGCCCGGCACCGGCTCAGCCGACGACCCAGCTGACGACCCGGCCGACGCGATACGCATCGACGGCTCCATCGGCGCCGGCGGCAAGGCCCCGCGCCCCGCAAGCAGCGGTGTCGCCGGAACCGTCGGCGTCACCGACGCCTGCAGCAACGGATCCTCCGGCGCAAGCTGGGCCGTGCGCGCACCAGACAGGTGGTCGCTCACCAGCACGCTGACCACGAGAATGAGGGAGAAGCCGACGATCAGGGCAAGTTTGTGTTCGCGTGTCACGGCCGCTGCGTCCATGCCAGAGCCACCGCCAAGCCATCGGTGGCCTGTCAGTGGCACGAACCACGAGCGGACGATCACCAACCCCGTCCATGGGGTGGTCCTTTCTTCTCGCTCGAATCGGGGAGGCACTCGGTCAAGAGCCCCCTGAATATGGCCCGCAAGAGCCCCAAAACCCCGCCCCGCCGCGGGCGCAATCGCTGCGCCCCAGTGTAGCGAGGGACGCCTCAGCCGGTACCCCCGACCTGCACCGCCCGCAGCTTTGCGGAGCGGGCCCGCGGGTTGCTCGCCGTCTCGGCTTCGCCCGCTTCGATCGGGGAGCGGGTCAGCAGCCGCACCGTGCCCGCCTGAAACATGTCCCTGAAGGCGTGCTTCACCAGCCGGTCTTCCAGGCTGTGGAACGAGATGATCGCCACGCGCGCCCCGGCCCGGAGCCACCCGCCGCCGACCTGTGCGTTCCCCGCGTTCACCCGTGCCGCCTCCGCCGCAAGGGCCCGCAGGAGTGCCTCCAGCGCGCCCAGTTCGTCGTTCACAGCGATGCGCAGCGCCTGAAACGTGCGCGTCGCCGGGTCGATCGGCCGCCTCGCCCCGTGCCGCGGGCCTCGAACAGGCCCCGCCGCGGCGCGGACGATCTCCGCCAGCCTCCCCGTGGTGTGGATCGGTTCAATGCGCCGCGCGGCCGTCAGTTTTTGCGCAATCCTCCGGCTCAGGCGTTCCTCACCGTAGCGGTAGATGACATCCGCGAGCTCCACCTCGGGCAGCGTGTTCACAAGATCGGCCGCGGTGACGGGGCCGTTGGGGTCAAGCCGCATGTCAAGCGGCCCGTCGGCGCGGAAGCTCAGCCCGCGGGCCGGATCATCCACCTGCGCCGACGAAAAGCCAAGGTCGGCCAGCACCATGTCCGCCCGCCCGCCCGCCGCGGCGAGGCGCGAGGGCAGATCCGCAAAGTTCCCCTGCAGCCTGTGGATCTCGACGCCGCTCGGCCCCGGCGGCAAGCCCGGGCCACCCGCACCGCCGTCCGCCGCGCACGCCTCGCGCACCCGCGCGGCGGCGAAGGGCAGCCGCGCCGGGTCGGCGTCGTTCAGATAGATGCGTCCCCGCCCCCCCAACCGCACGGCGACCTGGGCCGCGTGCCCCCCCTCGCCGGCCGTGGCGTCGACGTACGTCTCGCCCGCCCCGGGTGAAAGCAGCCCCAGCACCTCCTCCGCCAACACGGGCAGGTGCCGAGCGGCCCCGCGGGCCGAGCCCCACGCCGCATCCGCCGGCGCGGCCTCGCCCGGCGCATCCCCCGCATCCGCGGCGCTCTCGGCGTCCGCGTGCCACGCCGCCGGGGCGTCATGTTCAGGGTCGGCGGCTGGGTCGGCGGGCGGGTCGGCGTGCGGGCTCACGGCGGCAGCGTACGGCCCATGCCCCGCCCGGGGGAGGCCGGCGGGCGCAGGCCGCGGCGCTACCATCGCGGTCCCCGGCGCCGGCTGAGCGGTTCAGCCCCTGGCACCGGCCCAACGCCAGAGATCCACAAGAAAGCCGACCATGCTGAGCCCCTCCCGCTTTGAACGTGTCCTGCCGTACGCCGCCGTTGCGCTCTCGCTTGCGGCGTTGGCCGGCTGGCGCGGCGCGGACTCGGCGGCCCACGCCGAGTTTCAGGACTCCGCTGCGCCCCACAAGGTCGGCACCGTCGACGCCCTCGCCCTGCTCCGCGAGATGCTGAACAGCGACGCCTACGGCCCCGCCCGCGAGACCATGCAGAAGGAGGCCGAGGCCCGCCTGCAGCAGGGCGACGAGGAGCTCCGCCGCTTGAACACCGAGCTCGAGCTCCTCCCGCAGGGCGACCCGCGCGGCCTGCAGCTCCGCCAGCAGCTCCAGCAGGGCTACCAGCTGCTCCAGCAGCAGGGCCAGCAGGAGGCCGCGGCCTTCCAGCAGTTCAGCGCGGGACAGGCCACCGACGCCTACCGCCAGATCTTGGAGGCCGTCCGCGGCGTCGCCGACGAGAAGGGCTACACCCACGTCCTGACCACCCGCGCCGGCGACACCCCCGACCGCTCCGACAACCCTGCCGGCGTGATCCAGGAAATCCTGTCGCGCCCCGTCGTCGTCTCGCCCCTGAGCGATGATCTGACCCCCGCCGTGCGCGAGCGCCTCGCCCTGCCCGTCCCCGCCGAAGCCGGCGCCGCCGAGGGCGAAGGCGCCCCGGCCGCCCCCGCTGAGGGCGCCGAAGGGGCCGCGCCCGCCGCGACCGAGCCCGGCGCCGCCTCCCCCACCACCGGCGGCTGAGCCCCCACTCGCCGCGCGGTCCTCACGCGTCGGCGTTCGGACCGCCTTCGCCAGACGGGCCGCGCGACTGGCTTCCGGCCGCGTCGCCCAACCCATCGCCCGACGCATCGCCCTCCATCGGCGCCAGGAGCACCGCAAGACTCCGCTCAAGCTGCGCCACCCGTGCCGCGAGCGCCGCCATGCCGCGCGTCAGTTCCAGCACGTCCGCCGCGTGCCGCTCCGCCGCGTGCTCGGCGAAGCCCACGGCCTCTTCGAGCGACTGAAGCCGCCGGGCGATGGCCGGATCAACGGACGGGGCGGCGGACGAGTCGGCAGGCGAAGGCTTCGGCGCGGTCATGCCGCGGATTGTTCGCGCGGCGATCCCCCGCGTCGCACGCCAGCGGGCCCGGCGATCGGTATGCTCCCCGCGTGCCAAAGCCGCAAAGCCTGTCGTGCCGTGGTCCCGCCCGCCTGTTCACACCGGGCGAGGTGAGCCGCGCCCCGGCCCCACGCCGCGCCGGCAGCCTGCAGACGGGCCGCGCCGCATGGCTCGCCCTCAGCACACTCAGCACGCTGGGCACACTCAGCACGCTGGCCGCCCCGGCGCACGCCGAGGACCTCTCCGCCCAAAGCCAGCTCGCCGACGCCAGCCTGAGCCTCCGCCAGCCGGAGCCGCCCGCCGCGTCGCCCTCCGCGTCCACCGCGGCCGACACGCTGCCCCCCACCGCCGAGCTGAGCCTCCGCCCCGCCTTCGGCGAAAAGGGCTCCACGCACTGGGGCTTTTACGGCGGCGCCGCGCCCGACATCGAGGACGATCAGGACGCCGTCGACGTCTACATCGCCGCCGCGTGGCAGCACTTCTTCGTCGACCGCGTGGAGGTCATCCTCGAGCTCGCCGCCTTCTACCACGACCAGGAGGGCGACGACGCCTACTCCATCAACCCCAACCTTGTCCTGCGCTGGCACTTCCTCGAGCGTGAGAAGTGGACCGTCTTCGCCGACGCCGGCATCGGCATCCTCGCCTCCAGCGACGACGTGCCCGAGGGTGGCACCAGCTTCAACCTCACGCCCCGCGCGGGCGTCGGCGCCACCTACGCCCTCACCGAGTCGCTCCGCCTCGTCGGCGGCGTCCGCTGGCACCACATCTCCAACGCCCGCATCGAGGGCGAAGAGGCCAACCCCGACCGCGACGGCGTCATGATCTACGGCGGCGTGCTCGTGCCGTTCTGACGTGGACGTGTTGAACGCGACACGGGCCCGAGGCCGCGACGCCGGAAGCCGCGCGCCGCCGCACCCACAACCGCCCCCGCACGTGTAGCCAGGCCCGCGTCAGCTCGCCTCACGCCGCAGCGTGGGCCGGGCCGGCACCTCGCTCACGACGACGCGGTTCCGCCCGCCACGCTTCGCCGCATACAGGTTCTGGTCCGCGGCCTCGACGAGCGCCTGCGGCGCAATCACCGCGGTGCCGTGGATGCCCGAGACGCCGATCGAGCACGTGATCGTCCGCTCCGGGTGCCGGGGCCAGACCATCGACTCGAGCTTCATGCGGATGCGGTCGCACAGGTGCTGCGCATCCGCGGCCGTCGTGTCGCGCATGATGAGCGCGAACTCCTCGCCCCCGTAGCGGCAGGCGACGTCGGTCTGCCTCGCCTCGGTGCGGAGCATCGCGGAAAGGGCCTGCAGCACCGCGTCGCCCGCGGGGTGGCCGTACGTGTCGTTCACCGACTTGAAGTGGTCCACGTCCAGCATCGCGAGGGCGAGCGGGTTGCCCGTGCGGCAGGCGCCCGAGACCTCTTCCGCCATGCGGCTGTCGAAGTACGCCCGGTTCCACAGGCCGGACAGGCCGTCGATCTGCGCGCGCTGCGCCAGCATGTTCAGCAGCGAGTGCATGCGCAGGGCCGAGCGCACGCGGACGCGCAGCTCGGTCATGTCAAAGGGCTTGGTGATGTAATCGACCGCGCCGAGCTCGAACGCCGTCACCTTGTCCTGCGAGCTCTGCGTCGCGGAGACGACGATCACCGGCGTGTGCATCGTCGCCGGGTCTTCCTTCAGGCAGCGCAGCACCTCGAACCCGTCCATCACCGGCATCGTCAGGTCGAGCAGGATCAGCGAGGGGTTCTTCGTCCGCGCGATCTCCAGCCCCTCCCGCCCCGACTGCGCGAGCACGAGCTGCACGTTCTCCTGCCGGAGCCGCGCGTTGAAGAGACGGTGCACGTCGATGCTGTCGTCGATGAGCAGCACCACGGGCGGGGCGTCGGGGAGGTTGGCATGGTCCGCCTGATTCATGGTCGAGTGGTCGCCCCCGCAGGGCCCGCGGAGGCCCGATGCATCCCGCCGTTAGTGCGCCGCCGGAGAACCCGGCGACCAACGCCCGCGCCGCAGAGCATGCTCTGCGTCATTCCCCTTCCATCCGTTCGCCGCCGCGGGGCGACGGTTCGTTCATTCGCTCCGATGCGGGGTCGTTGGGCCGAGTCTCGCCCGCCCCGATGCACCGCGCAAGCCAGTTCTCCCACGCCGCACGCGCCGACGCCTCACCCGTCGACTGGGCCCACCCGTCTTCGAGCGCCGCCGCCTCGGACGCGAGGTCCGGAAACCCCAGCGTCGCGCCGATCCCGCGCACACGGTGCGCGAGCGAGACCGCCGCCGACACGTCTCCCGACGCCAGGCGACCCGCCGCGGCCTCCGCATGCAAGCGAAGATCGGACGCAAACCGCTCGCGCTCGGCCCGAAGGAACCCCGAGCCGCTCGGGAACGGCCTCGAACTCGGACGCTGGGCTGGGGGGACGACGTGTGCCATCAGGGTCTTCGCACGATCCATCGGACCGCCCGGGGGGCAAGTTCACGGTGAGCACCCGAACTTCGGACGCCGAGGCCCCCCGGACCACGCGCGACCCGTGTTGACCTAGGGATATCTCCGGGATGTCCTCGGTTCCCCTTCCCCGCGCCCCTTGCCCCACGCCGCGCACTCGGAAACCGGCTACTCTTTGAGACGCGGTCTCAACCGTGCTGTTTATGGATACACTGGTCCGTATCAGCGCCCCATCGGCACCCGACCGCCACCCCTCGGCCCCGCACCCGTGAACGGTCCGGTCGCCGGGTCCGCCGCGCGAGGTCAAGCGATCCACCATGCTGTCGAGTATCTCCAAAGGAAACACCGTGATCGTCGTCGTGGACCCGCCGGCCAGCCCGGACGGTCGGGTCCTGGCCGCGATGGGCGTCCGCGCCGGGCGGCGTGTTCGCGTCTGCCGGCCGGGGCGCACGGTGGTGGTTGATCTTCTCTCGGAGAGCGGCGCGGCGGTCCGGCTCGGCCTGGACCGGCGGCTCGCGGCCCTGGTCGCCGTCCGCCCGGACCACGCCGCGGCCGACTAACACCCAGGGAAAACCACGGGTGCGGGCGCCAGCATGAAGATCTCGCTTCCGGTTCTGGGGGGAACAGCGTCCGCGGCCCCCGCGGCCGACGCCACCGACCCGCGCCGGCTGAGCGTCGCGATGCTCGGCCCACCCAATGTCGGGAAGTCGACACTGTTCAACCGCCTCTGCGGCGTGCGCGTGCAGACCGCCAACCACGCCGGAACCACGCAGGGCGTCTGCCGCGGGTGCATGCGCTGCGGGCCGGCAGGGGCCTGCAGCCCCGGAATGGGCGGGGCCTCGCGGGCCTCGGGCGGTGTGGACGTGGAGTTGGTGGATCTGCCCGGGACGTACGACCTGGACCTGCCAACCCCAGAAGCAGGGACGTGCGGCGTCGTTCTCACCGGGTCGGCGGGGCCGAAGCCGGATCGGCTGCTGATCGTGGCCGAGGCGTCGCGGCCGGAGCGGGCCGCGCCGTTGCTCGTTCGGGCGCGGGAGTTTGGCCTGCCGACGGTGCTGACGCTGAACATGGCGGACGAGGCGGCACGGGACGGCTATGCCGTGGATACGGAGGGCCTGGCCGCGTGGGCGGGTGTGCCGGTGGTGCTGTGCTCCGGGCGCACGGGCGAGGGCGTTGAGGCGGTGCGGCGGGCGCTGGACGGCGGCCAGGGTGTGGTGGCATTTTCGGGCGGCGTGGCCGAGGCGGAGCGGGCCCTGCGCGGCGCGGTGACGCGGCCGGCGGGCCACGCGGCGGGCGCGCGCGGCGCCGGCCGGTGGCGCACGCGGCTGGTTGATGCGTTTGAGGGCGTGGCGACGGGGCCGGTGCTGGGGGTCGCGCTGCTGCTGGCGATCGGCGTCGGGGCGCTGTGGGCGCTGCTGAAGGCGTCGGAACCTGTGACGGGGTGGATCGAGGGGGCCTTCGCCGCGGCGTCGGCGCTCGCGGAGGGGTGGCTCCCGGCGGGGATGGGGCGGGATGTGCTGACGCAGGGCGTGCTGCCCGGGGTGGGCGGGGTGCTGGTGTTTGCGCCGCAGATCTTTTTGACGCTCGTCGGCGTCGCGCTGCTGGAGCACACGGGGTACCTGTCTCGGGCGGTCGTGGCGGTCGACCGGTTGCTGCGGCCCTTTGGGCTTTCGGGGCACGCGTTTGTGCCGCTGCTGAGCGCGCACGCGTGCGCGGTGCCTGCGATCGTGGCGACGCGGGGGATGCGGTGCGGGCGGGACCGGCTCGCGGCGATTTTGGCGATCCCCTTTATGAGCTGCCCGGCGCGGCTGCCGGTGTATGTGCTGCTGACGGCGGCGCTCTTCCCGGCCTCGCCGGCGGCGCGGGCGGCGGCGGTGGTTGGGTGTTACGCCCTGGGCGCGGCGGCGGGGCTGCTGACGGCCCTGCTGGTGCGGCGGACGGCGGTGCGCGGCGAGACGCCCCCACTGCTCATTGAGCTGCCGCCCTACCGCGTGCCCAGCGTGCGCACGGCGTTGCTCGCAGGATGGCTCGGCGTGCGCGGCTTTTTGGTGAAGGCGGGGACGCTGGTGCTGGTGGCGTCGGTCGGGATCTGGGCGCTCGGGGCGTTTCCCAGGGGCGAGGCGGGCGCGGAGGTGCAGCCGGTGAGCGCGCTGGAGCGGGTGGGGCGGTTTGTGGAGCCGGCGCTGCGACCTTTGGGGGCGGACCATCAGCTCGCGGTGGGAATCTTGGCGAGCTTCGCGGCGCGGGAGGTGTTTGTCTCCACCATGGCGGTGCAGGCGGGGTTGGCGGAGGACCTGGACGTGAAGGACGCGGGGCCGCGGGGGCTGCTGCTGGACGCGCGGCGGGACGACGGCACGCGGGTGTTTTCTACGGCGGCGAGCTGGTCGATGCTCGTGTTTTATGTCCTGTCGATCCAGTGCGCGGCGACGCTGGTGACGACGGCCCGCGAGACGGGCGGGTGGAAGTGGGCGGTGGTGCAGATGGTGTGGATGCTGGTGGTGAGCTACGCGGCGGCGGCGGGGGTGTTTGCGCTGGCGTCGTGAGGGGCGGGTGACGGGGCGGCGGGGCTGACGGGCGGGCGGGGCGGGGGCCGGGCTTCCTAGGCTGTCGATATGACGCGGAACGACCGGGCATTTTCGATGGTAGAGCTGCTCGCGACGGTGGCGATTGTCTCGCTGCTGATCGGGCTGCTGGCGCCGGCCTTGGCGGGGGCGAAGAAGACGGCCCTGCGGACGGCGTGCGCGGCGAACCTGCGGTCGGTGCATCAACTGGTGACGCTCTACGCGGACGACTCGGCGGACCAGGCGCCGCTGGGGTATCGCGGGGGGCGGGCGCAGTGGAACACGATGGTGCACTCCGGGGCGAACGGGGGGAGCCGGTTCGTGCTGTTCGGGCGGTTGTACGTGGCGGGGCTGCTCGAGGCCCCGGGGGCGCTGTATTGCCCGGCGGAGCGGGCCGAGGACCAATCGCTCGACACGCCGAGCAACCCGTGGCCCCCGGGCACGGCGGGCGTGAACGTGCAGGGGGGGTACGCGTCGGCGCCGTTTGTCGACTGGGGGTTCGCGGAGTTTCCGAAGGCCATGGTGCGGCTCACGTCGCTCGCGCCGTTTTCGGTGCTGCTGGCGGACGGCGTGGGGCTGCCGGAGCGGGTGGCCTCGCGGCACGCGGACGGGGTGAACACGCTGCGGCTGGACGGGGCGTCGACGTGGGCGGGGCTGGAGGGGTTTTCGGGGTTGCTGGAGACGTGCGTGGAGATCTCGCCGGCGTGCAACGGGGCGCAGGCGGCGATCTGGGAGGGGCTTGGGGCGGTGCTTGAGTGAGCGGGCGCGGCGGGGCGGTGCCCGGTGCCGCGGGCCCGTGCAGCAGGCTGGTGCAGCAGGCCGGTGCAGCGAGATAGGGCGGCGGGTCGATAGCGACGGGCACGGCGCGCGGACGGGACGAGAGGCCGATCGCGTCGGGGGCAGCGGGCACGGCCGATGAGCGAGGGGAACCCAAGCTTGGCGACGCGGGTGGAAGACACAGCCGCGGCGCTGCGCGCTGAGGCGATGCGCCCGGCGGACGCCTCGGCGGCGGTGTTTGTGCTGGAGGGCGTGGAGGTCGTTGGGGACGAGGCGCGGCTGCGGTATGCGCTGGAGCTGGAGCCGGCGGGGGCGGTCGGGGCATCGCGGCGGCTTGCGTTTGTCGAGCGCATCGAGGTGCCGGGGCTCGGGTCGGCGGCGGCGGAGACGGGCGAACGCGGGCGGCGCGTGGGGGCGTGCCTGCGGCTGCTGCACGCGATGGCGGGGGTGAGCTATTTCAAGCTGTGCTGCCCGCGGGTGATCGCGGCGCCCGCGGGAATCGACGCGGGGCTGGCGGCGCTGGTGGGCGAGGTCTATCGGCGCGGGCTCGCGGAGTATGGGCACCGCAACGGCGTGTCCATGGCGGGGCGGGCGGTGGTGCGGGCGGAGGATGTGCGCGACGAAGACGTGCGCGACGAAGATGTGCCGGTTGGGCCCGGGCGCGACGGGGACGGGGGCGAAGGGGGCGGGGGCGTCGCGGGGCGGCGGTGCCTGGTGCCGTTTGGCGGGGGGAAGGACTCGTACGTCACGCTCTGGGCGCTGCGGGCGGCGGGGGCGAACGTGGTGCCGTTTGTGCTGGTCACGGGCGCAGCGACGGGAACGGGGACGATGGGCGTGACAGAGCAGCTCGCGGCGGCCGCGGGGCTGCGGCCGGTGGTGGCGCGGCGGACGCTGGACGAGCGGATGGTGGCGCTGCACCGGGCGGGCGCGCCGAACGGGCACGTGCCGGTGACGGCGATGGTCGGGGCGACGGCGCTGCTGACGGCGGCGGTGCTCGGGGTGGACGACGTCGTGATGTCCAACGAGCGCTCGGCGAACCGGGGCACGGCGATCGGCGACGAGGACGTGAACCACCAGTACAGCAAGTCGCTGGCGTGCGAGCGGGCGACGGCGGCGTGGCTCGCCCGGGCGGCGCCCGGGATGCGGTGTTTCTCGCTGCTGCGGGGGCTGAGCGAGCTGTCGATCGCGCGGGCGTTTGCGTCGGGGGCGGTGCGGGAGGGGCGGCTCGTGACGCCGTTTGTGAGCTGCAACGCGAACTTTCGGCAGGGGCGCGGCGGGCGTGGATGGTCGTGGTGCCTGGATTGCCCGAAGTGCCGGTTTGTGCACCTGGCACTTGCGCCGTTTGTGGAGCCCGGGACGCTCGCGGAGGCGCTCGGGGGGGACCCGCTGGCGGATGGCGCGGCGGTGGAGCGGTACGCGGAACTACTGGAGTTGCCGGGGCGGGCGAGGCCCTTTGAATGCGTGGCGGGCGGGGACGAGGTGGCGGCGGCGCTTTGGCTGCTGACCCAGCAACAGGCGTGGCGCGGGCACGCGGTGGTGCGGTGGTTTGCGGAGACGGTGCGCGCGAGGCTGGGCAATTGGCCGTGGCTGGGGGATGGCGCGGGGCTGGTGTCGGCGGCGCTCACGCCTTCGGCGGAGCATCTGGTGCCGGGGGAATATGCGGGGGCGGTGAGGCGGGCGGCGGAAGGGTCGTTGGGTGGTGCGTTGGGTGGGGTGGGGACGTGTGCGGGCGTTGGTGACGCGGAGTGACACGATGCAGGCGCGTGAGTTTGCGGGCAAGCGGGTGGCGGTGTGGGGGCTTGGGCGCGAGGGGCTCGGGGCGATCGGGTGGCTCCGGCGGCACCACCCCTCGCTGGCGATCGCGGCAATCGAAGAGACGCCCACGGCGGACTCGGCGGCGCGGGTGGCGCCGTTCGGGGGCGTGCGGCTGGTGACGGAGCTGCGCGGCGGGGAGGCGCTGCGGGAGTTTGATGTGGTGGTGCGGTCGCCCGGGGTGAGCCACATCCGCGAGGAGTGCGTGCGGGCGGCGGAGGCGGGGGTGCGGTTTGTGTCGCCGACCACGCTGTGGTTCGCGGCCCACCCGGACGCGACGACCGTGTGCATCACGGGGACGAAGGGGAAGAGCACGACATCGTCGCTGACGGCGGCGATTGTGCAGGCCGGGGGGCAGGTGTCGGCGCTGCGCGGCAACATCGGGGCGGCGCTGCTGACGGCGGAGGACGCGGAGCAGACCCTGAACCCGCGGGGGCGGGGGACGCCGCGGCCCGACGTGTGGGTGATCGAGCTGTCGAGCGCCCAGTGCGCGGATCTGGAGGGCCGGCCCACGGTGGCGCTGGCGACGAGCCTGTACCCCGAGCACCTGGACTGGCACGGGTCGTACGAGCGGTACAAGGCGGACAAGCTGCGGCTGCTCGGGCTTGCGAGCGGGGCCCGGCTGGTGAACGGGCAGCACGGGCCCTTGATGGACGCGACGGCGTGGGTCGAGGGGCGATCGACGTACGGCGTGGCGCCGGGCATCTGTGTCGCGGGGGGGGCGTTCTGGTTTGGGGAGTCGCGGCTGTTTGATGTGGAGCCGTTCCCCTTGCGGGGTGCGCACAACATTGTGAACTGCTGCGGGGCGATGGCGGCGGCGATGGCGGTGGGCATCAACCCGGCGGACGCGGAGGCGGCGGTGCGGGCGTTTCGCCCCCTGCCGCACCGGCTTGAGCCGGTGGGCGTGGTGGGCGGCGTGACGTACGTGAACGACAGCATCGCGACAAACCCCAACGCGGCGCTGGCGGCCCTGGACGCGTTCGCCGGGCAGCCGGTGACGCTGCTGCTGGGGGGCTATGACCGGGGCGTGCCGTGGGACGAGGCGAGCGCGGCGATGGTGCAGCGCGGGAACCTGCACGCGGTGGTGACGATGCCGGTGAACGGGGAGACGATCGCGGCGTCGTTGCACCGGGCGGCGGCGGAGGCCGGCGTGGTGCGGGGCGTGCGGGTGCTCCGCGCGGCGGACCTTGCGGGCGCGGTGGAGGTGGCGCGGCGGGAGACGCCCTCGGGGGGCGTGGTGCTGCTGGCACCGGGGGCGGCGAGCTACCACGCGTTCCGCGGGTTTGAGCACCGGGGCGAGGTGTTCAGGGAACTGGTGCTGGGGATGGGGGCGAGTCGGCCGGCGTGAGGGCTGGCGTGAGGGCTGGCGTGAGGTCGGAGGCCAGGTCGGGCGGGGATGTGATGGCCGCGGCGAGGTCGGCGATGGTGGTCTGCCGCAGGAAGTGCAGCAGGGCGGTGTGCCGCGCGCGGCAGAAGGGGGCGATGCGGCAGAGGGAGGCGGCGGGGCCCTGGGCGTCGCCCTGCTCGCAGCGGGCGAGGCCTAGGACGCAGCGGTGCCGGGTGACGGGGTCGCCCATGGCGCGACAGATGGCGATGAGGGGGATGTCGGCGGGTGCGAGGGCGAGGCTGATGCCGCCGCCGGCGCCGCGTCGGGCGCGGAGAAGGCCGGCGCGGACGAGGTCGGCGACGACCTTGCTGAGGAAGGGCTGGGGCATGTCGCAGGCGCTGGCGACATCCCGAACGGGCACCGCATGCTCCGCGTCCTGCTGGGCGAGCCAGACGAGGGCGAAGACGGCGTAACCGGTGGGCGGGGCCAGCATACGGGTTTTGCTTGGATTTGTACCCGGTGAGTTCCTGCCTTGCAGGAATCGTTGCGTTGCGGCAAAATTTTCTTGCTTCTTGATTACTTGATCGACTACTCCGATTATACTCCGGATATTCTGGTCTCCAAGAGGGGACTGAAGAAAACCGACGCGTTGGAGGCCGGGACGATGGCGCACGAGGCAGACGTGAAGACCGGGGATTCTGGTGGTGTGGTTCCGGGGGGCCCGGCGGCTGGGCCGGGGGTCGGGCCGGGGGTTGCCTCGGGGGTGGAGCGGTTTGAGTACGACGACGGGATCGTGCGGCTCTTTACGGGCGCGACGCTGATCTGGGGGTTGGTGGCGACGCTGGCGGGGCTCGTGGTGGCGCTGCAACTGGTGCTGCCGGCGGGGACGGAGTACCTGATCGGGGTCGGGGCGCCGGAGTGGGCGACGGGCTTTTTGAAGCTGCTGTACGGGCACGAGTGGCTGACGTTCGGGCGGCTTCGGCCCCTGCACACGAACGCGGCGATCTTCGCGTTCGCGGGGAACGCGATCTTTGCGGCGATCTACTACAGCACGCAGCGGCTCTGCAAGGCGCGGATGTTCAGCGACCTGCTCGGGCGGCTTCACTTCTGGGGGTGGCAGCTGATCATCGTGTCGGCGGCGTTGACGCTGCCGATGGGGATCACGCAGGGGAAGGAGTACGCGGAGCTGGAGTGGCCCATCGACCTCGCGATCGCGGTGGTGTGGGTGGGCTTTTTCGGGGTGAACTTCTTCGGGACGCTGGTGCGGCGTCGCGAGCGGCACATGTACGTGGCGCTGTGGTTCTACATCGCGACGATCGTGACGGTGGCGATGCTGCACGTGTTCAACAACCTGTGGATCCCGGCGGGGGTGGTCCACCTGGTGAAGACGGGGGAGATGCCGTCGGTTGAGCTGGCGATGAAGAGCTACCCGGTGTACGCGGGGGTGCAGGACGCGTTGATGCAGTGGTGGTACGGGCACAACGCGGTGGCGTTCTTCCTGACGACGCCGTTCCTTGGGCTGATGTACTACTTCCTGCCGAAGGCGGCGGAGCGGCCGGTGTTCAGCTACCGGCTCAGCATCGTGCACTTCTGGAGCCTGGTGTTCATCTACATCTGGGCGGGGCCGCACCACCTGCACTACACGGCGTTGCCGGAGTGGGCGAGCACGCTCGGGATGATCTTCAGCGTGATGCTGTGGATGCCTTCGTGGGGCGGGATGATCAACGGGCTGCTGACGCTGCGCGGGGCGTGGCAGAAGGTGTCGAGCGACCCGGTGCTGAAGTTCTTTGTGGCGGGGGTGACGTTCTACGGGATGAGCACGTTCGAGGGGCCGATGCTCAGCGTGAAGAGCGTGAACTCGCTGAGCCACTACACGGACTGGACGATCGCGCACGTGCACTCGGGGGCGCTGGGGTGGAACGGGTTCATGACGTTCGGGATGTGCTACTGGCTCTTGCCGAAGCTCTTTCAGACGAAGCTGTGGAGCAAGAAGCTTGCGGAGACGCACTTCTGGGTGGGGTCGGTGGGCATCCTGCTGTACATCGTGCCGATCTACTGGGCGGGGATCACGCAGGGGCTGCACTGGCGGGCCTTTGACAAGTCGGGTGTGCTGCAGTACCCGGACTTTGTCGAGACGGTGGTGGAGCTGATCCCGTTCTACTGGGTGCGGATCATCGGCGGGACGCTGTTCGTCGCCGGGGTGGTGATGGCGCTGGTGAACGCGGTGATGACGTGGCGGAACCGGCCCTCGAAGCTGGAGCCGAGCGTGGGCTATGCGCCGCCGCTGGAGCGGGCGTACACGGGCGACCCGAAGCCGGTGAGCCGGGTGGAGAACGTGGCGCCGTTCGGGCACTCGCTGGACCGGTTCGCGCAGCTGGTGTGGCACCGTCGGTGGGAGCGGCTCCCGATCCGGTTCACGGTGTTCACGCTGCTGGCGGTGGCGATCGGCGGGATTGTCGAGGCGATCCCGACGTTCCTGATCAAGAGCAACGTGCCGTCGATCTCGACGGTCGAGCCGTACACGCCGCTGGAGCTGGCGGGGCGTGACATCTATGTGAGCGAGGGGTGTTACAACTGCCACAGCCAGATGATCCGGCCGATGTACGCGGAGACGAAGCGGTACGGGGAGTACAGCAAGCCGGGCGAGTTTGTGTACGACCATCCGTTCCAGTGGGGGAGCCGGCGGATCGGGCCGGACCTTGCGCGTGAGGGCGGGCGGCGGAGCCACTGGTGGCACTACCAGCACTTCCTGGACCCGCGTGAGATCAACGAGAACTCGCTGATGCCGGCGTACCCGTGGCTGCGGGAGGCGCGGGTGAACCTGTCCGAGGTGCAGGCGCGGGTGGACTCGATGGCGATGCTGGGCGTGCCGTACGGGAAGCTCGCGCTGCCCGGGAACGCGGCGCGGCACGCGGAGCAGCAGGCGCGGCGGATCGCGGCGGAGCTCGCGTCGCAGGTGCCGTTGGCGCCGGACGGGACGCCGACGCGGAAGCTGCCGGCGGACATCGAGGGGAGCAAGCTCATCGCGCTGATCGCGTACATGCAGCGGATGGGGGCGGACCTGTACCGGGCGCCGGATGCGCCGAGCCGGCTTCTGCTGGAGCCGGACGGGGCGTCGCCGGCGGCGGGGAATGGGGCGGTGGCCTCGGGGGGAAGCGAGGTGGCGCGTGCGTCTCACTGATGTGGTCAGCGCGATGGATCTGACGGTGTTCCCGCTGGTGGGGCTAGCGATTTTTCTCGGGGTGTACGCGTTGGTGACGCTCCGGACGGTGCGGAGCCGGGGGGCGGAGATGTCGCGCCACGCGGCGATGGCGCTCGACGACGGTGCGCTGGGCGCGGCGGCGACGGGGGCCCATGAGGGCCGCGGCGTGTCAGTGACGGCTCGGGAGGTGATGCCATGATGACGACGCAGCGGGGCGCTGAGGCCCGGACGCACACGGACGGGGATGACGCGAACGGGGCTCGGTTGTCCGAGGGTGGGCGCGGGGGTTCGGCCGGAGGCGCGTCGCTCAGCGGCGGCGCGGCGTGGGACGTTGGCGGGACGACGGTGGTGCGGTACGACGACTTCGTGCAGGCACGCCGCGCGGCGGCCGCGGCGGAGTCGGCGCGGCTTGAGGAGCTGGCGCGGGAGTATCTGCGGGCGTCCGAGGCGTATCAGAGATCGCTGCGGGCGCTGCCGGTGACGGACGAGGCCGGGGCGGCGCTCACGTGGCAGGCGATGCCGCCGACGGTCGCGGCGATGGCGTCGGGCCAGTCAGGCGGAGTCGGGGCGGCGGGCGGGACGACGCACGCGGCGAACGAGCTGACGGGGCACGACTACGACGGCATTCAGGAGTACGACAACCCGACGCCGGGGTGGTGGCACCTTTTGTTCGCGGGGACGATCGCGTTCAGCGCGCTCTACACCGTGGTGTACCACTTCAGCCCCGCGCTCGGGACGGTGCACGAGCGGCTTGCGCGGAACGAGGCGCGGGCGCTCCAGGTGCAGTTCGCCGAGCTGAACAAGGTGCCGCCGGGCGAGGGGAAGCTGCTGAAGATCATGGCCGAGGAGAAGTGGCTTGCGCAGGGCGAGGCGATCTTCAAGGGGTCGTGCACGCTGTGCCACGGCCAGGCCGGGGAGGGGAGCGTCGGCCCGAACCTGACCGACGAGGTGTACAAGAACGCGACGGACCTGATGTCGATGCACTCGGTGGTGGTGAAGGGAACGCCGAACGGCGCGATGCCGGCGAAGGGCGGGGCGCAGCTCAACGCCAACGAGATCGACCTGGTGGTGGCGTACGTCGCGTCGCTCCGCGGGAAGAACCTGCCGGGGCCGCGCGGGGAAGAGGGCGTGCCGATCTCGCCCTGGCCCACGCTCGACGCGGAGGGCAACGTGGTCGCGCCGGCCGGCGCGGGCGGGGGCGCGGCCGGATCCGCGGCGGCAGCGGCATCGGCCTCGTCGCCGGCGGCGTCGTGACACGCACGGGCGTTCTGTGACAGCGGCGAGGAGAAGCACGTGGCGGCTCAGACGGGGAACACGATGGGCGCGGACGACACCAAGGCGGGCACACGCGTGCTCTCGACGCTCAACGCGGACGGGACGCGGCGGTGGATCAACCCGAAGCTGTCGCAGGGGCCGCTGTATCGCCGGCGGAAGGTCATCGGGTGGCTGCTGATCGCGGTGTTCGTGGCGCTGCCGCACATCCACGTCGGCGGGCGGCAGATGTTCTTTCTTGATGTGGCCCGCGGGCAGTTCACGCTGTTCGGGGCGACGTTCTTCCGCGGGGACACGCTGCTGTTTGCGCTCACGCTGGTGACGATCTTTCTGTCGATCTTCCTGATCACCGCGATCATCGGCCGGGCGTGGTGCGGCTGGGCGTGCCCGCAGACGGTGTACCTCGACTTTGTGTTCCGGCCGATCGATCGGTTCTTTGACGGCCGGGCGAACAAGCGGGGCGTGGCGGCGTTCGTGTCGTCTTTGCCCGGCGCGGTGCGGGGGACGCTTCGGCTGGGTGTGATGCTCGTCGTGAGCTTCTTCCTCGCCAACACGTTCCTTTCGTACTTCGTCGGGTCGCGGACGCTGCTGAGGTGGGTGACGGACTGGCCCTGGGTTCACCCGGCGGGGTTCGGCTTTGTGGCGTTCGTCACGCTTCTGATGATGATCAACTTCGCGTACTTCCGCGAGCAGCTTTGCCTGATCGCGTGCCCGTACGGGCGGTTCCAGAGCGTGCTGCTGGACCGGCACTCGATCATCGTGGGGTACGACGTGCGGCGGGGCGAGCCGCGCGGCAAGGCCCGCCGCGCGAAGGGCGACGCGCCGGCCACGGTCTCGCTGCCGGTGCTGGGCGACTGCGTGGACTGCGGGAACTGCGTAACGGTGTGCCCGACGGGCATCGACATCCGCAACGGGCTTCAGCTCGAGTGCATCAACTGCGCGGCGTGCATCGACGCGTGCGATACGGTGATGGGCAAGCTGGGCCGGGCGCCCGGGCTCATCGGCTACACCTCGCAGGCGGCGGTGGAGACGGGGGTGCGGAAGCTGGTGCGGCCCCGCGTCTTCTTCTACCCGGCGCTGCTGCTCGTGCTGTGCGCGGCGATCGTGGGCCTGCTGATGACGAGGGGACCGGCGGACGTGCGCATCGTCCGCGGCCCGGGCGCCACGTTCGGCATGATGCCGGGCGGCGAGGTGACGAACACGGCGCGGGTGCGCATCACGAACCGGACGCACGCGCCGCACACCTACACGCTCGCGGCGGGCCCGGTGGAGTTCCGCGTTCCGACGGGGGACCTGCGGGTCGGGCCGGGGGAGACGGCGTCGGAGACGGTGCTGATCGTGGCGGCGCCCGAGGTCTTCAACGGGACGGGCGGGCACCGGGTCATCCCGGTCGTGGTGCGCGACGAGCGGGGCGTGGAGGTCTCGTCGCACTACCGGCTGCTGGGGCCCGAGCGTGACGGCCCGGTGATGAACCTTGCGGACACCACGGGGAGCATGCCGTGACAGGGACACGTGAGGACACTGGGCGCGGCGAGACGCACCGCGCGGCAGGACCAACGACGCGCCGGCGCATCCCGCTGTGGCCTCTGGTGGTCGCGGGGCTGCTGCTGGGGAACATGGCGATCTGCGGCGTCACGATCGTGGCGGCGACGCGGAGCGCGGCGCCGGTGGAAGCGTCGTACTACCAGCGGGCCGTGGATTGGGACAACGGGCAGGCGGCGTGCATCGACGCGCGGCGTCTGGGCTGGCGCCTTCGGCTGACCCCCGAGGCGGGCGAGGTCGGGCGGTACCGCCTTGCCGCGCTCGACGCCCAGGGTGCTGAGGTGCGCGTGGACGCCGCGGCGGCGGAGTTCTTCCACGGGAGCCGGCCCGAGGCAGTGCGGTCGGCGCCGTTTGTCCGTGGGGCTGGGGGGGCGTGGTGCGTGGACGCGGGCGTGCTCGACGCGGGGCGGTGGGAGTTCCGCGTGCGGGTGCTGGCGTCGTCGCGCTGGGCAGGGGCGACGTGCGATGTGTTTGTGGAGGCCGAGGCAGCCGAGGCACAGGGCCGCTGACGCAACGCCGCGGGACGACTCCCGCACGGGTGTGGCATGGGCGATGAGACTTCCATCCTGGCGCTCGCCGCGGCGGTGCTCGCGGCGAGCCTGCTCGGCAGCCCGCACTGCGCGGGGATGTGCGGTGCGCTCGCGCTGTTCGCCGTGAACGCGGGGCCGCGAGAGCCGCAGGACACGGCGCGCGCGTCGCGCTGGCGGGCGCACGCGGCGTACCACGCCGGCCGCGGCGTGTCGTACGCCCTGCTCGGCGCTGGGGCGGGCGCGCTGGGGCTGACGCTGAACCGGACCGGCGATCTGGCGGGCGTGCAGCGTGGGGCGGCGCTGGCGGCCGGAGCGCTGATGGTGACGTTCGGCCTGGCGGCGCTGCTTCGCGGCGTGGGGGTGGCGCGGGTCGCGCCGCGGCTGCCGGCGTTCTGGTCGCGGCGCTTGCAGAAGCTGCACTACGCGGCGATGGGGCTGCCCGCGTCGCGCCGGGCCGCGGCGGTCGGGCTGCTGACGCCCCTGCTGCCGTGCGGGTGGCTCTACGCGTTTACCGCGACGGCCGCGGCGACGGGCGGGGTGCTGTCCGGTGCGGCGCTGATGGTCGCGTTCTGGCTCGGCACGCTGCCGGTGATGGCGGCCGTCTCCGTCGGGCTGCAGGCGTTGACGGGGCCGATGCGGGCGCGGCTGCCGATGCTGACGGCGCTGCTCGTGCTCGGCATGGGGCTGTTCACGGTGCTGGGGCGGGTGTCGCTTCCGTCGATCATGCCGGAGGGCACGGCGTCGGCGTCAACGCCGGCGGGGGTTCGCGCGGCGATCCGGCGGGTGCGGTCGCTGACGCCCGCGGAGGTTCCCTGCTGCAATGCGCCGCCGACGACGGCGACGGTTGGTGTGGTGGGTTCGGTGGGTCCGACGGGCGAGGGGGTGACGCCGTGACCGCGGCCCCGGTGCGAAGCTCGCGACGCGCTGCGGGGCGAAAGGCGCCGCCGCTGCTCGCCGTGCCGATGGGGCCGATGCCGGTTGACGGGACGATGACGGTTGACAAGGACATGACGGTCGATGACGCGGCGAACGCCGCGTGCGCCTGCGCGCACTGCGGTCTTCCGGTGCCAAGGGGGCTCGTGCGTGCCGGCGAGCCGGTGCAGTTCTGCTGCGAGGGGTGCCGGACGGTGTACGGGCTCGTGCACGCGTGCGACCTGAGCCGGTACTACGAGCTTCGGGACGGCCTTGCGGGCGAGCATGCGCGGCGTGCCAAGACAACATCGCGCGATTACGCGGAGCTTGACGACCCCGCGTACACCGCGGCGCACACGTCGCCCGCGGGGCCGGGCCGGCGGCGGGCGTTGCTGCAACTGGACGGGGTGCACTGCGCGGCGTGCGTGTGGCTGGTCGAGCGGCTCTCGCGTGTGACGGCGGGGGTTGTCGAGTCTCGGCTGGACTTCCGCCGCGCGCGGGTCTCGCTCGTGTGGGACACAGGCGTGACGAGCCTGTCGCGCCTCGCCCGCGCGCTCGACGGCCTGGGCTACCCCGCGCACCCGCCCACGAGCGCCCGGGCCGAGGAACGCCGGCGCGCGGAGGACCGCCGCTGGCTGATCCGCATCGGCGTCGCGGGCGCGCTCGCCGGCAACACCATGCTGCTCGGGCTGGGCCTGTACGCGGGCCTCTTCGACGGCATCGCCTCCGGCGAGGCGCGGATGCTGCGGCTCTGGAGCGCCGCGCTCGGGATCCTCTCGCTGGCGTGGCCCGGGCGGGTGTTTTTCCATGGGGCGATCGCCGCGGTGCGCGCGCGGACGCCCCACCTCGATCTGCCCGTGGCGGTGGCGCTCGCGGCCGGTGGCGTGTGGGGCACGGCGAACGCGCTCCGCGGCACGGGCGAGGTGTACTTTGACTCGATCACGGCGCTCGTCTTCCTGCTGCTTGTCGGCCGGTTTGTGCAGCACGCGCAGCAGCGGCGGGCGGTGGACTCGCTGGAACTGCTTGAACGGCTCACGCCGAGCCACGCCCGACGGCTCGACTCGCCCGACGACGACGCGGCGGGCGCACGCTCCGTGCCGATCGACGCGCTGCGGCCGGGTGACTTCATCGATGTGCGGGCGGGCGACGCGATCGCCGCGGACGGCGTCGTGCACGCCGGCTCGTCGCGCGTTGACATGAGCGTGATGACCGGCGAGAGCGAACCGGCCCGCGTCACGCCGGGCGACCGCGTGGCCGCGGGCGCGACGAACCTCGTCGACAGGCTCGTCGTGCGGGTGGAGGCGAGCGGCGCGGCGACGCGCCTCGCGCGGCTGATGTCACTCGTCGAGGAGTCGCTGGCGCAGCGCGCGCCGGTCGTGCGGGCGGCGGACCGGCTCGCGGTGTGGTTCGTGGTCGCGGTTGCGGCGCTCGCGGTCGGCACCGCGGCGGCCTGGTGGCCGCACGGGCCGGGCGTGGCGATCGAGCACGCGGTCGCGCTCCTCGTCGTCACCTGCCCGTGCGCCCTGGGGCTCGCGACGCCGCTTGTGATGACGGTCGCGCTGGGCCAGCTGACGCGGGCCGGCGTGGTGGTGAAGGGCGCAGGCGTGCTGGAGACGCTGAGCCGGCCCGGGCGCATCTTGCTGGACAAGACCGGGACGCTGACTCGGGCGACGCTCCGGGCCGTCGCGGCTTCGGGCGACGACGCGGCGCTCCGCCGCGCGGCGGCGCTGGAGGAGGGCGTGAACCACCCGGTGGCGCGTGCCGTCGCGGCGCTACGGCCCGCGGACGCGGCGTGGCGCGATGACGCGGCCAAGGTGGACGAGCGGCGGCTCATGCTCGGCCTGGGCGTCGAGGGCGTCGTTGACGGCGTGCCGATGCTCGTCGGCTCGCCGACGCTCATGTTGCAGCGGGGCGTCGGCGTCACTCCGGCCGGAACCGCCGACGAAGACATCGCGCTCTTCGTGCGCGCGCGGCTCGACGCGGGCGAGTCGGTGGTGTGTGTGGCGGAGCGGGGCCGGCTCTGCGCTGCGCTCGCCGTCGCGGGGGACGTGCCGCACGAGGACACCGCCGCAACGATCGCGCACCTGCGCCGCCGCGGCTGGCGGCCCGCCGTGCTGTCGGGCGATCGGCCCGAGCGCGTCGAATCGCTCGCCCAGCAGCTCGGGCTTGACGCCGGCGCGTCGCTCGGCGGGCAGACGCCCGAGGCGAAGGTGGAGCGTGTTCGGGCGGAGATGGCGGCCGCGGCCGGTGCAGAGCGCCGCGCGGAGCCGGTCGTCATGGTGGGCGACGGCGTGAACGACGCGGCGGCGCTCGCGGCGGCCGACGTGGGCATCGCCGTGCACGGCGGGGCCGAGGCGAGCCTGCAGGCGGCGGACGTGTACATCGCTTCGCCTGGCATTGCGCCGATCGCCACGCTGCTCGCGGCGTCGCGCGGGGCGATGCGTCGGGTGCGGGTCTGCATGACGTTGAGCATCGGGTACAACGCGCTGGCGGCGGGGTTCGCCGTGGCGGGGGCGATCCATCCGCTGCTCGCGGCGATTCTCATGCCGCTGAGCTCGCTGACGGTCGTCGCTGTTGCGGCGTGGGGCGGTACGCCTGGTGGCTCGGACCGCGGCGCGGACCGTGGCGCGAGCCGCGACGCGGACCGCCGAGCCGAGTCCGAGCCGGCGTGGGCTCGTGCACGTGACGGCCGTGCGGACGAGGCGGCCATCGCCGCGCAGGGGGCCGCATGAGCGTCATCACGGTGATGATCCCCGCGGCGTTTGTGCTCGCCGGCCTCGCGGTGTGGGCGTTCATCCGCGCGGCGAAGGGGGGGCAGTTCGACGACCTCGACACGCCGCCCCTGCGGGCCGTCTTTGACGAGGACGATCGCGACTCGGCACACGCACCCGAAGGACGCGATAGCCTGCGGCGGTAGCCCGCGCAAGACCGGCGTGACCGCCGCCTCCGCCCGGGTCCCTGCCGGAGACGCCCGCGTGCCGACCTCAAAGCCACCGACCCAGACGCCCACCCCGCCCAGCGCCGTTGACCGAGCGGCGGAGGGGTTCGCGTCGGCGTTCGGCGCGCGCCCCGCGATCGTCGCCTCGGCGCCCGGGCGTGTGAACCTCATCGGCGAGCACACCGATTACAACGCGGGCTTCGTGCTGCCGATGGCGCTGGAGCTGCGGACCGCCGTGGCCGTGGCGCCGCGGGGCCGCGCGGGCGACGGCCCCCCTGCCGCCGAGCTGTACTTCGCCGATCTGCCCGACCCCGACGCGCGGCGGGCGACCGTGCTGGGCACGCCCACGCACACGCGGCACGCGAGCAAGCCGGCCTGGTACGTCTCGGCGGTGCTGACCGAGTACCTCGGCGTGGCCGCGGAGGCGGGCCGGCTCGGCGACGTGCCCTCGTTCGACGCGTACATCACGAGCGACGTGCCGGTGGGCGCGGGGCTCTCGAGCTCGGCGGCGCTGGAGGTCGCGACGATGACGGCGCTCGAGGCGCTCTCCGGCTTTGCCCCGCACCCCAAGACCAAGGCCCTGCGGTGCCAGGCGGCGGAGCACGCGGTGGGCGTGCCCTGCGGCATCATGGACCAGTTCATCTCGGCCATGGGCGTGGCGGGGCACGCATTGCTGATCGACTGCCGTTCGTTCGAGGCCGAGCCGGTGCCGCTCGCCGACGAGGGCGTGGCGCTGCTCGTCATCAACACGAACGTGCACCATGAGCTGACGGACGGCGGCTACGCCGCGCGGCGCAAGGCGTGCGAAGACGCCGTGGAGCTGCTGCACCAGCGGGACCCCGACGTGCGGGCGCTGCGCGACGTCTCACCGGAAACGCTGCAGCGGCACCGCGCCGCGTTGAGCGATCTGCTGCACCGCCGCGCGCGGCACGTGGTGACGGAGAACCCGCGCGTGCTCACCTTCGCCGACGCGGTTCGAGCCGGGGACAACGCCGCCGCGGGGAGGCTCATGCTGGAGAGCCACGCGAGCCTTCGCGACGACTACCAGGTCTCCTGCGTCGAGCTCGACGCGGCGGTCGAGGCCGCTTCAGAGGCGCCCGGCTGCTTTGGGGCCCGCATGACGGGCGGCGGCTTCGGCGGCTGCGCCGTCGCGCTTGTGCGGAGCGACGCGGCGGCCCAGACTGCCCAGCACGTCGCCGAGCGAGTCACGGCCCGCGGCCTCACGCCGCCCACGTGCTTCGTCACGCGGGCCGGGGGTGGAGCGGGGTTCACGCGCACGGCGTAGGCCGGTGCCGCCCTGCGCTCGTCACGTGCCCGAGAGCCTGCTCAGCAGCACGCCCGCCGCCACCGCCGAGCCGATGACGCCGGCGACATTCGGCCCCATCGCGTGCATCATCAGGTAGTTCTGCGGGTCTTCCTCCAGGCCCATCTTGTGCACCACGCGGGCCGACATGGGGACCGCGCTCACGCCGGCGGCGCCGATCATCGGGTTCACCGGCGAGCGGCTCACGAGGTTCATGAGCTTTGCGCACAGCACGCCGCCCATGGCGCCGAAGCTGAACGCGATGACGCCCAGGATGAAGACGAAGATCGTCTGCGGCGTGAGGAAGTTCGCCGCGCTGGTCTTCGCGCCCACCGTGAGGCCCAGCAGGATGGTCACGATGTCGATGAACTGGTTCTGCGCCGTCTTGGCCAGGCGGTCCGTGACCAGGCTCTCCCGCAGCAGGTTGCCGAAGAAGAGCATCCCCAGCAGCGGCAGCCCCGCCGGCGAGATGAACGCCGTGAAGATGAAGCCGACGATCGGGAAGACGATCCGCACGCCCTTGCTCACCGGCCGCGCCTGCTCCATGCGGATGAGCCGCTCGCGCTTCGTCGTGAACGCCCGGATCACCGGCGGCAGGATCAGCGGCACGAGCGCCATGTACGAGTACGCCGCGAGCGCCACCGCCCCGAGCAGCTCGGGCGCGAGCCGCGTGCACGTGAAGATCGCCGTGGGCCCGTCGGCCCCGCCGATGATGGCGATCGACGCGGCCTGCTTCAGCGTGAAGCCCTCAAAGCCCGGCACAAAGCCGCAGAGCAACGCCATCACCAGCGAGCCGAAGATGCCGAACTGCGCCGCCGCCCCCAGCAGGATGAGCTTGGGGTTCGCCAGCAGCGGACCGAAGTCTGTCATCGCGCCGATGCCCAGGAAGATCAGCGGCGGATAAAACCCCGCCAGCCCCACGCCCGCGAAGAGCCACCACAGCACCGAGGCGTTGCGCACCTCCTGCCGATCGAGCGACCACAACTCGGGCCGCCGCGAGCCCTGCGACCCCGCGCCCTCCACCACCCACCGCCCCTGCCCGTTGCGATACAGCCCCGGGCCCTCGATCGTCAGCCGCGGCGTGAGGAACTGGTGCACGTTCACGAGCACGGCCCGCCCGGACCGCAGCAGCCGATCCGCCTCGTCCCGATTCTCCACCTTGCGCAGGCCCGGCAGCGCGACGCGCTCCGACCGCACCACCCGCCGCATGAACTCCTCGTGCGACTCGGCGGGCTGCAGCTCCGCCTCGGCCTCGGGCGCCATCCCCTCGCGCCACGTGAACACCGCGTCCTCGAAGCCGTACACCGCGAGGTCGGCCTCGCCCACCGGCCCGTCGTACACGCTGACGGGCACCTTCGTCGCGTCGTAGGGGATGTTCCCCACGATGATGCCGAACCCGATCGGCACCAGCAGCAGCGGCTCAAAGCCCTTCTTGATCGCCAGCCAGATGAAGAGCAGGCCCACGCCGATCATCACGCCGTTCGTCCAGTGAAACTGGCCGAACCCGGACTCATCCAGCAGCCGCGCCATCACGTCAAGCACGCCCATCGCACGCCCCCACGGCCCGATCACCCCGGCCCCGCGGCCGGCGGGCGGGCCCCGCACCGGCCCCCAGCATCACCCGATCTCGATCACGGCCTGCCCTGCCTGCACCGCGTCGCCCGCCTTCACAAGGACGGACTTCACCGTGCCCGCGAAGGGCGACGCCACGCTCGTCTCCATCTTCATCGCTTCCAGCACCAGCACCGGCGCGTTCAGCGCCACCGCCTGCCCCACCTGCACGGGCACGCTCAGCACGTTCCCCGCCAGCGGCGCCTTCACCACGCCCCCACCGCCCGACGCACCACCAGAGACCGCCGCCGGCTCGGGCGCACGCGCCGCCGGCCTCGGCGCCGCGGCTGCGGGGGCCGCCGGTCGCGTCGCGGGCGACGGCATCGACATCGCCATCGCGGGCGCCGCCGCCGTCGCGACCATCGGCATCGCCCCCGGGCCCGCCTCGCCCGAGAGCACCTCCACCTCCACCTCGTACGCCACGCCCTCAACCGTGATCCGCATCTTCATCAGCAGCCCCTTCATCGGCGCCAGCCCGCCGCCATGCTCCTTCTCACGCCCGAGGCCGGTGCGACGCCATCACCCCCGCCCGGCCCGAGGCAAGCCACCCGCTCTCATCGTCGCGACGCAGCACCGTCACCCGGCGCACCGAGCCGCGCATGTTCATCCGCGCGAGCGCCGCCGCAGCAGCTGCCGCGATCACCACAAGATGCGCCCGCGGCACGCCCGATCCGCCGCCGGCAGGATCCGCCGCCACGCCAACCCCGGCAGCCGACGCGTCGGCGCCCGGCGCAGCGCTCGGTGCGGCACCCAGTGCGGCGCCCGGAGCCGTCGCAGCACCCGGCAGCATCGCGCCCGCCCCGGCTTTCGCAGGCTGCGAACCAAGCCTCGCCACCAGCGCCGTGATGCCCCACAGCATCGCCAACGCCGCAAACACAAGCCCCAGCCCCACGACCATCAGCCCGAGGCCGACCTGCAGGTTTCCCACAAGATCAGGCCCGCCCGACGCCGCGGCCAGCATCACCACGCCCCCGTCGCCCACGCCAGCCTCCTCCCGGCACCGAGCCGCCCCACGAGCCCCGACCATACCCGACGCACCCCGGCCAGCGCCGGCCGGCCCGGCCCCGCGCCCATCCGGCCCGCGCCCGCCGTCTCACATCGGCATCAGGCCGTGCTTCTTCTCCGGACGCAGCTCGCGCTTCGTCCGCCACGCCTCGAGGGCGTTGCCCACCCAGCGCCGCGTCTCCGCCGGGCGGATGACATCATCCACCATCCGCCGCCCCGCCGCCACATAGGGCGAGCTGAACGTCTCGCGGTACAGGTCGATCAGCTCGCGCCGCTTCGCCTCTTTGTCCGGCGCGTCGAGGATCTCCTTTTTGAAGATCACCTCCACCGCGCCCTCGGCGCCCATCACCGCGATCTCCGCCGTGGGCCACGCCGCAACGGCGTCGGCGCCCAGGTCCTTGCTCGCCATCGCGACGTACGCCCCGCCGTACGCCTTGCGCAGAATGACCGTGATCTTCGGCACCGTCGCCGCCGAATAGGCGAACAGCAGCTTCGCCCCGTGCCGGATGATGCCGCCGTACTCCTGCTCAAGCCCAGGCATGAAGCCCGGCACGTCCACGAGCGTCAGGATCGGGATGTTGAACCCGTTGCAGAAGCGAATGAACCGGCTCGCCTTGTCCGAGCTGTCGATGTCGAGCACGCCCGCGCGCACCGTGGGGTTGTTCGCCACCACGCCCACCGTCGAGCCCATCACCCGCGCAAAGCCGATCACCACCGACGCGGCGAACTCGCTCTGCACCTCCAGAAAGTCGCCGCCGTCCACGATCCGCTCCACCACGCGCCGCACGTCGTACCCCGCCCGCGGGTTGTCCGGGATGATCGACTCGAGCGCCGGGTCATCGGGCGCGTCGGCCGAGCACGGCAGCACCGGGGGCGACGCGTGGTTGTTGCTCGGCAGGAACGACAGCAGCCGCCGGCAGATCCGCATCGCGTCCAGGTCGTCCTCGGCGACAAAGTGCACCACGCCCGAGTAGTGCATGTGCGCCTCGGGGCCGCCCAGTTGCTCGGCCGTCACCTCCTCGCCCGTCACCTTCTTGATGACGCCGGGCCCGGTGATGAACATCTGCGCCTGCCGCGTCTGGACGATGAAGTCGGTCAACGCCGGGCTGTACGCCGCCCCGCCCGCGCAGGGCCCGCAGATGAGGCTGATCTGCGGCACCACGCCCGAGAGCAGCGTGTTGTGATAGAAAACCCGGCCGTAGGCGCCCAGGCTGTCGATGCCCTCCTGGATGCGCGCGCCGCCCGAATCATTGATGAAGACAAAGGGCGAGCCCGTCTTCAGGCTCGCCCGCATCATGTCCACGATCTTGTCGCTGTGCACCTCGCCCGCCGCGCCGCCCGCCACCGTGAAGTCCTGGCTCGCGACGTGCACAAGCCGGCCTTCGATCGCGCCGGCCCCGGTCACCACCCCGTCGGCGGGCAGGTCCTTTCCCGCCATGCCGAACAGCGTGCACCTGTGCTGCGCAAAGCCTGCGCGTTCCTGGAACGTGTCCGCGTCCAGCAGCGCCGCCACACGCTCGCGCGCGCTCAGCTTGCCGCCCTTGTGCTGCTTCTCAATCTTGTCCGCCCCGCCCCCGAGCGCAAGCCCCGCCCGGCGTGACTCCAGCTCCCGCACCCGCTCCGCCATTGTCGGATAGCCGTTCATCCCATCACCCCTGCACGCGCGCCCATCCACCCGCCGCACACCCCCACGACCACCACCACTCCCCCTCCGGGTGCCACGGCCTTCCAGGCCGTGCCCTTCTCCCCCTTCCCACGGCCTTTCAGGCCGTGCTCCACGTGGCACACCCGTCCGCGTGTGCCAACTCCGCAGAGCGCCTTCGGATCACGCCCCGTGCCGCGGCTCGCACAGCTCGGTCAGCACGCCCCGCGTCGACTTGGGGTGCACAAACGCGATCTTCGCCCCGTGTGCGCCCGTTCGCGGCGACTCGTCGATCAGCGCCACCCCGCCCGCCTTCAGCGCCGCGAGCCTCGCCTCGATGCCCTCCACGGTGTACGCCACGTGGTGAACGCCCTCACCCTTCTTTTCGATGAACTTCGCGATCGGGCTCTCCGGGCTGGTCGGCTCCAAGAGCTCAAGCCGCACGACGCCGGCCCCCTGGCCCAGCGCGAAGAACGCCACGCGCACGTTCTGCTCGGGCACGTCCTCTTCGCCCTCGTACCGGGCCCCGAGCACGCCCTCGTAGTACGACCGCTGCTCGGCGAGCGACTTCACGGCGATGCCGATGTGGTTCACGCCGCGCGCGCCCATCAGGCCCACCTCGGCCGACGTTGACCCGCAGCAGCACCCGCGCCCGCACCCGCCCGCGCTCCCGCCGGCGCTGCGCGCACCCTTCGCGACCATCGGCTCGCCCGAGACTTCACCCGGCATGGACGCACCTCCTCGGCCATCGCCCGCCGCGCGGTTGCCGCGGCATCGCCGCATCAAGCGGCGGGGTCGCGCGGGGCACGGGCGGGGGCGAATTTGCGGATCATTGTATCTGCTATCGGGGCGACCGTCGAACTTTTCCGATGTTTTTGCCGCGTTTTCTTGCGCTTTATCCGCGGCCGAAGCCGGCGCGGAACGCGTCCAGCACGCGCTCGGCGGCGATGCTCGGCGGCACCGTTCCTTCTATGAGGTCGCGCTGCGCCTTCGCCAGTGCCGCCTGCGCCGACGGGTTGGCGGCGAGCATCGACTCGAGCCCCTCGATCAGCAGGGCCCGCATCCAGTTCACCGCCTGCCCGCGGCGGCGGGCCTCGAACGCGCCGCTGCGGCGCGCGCGGTCCACGCGGGCGTCGACCGCGCGCCACACCTCGTCAACACCCAGGCCCGTGCGCGCGGAGCATGTCCGCACGTCGGGGCGCGACAACTCGTCGCGCGGGTGCATGATGCGCGCGGCCTCGCGGTACTCGCGGGCGGCCTCTTCGGCCCGGTGCTCGCCGCCGGCGTCGGCCTTGTTCACCGCGATGACCTCGGCCAGCTCCAGCAGTCCCCGCTTGATGCCCTGGAGCCCGTCGCCGGCGCCGGGGAGCATGAGCGCGAGGAAGCAGTCGGTCATGTCGGCGACCATCGTCTCGCTCTGGCCCACGCCGACGGTCTCGATAAAGAGGATGTCAAACCCCGCGGCCTCGCACAGCAGGGCCGTCTCCCGCGTGCGGCGGGCGACGCCGCCCAGCGTGCCGGCGCTGGGGCTGGGGCGGATGAAGGCGTTTGGGTGGGCGGCGAGGTCGGCCATGCGGGTCTTGTCGCCGAGGATGCTGCCGCCGGTGCGGGTGCTGGAGGGGTCGACGGCGAGGACGGCGAGGCGCTTGCCGGCGTTGCATAGGCGGGTGCCGAGCGCATCGATGAAGGTGCTCTTGCCGACGCCGGGCACGCCGGTGATGCCGAGCCGGAGCGTGAGCGGGCCGCGGGCGGCGGCGTGCGGGGCGAGGCGGGTGAGCAGTTCGTGCGCGAGGGGGCGGTGGGCCTCGGCCCGGCTTTCGATGAGCGTGATGGCGCGGGCGAGGGCGGTGCGGCTTCCGGCGCACAGGTCGGCGGCGAGCGATTCGGGGGAGGGAAATCCCGAACGGGGCCTTGACAGGGGCGGGGCGAATTCGTTAGGTTGAAAGTCGGTCATCGGGGTGTGCGTTGAACGTGCGGCCGATGGGCCTTGGGCTGGTCTGACCAGGAGACATGCCATGGCGAACGAGATGCACGCGCCCGCGATGCCGGTGTCGGAGGCGATGCGGGTGGGTCGGCGGCTGGTGGAGCTGTGCCGCGAGCAGAAGTATGCCCAGGCGCTCGATGAGCTGTACGACCAGAACGCGGTGTCGACCGAGGCGATGGACTGCGGGCCCGACATGCCGCGGGAGCGGCGCGGGCTTGCGGTGCTGAAGGAGGCGGGCCGGGCGTGGGAGGCGTCGACCGAGGTTCACTCGATTCAGGTGGACGGCCCCTACCCGCACGACGACGAGTTCATCGTGTTCATGGCGCTCGACGCGACGTGCAAGGGCGGGCCGATGTCCGGGCAGCGGATGCTGATGAAAGAGGCGTGCCACTACACGGTGAAGCACGGGAAGATCGTGCATGCGCGGTTCTTCTATTCGATGGGGTAAGGGCGACGGCGGCGGACAACTGAGTGTGCGAGGCGTGGCCGGCGCGGTGAGGTGCTGCTCGATGCGGTGTGCGCCCGTGGCGGGCCGACGCGCCGTGGCCGCGCGGTGGGCACGGGCCCCGACGATGCGGGCGTCGCAGGGCGCCTTGGCATCGATCGGCCGGCACGCGGCGCGGGGGCCGCGCCGGCCCGGGGCGGTGAGGGCGCGGCGGGGTGTCACCGCGTGTCGCGCTCCGCGGTGGTGACGCCGAGCCGGTCGGCGAGGATGCCGAGCACCTTCTCCGCCGCCTCGGTGATGACGGTGCCGGGGCCGAAGATGGCGTCGGCGCCGGCTTCGTGCAACGCCGGGTAGTCCTGCGGGGGGATGACGCCGCCGACGACGATGAGGATGTCGTCTCGCCCCAGCTTGCGCAGCTCGTCGCGGAGCTGCGGGACGAGGGTGAGGTGGCCCGCGGCGAGGCTGCTGACGCCGACGACGTGGACGTCGTTCTCGGCGGCCTGGCGCGCGGTCTCTTCGGGGGTTTGGAAGAGGGGGCCGACGTCGACGTCGAAGCCGAGATCGGCGTAGGCGGTGGCGACGACTTTTTGGCCGCGGTCGTGGCCGTCCTGGCCCATTTTGGCGATGAGGATCCGCGGTCGGCGGCCCTCGGTGCGTTCGACGGCGTCGACGAGTTCCTTGATGCGCATGGTGATGCCGGCTCCTTGCTCGCCCAGTTCGGCGCGGTAGACGCCGCGGATGACGCTGGTCTCGGCCTTGTGGCGGCCGAAGACTTTTTCGAGGGCGAGGCTGATCTCGCCGACGGTGGCGCGGGCCCGTGCGGCGTTGACGGCGAGCTCGAGCAGGTTGCCGGTGCCGTCGTGGGCGGCGTGGGTGAGCGCGTCGAGGGCTTTGGTGACGGCGGCGGGGTCGCGCTCGCGGCGGAGTTTTTCGAGCTTGGCGATCTGCCGCTCGCGGACGGCCTTGTTGTCGACCTTCAGCACCTCGGGCGGGGCGTCGACGCGTGGGCGGTACTTGTTGACGCCGACGACGGTTTGCAGGCCGCTGTCGATGCGGGCCTGTGTGCGTGCGGAGGCTTCTTCGATTCGGCGCTTGGGGATGCCGGCCTCGATGGCCTTGGCCATGCCGCCGGCGTGCTCGACCTCGCGGATGTGGGCCCAGGCGCGCTGGGCGAGGGCCCATGTGAGGCTCTCGACGTAGGCGCTGCCGCCCCACGGGTCGACGAGTCGGCAGGTGTCGGTCTCCTGCTGAAGGAAGAGCTGGGTGTTCCGTGCGATACGGGCGGAGAAGTCTGTGGGCAGGGCGAGGGCCTCGTCGAGGGCGTTGGTGTGGAGGCTCTGGGTGTGGCCCTGCGTGGCGGCCATCGCCTCGATGCATGTGCGGATGACGTTGTTGTACACGTCCTGCGCGGTGAGGCTCCAGCCGCTGGTCTGGCTGTGGGTGCGGAGGCACATGCTCTTCGGGTTGGCGGGGTTGAAGGAGTGGACGATCTTGGCCCAGAGCAGGCGGGCGGCGCGCATCTTGGCGACTTCCATGAAGAAGTTCATGCCGACGGCCCAGAAGAAGGAGAGGCGGGGGCAGAAGTCGTCGACGTCGAGGCCGGCGGCCCTGCCGGCGCGGATGTATTCGAGGCCGTCGGCGAGGGTGTAGGCGAGCTCGAGGTCTGCGGTGGCGCCGGCCTCCTGCATGTGGTAGCCGCTGATGGAGATGCTGTTGAAGCGGGGCATGCGTTTGCTGGCGAAGCTGAAGATGTCGGAGATGATGCGCATGCTGGGCGCGGGCGGGTAGATGTAGGTGTTGCGGACCATGAACTCTTTGAGGATGTCGTTCTGGATGGTGCCGCTGAGGAGCTCCGGGGCGACGCCCTGCTCCTCGCCGGCGAGGATGAAGAGGGCCATGACGGGCAGGACGGCGCCGTTCATGGTCATGCTGACGCTCATTTTGTCGAGGGGGATGCCGCTGAAGAGGGTGCGCATGTCCTCGATGCTGTCGACGGCGACGCCGGCCATGCCAACATCGCCGACGACGCGCGGGTGGTCGCTGTCGTAGCCGCGGTGGGTGGCGAGGTCGAAGGCGATGGAGAGGCCGCGTTGGCCGGCGGCGAGGTTGCGGCGGTAGAAGGCGTTGCTGTCCTCGGCGGTGCTGAAGCCGGCGTACTGGCGGACGGTCCAGGGGCGGAGGGCGTACATGGTGCTGTAGGGGCCGCGGACGAAGGGGGGCAGGCCCGGCATGGTGCCGAGGTGCGGAAGGTCGTGCGTGTCGTCGGCGGTGTAGAGGGGCTTGACGGGGATGCCCTCGGGGGTTTCCCAGTCGACGGAGGTGAGGGGGCGGCGGAGGTCTTGCTCGGCGGCGGTGCGCCAGGCGGCGGCGCTGACCGGGGCGGGCGTGCCCAACTCGAACTGGTCCAAACTCGGCACGCGGGTCATGGTTCGGCTCCGGGGGGTGTTGCCTCGGCGTGGTCGGTGCGAGGGGAACGGCGGCTCGCAGAGAGACGGCGAGCCGGAGGGCGGGCGGGACAATCAGCCGGGCGGCTCGACGGCCACGCCCTCCTCGGCGAGCAGGTCGTGCAGCGCGGCGACGACGTCGCACTTCACGAAGATGAAGCGGTCGACGCCCGCGGCGCGGTACGCGGCCTCGTGCTCGCCCGGGTGGCCCGCGAGGATGACGGTGCGTGCGCCCGCGGCGTGCAGGCGGGGCGCGAGGTCCGGGACGAGCGTGGGGTAGGCCTTGTCCGAGGAGCAGATGACGGCGATGTGCGCACGGCTCTCGGCGAAGGCGGCGACGGCGCGCTGGGCGGAGTCGTAGCCGTCGCCCGCGATGCAGCGGAAGCCGCCGGCCTCGAAGAAGCTCTGGCTGTAGTTGGTGCGGGCGGTGTGCTGCGCGACGGGCCCGATGCTGGCGAGGAAGACGGCGGGCCGCTCGCCCGTCGCGGCGGTGTGAGCATCCGCGGCGTCGCGCAGGTCTTCGAAGGGCTGCGCGTAGGGGTGCGGGTGCACGGCGGGGATGCTCTCGGCGTCGCGCCGGCCGCCCGAGGCGAGGTGCAGCTCGGCGAGCGTGGCGCCCTCTTCGGCGGCGCGGACGGCGAGGTCGACCACGGCGGGGCTCACGCCGCGCGCGGTCGCCTCGGTCAGGCGGACGAGCGCCGCGGGCGCCTCGGGCGTGCGCACGACGTGGGCGAGTCGCGCCCGGGCTGCGGCGGCGACGTCGAGCGGGTTGTTCGAGCGCCGGGGCAGCGGGGCCTCGCCGGCGTTCGGGAACTCGCTGACGCCGATGACGGCGTCGCGTCGCGTGGAGAGGTTGCGCAGTCGCTGCGAGAAGGCCGAGTCGATCTGGCCCCGGACCCAGCCGCTGGTGAGCGCGGCGCGCATGCCGCCGCGGCGTTCGATCTCTTGCACCAGGTTCCAGGCGCGGCGGGCGAGGTCGCCCGTGAGGCGCTCGACGGCGTAGCTGCCGCCGGCGGGGTCGACCACGCGGGTGAGGTGGGCCTCTTCGAGCAGGACGTGCTGGGTGTTCCGCGCCACGCGGCGGGCGTGCTCGGTCGGCAGGCCCACGGCGGCGTCGTAGGGAACGGTGGTGATGCTCTCGGCGCCGGCGATGCCCGCGGCGAACGCGCACACCGTGTTGCGCAGGATGTTTACCCACGGGTCACGCTTGGTGATGACACGCTTGCTGGTGCGCACGTGCAGGCGGAGCGGGGGCTGCTCGGCGGCGGGCACGCCCGCCACCTCGAGCACGCGGGACCAGAGCCGCCTCGCGGCGCGGAGCTTGGCGACGGCGAGGAAGAGGTTGGTGCCGACGGCCGTGCTGAACTGCATCTGCCGGGCCGCGGCGGCGACGGACAGCCCGCCGCGCTCCGTGAGGGCGCGGAGGTACTCGGCGCCGGTCGCGACGGCGAAGGCGAGGTCCTGCACGGCGGTGGCGCCGGCGTGGTGATAAGGCGCCGAGCCGACGCGCACGGTGGTGATGCGCGGCGCATTGCGGTCGGCCCAGGCGGCGAGGGAGGCCATCGCGTCCAGCGCCGCGTCCAGCGGCATGGGCAGGCGTCCGTCGCGTGCGAGCACGGCGAAGGGATCGGCGTTGAACGCGCCGCGGACGCCGGCGATGTTCACGCCGCGGTCGCGCCACGCGGCGATGAGCAGGGCGGAGGCGGCGAAGAAGGCGCCGCCCGCCTCGAGGGCGATCGGGGCGATGTCGAGATAGACGCCGTCGAGCACGGTGTTGAGGTCGGCGAGGCTGTGCAGGGCGACGCCGTCGCGGCCCACGAGTCCGCCCGAGGCGATGTCGCGCGGGCCGATGCCCGAGCGGCCCGCGGCGTCGAACCGGAGCAGGATGGAGGTGACGCCGTTCTGGAGTTCTTCGAGCGCGACGGCGTTGGCGTCGGCGGGGTTCGGCTCGGTGACTTCCTGGCGGATGTCCCAGCCGCACTCGCGGCCGCCGAGGGGCGTGGCGCCGCGGGTGAAGGGGGCGAGGCCGGGCAGGCCGGCGGCGCGGGTGTCCGCGGCCGCGTCGGCGGCGGTGTAGAGC